>JANWYD010000010.1 GCA_025057155.1 Chloroflexaceae bacterium
AACCTAGTCGCGGTGGAGCGCCTTGAGTTTCGCGGCGACCTCCTTCCGCGTTTCGCCATAGATGACCTTGCGCATGCGCTTACCGTTGATAAAGCCAAGGTCAACAGAGGCGCACCACTTGCCGTCGCTCTCTCGCTGATAGATCGCCCCTTCCCCATTCCCTCTGCGTTTGCCGCTCATAGCAATCTCCTCCAGCGTGATTTCACCTGTTAAAGTGTAGTACAAGTGTGCGTATAATCAAGCGTGCATCCAGAAACCGCAGCGCCTAGCTTGTGCAGCACATCAAAGGTCGATTTTGGTCTGCCGCTCGACCCACGCGCGCAGCGCGGCGACCGGAATGCGCCGGGCGGCGCCGCGCCGGACCGACGGCAGTTCGCCGGAGTCAAGCATCTCGTAGATCGTCGAACGGCTCAGGCTCAGGATGCGGGCGGCTTCTTCGACCCGCACCAGCAGCGGCTCGATGGGCGGTTGCTCCTGCAGTTTCTCGGCGGTCATACCGGCTCCTTTCTCGAAAGGTCTCAACACTCAACGGGTCCTCAGCAAGGTCTCAACGCCGTTCATGGCGTTCTCAAGCGATAGCTGGATTGTGTTGAGACCTTTGACCTCGATCCTGGTAGGACTCACGCGCGCGCACGCGCGCACGCGCGCATGAGTCGCAGGCCATCCGAAGGTCTCAGCGCTCAACGCACGGTCTCTGCGGCGTCGGGACGCGCCACGCGCCGTTGAGACCCGGTTGAGACCCCGCTGAGACCCTAGCGAAGGTCTCAACATTCCTCGTCCTCCTCCGCTCCAGCCAAGACTGAACGCGCGATGCAGATGGCAGCAGCCGTCGCGCGGTGCGGCGCGCCCATCATTTTGGAGGGCCGCCCATCCAGCGACCGGATCAGCCCAAGGCGCAGCCAGGCGCGTCCGTAGATCTGCACAGCGCTCCGGCCGACCCGGCTCTCGAAGGGCGGCGTGCCGGTGGGCACGCGCCAGTACGGCTCGTCCGTCTTGCGGTAGGCGACGATCTCCCCGCGCAGACGCCGCAGCACCCAGCCGGGGGTGCTCTGCGCGTCCTCGTCGCATTGCGCCAGCAGCGTCCGCACGCGCTCAAACGCCTCCAGCGCCGGATCGGTTCGCTCCTGCCCGACGGTCAGCAGGCCAGTCCACTGCGGAAGTAGCGCGTCCAGCGCTGGCGCAGGTGCCCCCAGCCGACGAGGAGCGGGAAGAAAACAAGCGCCAGCAGCGCGGGATCGAGTGCGCCGCTGCCCGCAAAGTCGCTCTAGGCATCTTGCCAGAGGAACCGTGTGCGCTCCGCCAGCCACCAGCAGAGGACGCTCAGCAGCAGCAGGCGCACCAGCGGCGTCAGCGGCGATCAGCGTTTACCCGCCCGCCGCACGCCCCAGACCGTCGCCGGAAGCGCCAGCAGTATCATGGCAGGATCGACGACGACCGGCACATCGCTCCAGAACCGCAGCCACGAATCCGTCTACAGCGCGCGGGTGCGATCGGCGATCAGCTAGAGGATCGCGCCGTTGAGCAGTTGGTTGGGCAGCGCAAAGATGCGGGGCCAGCGCAGACTCACCCGGCTCCAAGTCCAGAGCGACGCGGGCGCGACGGCAATCACCACGAACGGCATCGTTGCCACGGCTGTTCCCGCCGTCCAGTGGTGCCAAGCATCGCGCCAGAACGGCTGATACTGGTAGGCAGTCAGGCTGAGCGCCCCGCCCAGCAACAGCAGATTGGCGGCGAAAAACGGCGTGGGCCAGCGCTTCTGCCCCTCGAACCAGAGCCAGACCAGCAGCGGCGCGGCGGCAATCAGAACTCCCGGCGCGGGCAACAGCGGCAGCGGCTCAGTCCATTGCGCCCATAGCGGTATCCAGCCGGTCCAGACTCGCGTCATCACAAAGGCGAGGATCAGCCCGAACCCCATCAGGTCGATCACGCGGAACACCCGCGGATAGCGGCGCATGCCCACGCTCATGATCAGCATCACCACCGGCGCCGTGCCAAGCACGAGGGCCAGATCGCCGATGAGCGGCAGGTCGCGGGTAAGCTCGCTCCAGACCGATTGCTAGGCGTCGCGGGTCAGGCGCGCAACCAGCCAGAGCGCGCTGCCGAAGAGCAACGCATTGAGCGGGAGAAAGAGAAGCGGCAGGCGACTCGTGAGCCGGAACCAGCCCCAGAAACCGGGAACCAGCAGCGCGCCGGAGAGCTGCACTGCCCCATCAGAGCCTGCGAGCGCCAGAGTGCCGGCAACGAGCGCCATCCCGGTGACGCGCTTGAGGGCGAGACACAGCCGCGGCTTGCGCTACTCGCGTCCCGTCCATATCTTATAGCACAGAAGGAGGACTGATCCAATAAAAAGAACATACCCACCAACAGTAACATTACCAGTCAAACAGATAGCTAGGAAAAACATGAAAACAACGACGTTTGCGATCGCGTCATCACTTCCCGATGCTCGATACCGCGGGGGTACGGGTACGTGGTTGCTATCAGTCGCGTCATCACTTCCCGATGCTCCGCATGCGCCAATACTGAAAGCCGTCGGCGAGTCTCGCCGGCGCCGGTAGAGCAGCTGGCCATCGACGCTATGAATGGGCGAGCCCCACAGATCGCGGGCTTGTTCAGGACCAAAGAAGCCGTGTTTGATGTTTGGCTCGCCCCAGAAGTCGAGGTCTCTCTTGTGACCCATAAAGCCAAAGTAGGGCACATATCTGCCCTGCCAATCTCTGTAGTACAGCCTGCCGGATGCATCGATCAGGACATCATCATCAGCCATCCTGCACCTCCGTGGAGAGATTTGGCCGCTCTGGGCCGATGTAGCGCCTGAGAACACGGATTTCCACAGATCGCGACGGTTTCGCACGGATCGAGGGCTATCCACCACCCGCCGATCCGTAGCAATCCGTCACATCTGTGCGAATCCGTGACCCCCTCATCATGCTCGCTTCAATGCCACGCTACCGCGCCGTCAGCGGCAGATAGATCGGCCACGCTAGCCGCCACGTCACCAACGACGACCGGTTGGCGACGTTGTCATCGGCGAAGGCGTAGACCACCGGCATCTGCGTCGCATCAACGACGAACGGCGCCGTGTAGAGCTGGAAGGCCATCCCGTCGAGCGAGTAGAGCAGTTGCTTCACCCCAGCGCCGCTATCGGCTGCGGTGATCGTCACCATTTTGGCAGCGAGCGGACCCGCGGCGCTGATCGCCACCATGGGCGCATCGAGGTCATTGGTGGCGGCGCCGGTGACCTCGACTGTGGGCGGAACCCCGGTCTCGAACGTCCCATCGCTATCGGTGTCGGCGCGCAGCGGTTCGATGCCCTGCGGAGTGATGCGGAGCTGGAGTTGTGTGCCGGATGCGAAGTTAATGTCGAGATACCTAGTAGCTGCAGTCGTTGTATTGGCATTCCCGCGACGATAATTGATAATCAACGGGTTCGTATCGATATTGATTGTAGCAGTATAGATTTGATCAGACGGAAGAATGAACAGGAATGATATCTCTACTTGACGGTAGAGAGTCACCTCTGGCACGGGAAGGCTCAATGTGCCGCTCAGCGTATCAGTAGTGTTTCCATTGACATCGCTGATAGTCGCGCGATCCGTGCCAATAATCTCAAGATAGTTCGCGGGGAGACTTTCCGGAAGGTCTTGAACGCTGCTGGTGATAACCACAGACTGTTGTGGGGGTTGGAGCGAACAAGATCCGCTACCTTGCAAAGCAACAAGAATGCACCTCTGTACCGCGGGGTTAGCCGTCATCCCCATATGCTCAGCATCACCATCACCAGCTTGTTCACGGACGATCCAGAGCGTGGCCGTGGGATGGGATCATTGAGATTAGAACGCGCTATACGCGTCGCACTGAGGGGAGGAACAGTATTGTCACCTCGAGTTGGAAGAGTCTCAAACTGCTGGATTATCTTGCATTCGCCGAGACCAGAGTTAAGGCATCTTTCAGTCGCGCGTACTTGGCCGATTGTATTATCGATTTCTTCGAGTCCGATAATATGGAAGTAGCGGATCCCTTTCCCGCTCAGGCGCCAATCATCCTGATCGAGGGTATGGAAGGCTCGATTGATTGTTCTTGGATTATTGGGGTATCTTCTATTGACAAAGTTGACGAAATCTTCATACGAAACAAACGTGTCGTAGGCAGTACCATTACCATTGATGTTCCAGCCATTCTCAATAAACGGACGTCCGCCAAGGGTAAAATTAATGTTCGCTGGGTAATAGCTGAGCGACTGCAGGCGATGCCTGTGCGATGCCTCTCAATGCCAACCGCTGTTTCCAAAGGGGGATATCATCAAAGATATGACCAGTTTCAAGCGTATATATCGTCTTAGGCGCTCCAAGCCAAGGTGATCCAATCGAGACAAGCGTAGCGACTAGTGGATTGGGGAATTGAGCGATATAGCGTCGAGCAATCAATCCTCCCATGCTGTGCGCCAGAATATCCACCTTTTCGGCGCCAGTCAGTTCTTTGATACATGTTATGAACTGACTCAGGTTAGCTATATTAACATCATTATTCTGGCGCCAATCGTAGGCAAAGACGAATAGGGTGATATCGGTCTGGCGCTCTGACCTTGCTTGTTGACACCGCTCGAGCGGTGTACGGGTAAAGTCGGGCGGGTATTCCTTGTAGCCTGCGGTTTCGGTCAGGTAAGTATGCAGGCTCTGGTACGGGTTCATTGGACTGCCAGTCATGTATGTTGCAATTATGTCGGGTGCGTGGATATTCTCGATCAGGTTGCGCGTCGAAGAGGGGTCTCTAGGCATCTCCGCAACCCATAGTTCCCTTTGGGAGGTTGTGTGGTAAAGTCTACTTCCCATAATCCCCGGAATAAAGATCAGCGGACGCCAAGACACTCCCTCGCCCCGCACCACCACCTCGACCCAGAACGGATCGCCGAACAGCCCATTCGGACCCCGCAGCCGATAGGTCGCGCGGTAGGTTCCCGGCGTGGCCGGCGCGGTGAACGTCGCCCCCACCTCGACGGTCGCGCCGGCCGCGCCAGAGATGGGGAAGGTTGCCGGGCCGTAGTCGCCGCTAATGCGCTCAGCCTGGTAGCCACTCCAACTAGTCGTGCCGCAGTTTTGCAGCCGCCAGCGCTTCGCGAAGACCTGCCCCGGATTGACCGCCGTGCCGTCGGGGTAGTTCACATCGGCGACAAAGCGGGCGCAGGGTGTGACGACGCCCCCGCCCGATCCCACCACTGTCACCGGCACGGAGCTGTAACCGGCAGAGCCGTCGCCAAGCTGTCCTTCCCAGTTGACGCCCCAGCAGCGTGCTGTCCCATCCCGCAGCAGCGCGCAGGTGTGATACTCACCTGCCGTAATTGCGGCCGCGTCGCTCAACCCACTGACCGTTACTGGCGTCCGATAATCGGTCGTCGTGCCGTCGCCGAGCTGGCCGTACCAGTTGGCGCCCCAGCAGCGCGCCGTGCCATCGGTCAATACCGCACAGGTGTGCCGGTTGCCCGCCGCGATAGCGATGGCCCCGCTCAACCCGCTGACCGCCACTGGCGTCTGTGGCAAGACCCACCTGTCGCCGCCATCGCCAAGCTGTCCTTCCCAGTTGGAGCCCCAGCAGCGCGCCGTGCCGTCGCGCAACAGCGCGCAGGTGTGGTATTCACCCGCCGTAATGGTGACCGCGCCACTCAACCCGCTCACCGCCACTGGTGTCGGGCGGCTGCCCGTCGTGCCGTTGCCGAGCTGGCCATAGTCGTTGGCGCCCCAGCAGCGCGCGGTGCCGTCGCCCAGCAGCGCGCAGGTGTGCCTCCGTCCTGCCGTAATGGCGACCGCGCCGCTCAACCCGCTCACCGCCACCGGCGTCAGGCGATTGGTTGTCGTGCCGTCGCCAAGCTGTCCTTCCCAGTTGTAGCCCCAGCAGCGCGCCGTACCGTCGGTCAACACCGCACAGGTGTGAGCGCCGCCCGCCGCGATAGCGACCGCGCCGCTCAACTCGCTCACCGCCACTGGCGTCAGGCGATAGTAGATCGTTGTGCCATCGCCGAGCTGGCCATAGTCGTTGGCACCCCAGCAGCGCGCTGTCCCATCCCGCAACAGCGCGCAGGTGTGATCCCAGCCAGCTGCGATGGCAACTGCACTGTTCAACCCGTTGACCGCCACTGGCATTGGGCGATCAGTCGTCGTAATGTCGCCGAGCTGGCCGGAGTCGTTGCGCCCCCAGCAGCGCGCCGTATCGTCGCGCAGCAGCGCGCAGGTGTGCCTCTCGCCCGCCACGATAGCGACGGCCCCGTTCAACCCGCTCACCGCCACTGGCGTCAGGCGTCTGTCCGACGCGCCGTTGCCGAGTTGACCAAAGGAGTTGTAGCCCCAGCAGCGCGCCGCGCCGTCGTTTAGCAGCGCGCAGGTGTGTTCCCCGCCCGCCGCGATGGCGACCGCGCCGCTCAACCCGCTGACCGCCACCGGCGTCAACCGGCCGCTCGTCGTGCCGTCACCGAGCTGGCCATACTCGTTGGCGCCCCAGCAGAGCGTTGTGCCGTCGCCCAACACCGCGCAGGTATGAATCGATCCTGCCGTGATGGCGACCGCGCCGCTCAGCCCGCTTACCGCCGCTGGCGTCGGGCGATAGTAGATCGTCACGCCGTCGCCGAGCTGCCCAGATAAGTTGCTACCCCAGCAGCGCGCCGCGCCGTTGCGTAGCAGCGCGCAGGTGTGCGCGCCGCCCGCCGCGAGGGCGACCGTGCCGCTCAACCCGCTGACCGCCGCTGGCGTCAGGCGATTGGTTGCCGTGCCGTCGCCAAGCTGGCCGGAGTCGTTACGCCCCCAGCAGCGCGCCGTACCGTCGCCCAGCGGCGCACAGGTGTGAGAGCCGCCCGCTGTGATAGCGACCGCGCCGCTTAACCCGCTCACTGCCATCGGCGTCCAGCGGTCGGTCGTCGTGCCATCGCCGAGCTGGCCATAGTCGTTGTCGCCCCAGCAGCGCGCCGTGCCGTCGTTTAGCAGCGCGCAAGTGTGATTGTTACCTGCCGTGATGGCGACTGCGCTGCTCAGCCCGCTCACTGCCACCGGCGTCAGGCGATTGGTTGTCGTACCATCGCCGAGCTGGCCGTAGTAGTTGGCGCCCCAGCAGCGGGCCGTGCCATCGCTTAGCAGCGCGCAGGTGTGCGCGTCGCCTGCTGCAATGGCGACCGCGCCGTTCACCCCGCTCACTGCCACCGGCGTCAGGCGATTGGTTGCCGTGCCGTCGCCGAGCTGATCAGCCCGGTTGGCGCCCCAGCAATAGACGAGACCCGCGTTCGTCAATCCACAGGTGTGATTTGCGCCCGCCTCGATCTGCACGAAACTGATCGTCTGCGTCGTCACGATGTGCTGCAGCGCCGTCGCTGGCGGTTCATCGCTCTCCGTTGCCGCTGGCGCCGCTGCTGCCGTCGGCGCACCGGCGGGCAGCGGAGATGGCGTGGCGAATGCGGTGAGCACGAGCACGAGCAGTAGTATGGCAGCGCATACAGCGGAACGGCGCATGGCGAACCTCCTCGGGAAGATCGTCGCTCATTTGCGGGTGGCGCGTGTGAACATCGTGATGCGAGCACGGATTGCCACGGATGCGACGGATCCCCACGGATCTGCCGGTGATGGAAGGCGACCAATCCGCGACGATCCGTCTCGATCTGCCCGAATCCGTGGGCTTCCAGGCGCCCACAGACTGCCCGCCTCCCCCCTGCACCCGAACACCGTGCTATACTATATGCTCAACACACATATGTGCCATTACTGGATTTCTTTCAAAGGCAGACGCAAAGGTTCAACGTCGCGCAATCCATACTTTTTACCTTTGCGTCTGTGCGTCAACCTTTCTCATGCAACCCTTCAGGCGGCTGCACAGGCGTATGCAGATGCCGACCAGCTTCGCTCGTGCTGGAAGCAGTCATCTCTGCAGCGTCCTCCGACTCGTTGCAGCGGCAATCGGCGCTGTGATCATACCATCGAGACTTGTAGAGGAAATGACAAGGTTTTCACCTGTCGTTTCAGAAATTGAAACAGCGCGAGGAGGGGACGGATGCCGGGCGCTCACCATGCGGCTGGCGCCCTGTTGCGCCAGCTCCGATGCCGGCGCGGTCTCACGCTGCGTCAGGCGGCCGGGCTGCTCTCGAGTTCGCCAGGGGCGCTGTCGCGCAAAGAACGCGGCATTGACGCCGTCGGACGTCACGACGTGATCGCCGCTATCACCGCCTACCAGTTGAGCCCCTGGGAGGCGTATGATCTCTGGCTCCTCGCCGGGTATCTGCCGGAACCGGCCCATTCTCCGGCGCGCCTGGGCGATGTCCGCGCCTTCGCCCAGCCGCTCCTGCTCCGGATGACGTTCCCGGCCTTTATCGTGGATGCGCTCGGGTATCTGCTGGCGTGGAACGCGGGGTTCGAGGCGATCTGGCAGCCGAGTCAGGCCGGGCCAGGGCGCATCCATATGGTCGGCGCGCTGTTCGCGCCGCGCCAGCGCGCCCGGCTGGACACGCTGTGGGAAGCGTATGTGCTCCAGGCGCTGCAGGTGTTTTACCGGCGCACCCGCCTCATCGCGCACGATCCAGCGTTCCTCGCGCTGCTGGCGGATATCCAGGCGCAGTACGCCGAATTTGAGCCGCTCTGGAAAGAAGCCCAACATCGCGCCATCGGCGTGGCGTCCGTGCCGCTCATCGAGCGCACGGTGGTTATCGTGCCGCACGACAGCCCTGCAGGGTCAATCGAGTATCTGGCGCTCCAGAGCGTTGTGCAGCTCCCGCAACCGTATGAACTATTCGTCTATGTGCCGTTTGGTCAGGAGAGCGAGCGGCGCTATGATCACTTTCGCGCGTTGATGGGACCGCAGCGCGTCTATTTCGCCGAGGCTGCTGAGAGGCTTGAGCAGACCACATCACGGGAACGGACGCATGAGCTGTGAAACTGTCCGTTGCGGCAGCTTTTCTCGAAACGGTTAACGCGAAGACGCAAAGCGCCGCAATCGCTGTTCCAGCACGCCGCCATCCCCGCTTGCGCGCTGTCGCCTGAGCGTGATACAACTGGCGTTATCTGTTCGTCATCGCAGCAGCGGCGGCCACAGCAGACATTGACGTCCGGCAGGGTGTGCCTCGACTGTGGTCTCGCACGCGTATGAGGCAGCGGCGGCCACAGCAGACATTGACGTCCGGCAGGGGCGTGCGTCAGATTGACGCAGTTTCGTCGCGGGGGTTTCTCTATCTCCTGGTCGGTGGAGGGATCGCCGACAGCTCCGCTGCCGTTCTGAGGAAGGGCGAGGAAACGGGGTTTTCCCACATCCCGGCCTTCTCAGGTGTAGGTTTTTCCGGCGCCTCCTCGCGTCACATGCGCCATCCGAGGCATTGGGACGCCCAACTTCCCCCTCTCCACCGTAGGTGGAGAGGGGGGCAGGGGGGTGAGGATCGGAAGCGCATTGGAATGCCGAAAACCCCTGCTCGCCCGAAAAACCCTACACCTGAGAGACTTCCCGGCCCCCCGGGAAACAGACTGTCACGCAACCCTCCGGGTTGCGCGATCATCACAAGGAACAGCAATGCAAACACCACCCAGAGAGCAGGCCGACGCCCTGATTGTCCAGGGGCGCGCGTTGTTGGAGCAGGGGGACCTGGCCCGGGCCACCGACCTGTTGAACCAGGCGGTGCGCCTCTACTGGGCCGCGGGTGAACAGTACGCCGCCGCGGCGCAGATCGGCAACTACGGGTGGGCCCTGCGCCGCAAAGGGCGCCCGGACCTGGCGCGCCCCTACCTGGAGCAGGCCGCCGCCCTGTTCGAGCAGCTCGGTCTGCAGGACTTCGCCGAGCGCCACCGCTTCGCCGCCGAGGACGTCAATCCCGGGGTCACCGAAGAGTTGCTGACCAGCCTGCCGCCCGCAGTGCGCGGGGCGCTGGAGCGGGGCGACGGCGCGGGCCTGCAGGTCGCCCTCGACGCCCTGCCGTTCGCCGAGCGCAACCTGGTGCTTGAGCGGCTCACCGCCGCCGGCGTGATTGCCCCGCTTGACGGCGATGACGCTGACAGTCGCGAGGAGGCGCTGCGGCAGTTCGAGCCGCTGCTTCAGGGCATCGCCGCAGTGGCCCGCGGCGACGTTGGCGAACGAGCCGAGGTGGAACTGGCGCTGCGCGACATCGAGCGTAAGGGCTGGCGCCTGCGCCGGGCCGCCGAGCGGATCTGGGCCGGCGAACGAAGCCTGGACCGGCTCAGCGAGGACCTGGACAACCTGGATCGCGCCCTGGTCGAGCGCGTTCTCGCCATCCTCGATGAGGGCCAGGTCGCGCCGCCACGCCCTTTCGGGTGACAGGGGAGTTTTCTGGGAGGTCTTCCCCCTCCCATCGCGCGTGGCGCGAGTTCAGGCTTCCAGAAAAAACCCCCGCAGTTCCGCGCAGGTCTCCTCGGGCGCCTCTTCGGCCAGGTAGTGGCCGCAGGGCAACCCGCGACCCCGCACATCGGTCGCGCGCTCGCGCCAGATGCCCAGGACATCGTACTTCTTCCCAACAAAACCGTTCACTCCCCACAGCACCAGCAAGGGGCAGGCGAGCCTGCGTTGCAGGTCGGCAGCGTCGTGAACCAGGTCAATGCTCGCCGCGGCGCGGTAGTCCTCGCAGGTGGCGTGGATGGTGGCCGGGTCGCGGAAGCAGCGCAGGTATTCGGCCAGCGCCGCTTCGGTGAACGCGCCCGGATTGCGCGACCAGCGGGCGATCTTGGCGCGCAGGTAGTACTCCGGGTCGGCGCCGATCAGCCGCTCCGGCAGATCGTAAGGCTGGCTGAGGAAGAACCAGTGGTAGTAGGCGTCCCCGAACTCCTTATCGGCGGTGGCAAACATCGTGGAGGTGGGGACAATATCGAGCACGGCGGCGCGGGTGACCCGTTCGGGGTAATCGAGACACAGGCGGTGGGTCACGCGGGCGCCGCGGTCATGGCCGGCCACGGCGAAGCGCTCGAAACCCAGCGCGGTCATCAATTCCGCCACGTCGCGGGCCATGGCGCGTTTGCTGTAGGTCACGTGCTCAGGGTCGCCGGGAGGCTTGTCGCTATCCCCATAGCCGCGCAGATCAGGCGCGATCACCGTAAAATCGGCAGCCAGAGAGGGAGCGATCTTGTGCCACATGGCGTGGGTCTGCGGATAGCCGTGGAGCAGGAGCAGGGGCGGTCCGCCGCCTCCCAGGGCCACGTTGAGGGTAACTTCGGGCACGCGGATGCGCTCCGCGCGGAAATTTGCGAGAATGGTCATCTGTTTACCTTTACGCATTGACTCGTAGCATATATTGTAAGTATAATTCCGGTCATCACCCCGTGGCGCATCTGGGGAGTTACACGAATGGTCTGAGATGAGGGTTTCTGGGAGGGCTTCGCCCTCCCGGACCCTCCCGTTCCAGCGCGTGCCCTATGGGCAACCTCATCGATGCAGTGGATGCGAGGTGCAGCGCGCCCCGACCCTCGCGGGCGGGCAGGCGCCCCGGTGGGCAACATCATCGGCGTGGTGGGCACACGGCGCGACCCTCCCGGATCCTTCCGCTCCAAAACCCGACGGATGCGCCTCCGGTTTCCCCGGCGTAGATCATCTGCTCGCATCCCACAACGTGTGTGGCGATGCGCCGTTATCTCGGTGTCCGCTCCAGGAAGCTCAAGGAGGAAACAAGGTGGTTTCATCGTTCAGAGTCCTGCTGCTGGCCACGCTTGTCGTGCTGGTCGCCGGATGCGGCGGCGCCGCGCCTGCCACCCCGCCCACGACCGCGCCCGCCGCCCAGCCCACGACCGCGCCCGCCGCCCAGCCTACGACCGCGCCCGCTCCGACTGCGCCGCCCCCGGCGAGTGGACAGAAGCTCCGCTACTCCTTCGGCGGCGGCCCCGTCGGCGGGGTGTTCCAGGTCTACGCCGATGTGCTCTCGCTGATCATCGCCGGGGCGGACCCGAACCTTGAACTGACCGCCGAAGGCACCGGCGGCTCGGCCGAGAATCTGCGCAGCGTCAATTCGGGCGACTTTCAGTTCGGCATCGTCTACTCGGGGGACGTGGCGCTGGGCGCCCAGGGCCAGTTGCCGAATGATACGACGAAATACACCAACGTACTGCCGGTGGCCCCGCTTTACGGCGGCGTGATCCATCTAGTGGTCACAAAGAACAGCGGCATCGAGACGGTCAACGATCTTCCCGGCAAACGCATCGCCCTCGGGAACGCCGGTTCGGGCGCGGCGCTTTCTGCCGAGCGCTATCTCAGCCACATGGGTCTGCTCGACAAAGTGAAGGTCGAGTACCTGGGCTACTCGCAGGCTGCCGCCGCGATGGGCGATGGCCAGCTCGACGGCTTCTGGATCCTCGCCGGGTTCCCCAACGCCTCCGTGACCGAGGCGACGACCTATACCGACATTCGCCTGATTGATGTGTACAACCCCGGAGTTGAGAAAGGCTTCTTCGAGGCCTATCCCTTCTACTCGGCCCGCACGCTCGCCGGTGGAGCCTATACCGGCGTGGATGAGGACGTTCCCAGCTTCCAGGATACCGCCCTGTGGGTGGCCAATGCCGACGTGCCTGAAGAGGTGGTGTACAACGCCCTGAAGGCCGTCTTCTCCGACGCGGGGCTTGAGCGCCTGCGCCAGGCCCACCCGTCGGCCCAGGAGGTGCAACTGGAGAAAGGCGTCGAGGGTATCGCCAACCGCCTCCACCCCGGCGCCGTGCGCTTCTGGGAGGAGCAGGGAGTAAAGATCCCTGATGAACTGCGCTAGGCTGAGGAGACGATCCTCATCCTCCCACCGGCCCCCTCCCTCTCCACCTGTGGTGGAGAGGGAGGGCAGCTAGATGAAGCGACGCCACAACAGGAAAAGTCACTTCCCTGTCTGCACCCTGTTCCGTGTCTCTATTCTCAACGAGGAGATCCTGTCGCCATGGCAGAGCAGCACTCCGGCAACCAGCAACCACCCGCCGATGACCCGAAACCAGTGGATACCGGCGCCGCCAGTAGCGCAGACAGCGTTGACGAAGCGACACTACAGAAGCTCAAGGAGTACGACGAACCCTCCACGCGCACGCTGAATCGCTTTTGGGCCACGGTAGTGGCCGTCATCTCCGTCGGGATGGCCGGTTTCTACATCTACACGGCCGGCACGCTTCCGGCGCCGGTGCAGTGGCAGCGGGGCATCTACGTGATGCTGACCTACATTCTCATCCTGCTGCTCTACCCCGCCATTCCCCGACGGAGCCGCGCCCGCCCTCACGTGGAGAGATGGCTCGACCGGCTGCCCGAGTGGCTGCGCGCGCTACTGGCCCCGCGCCATGGCCCCAGCGTCATCGATCTCATCCTGATCGCCCTGACCGTTACGACGGTGGGCTACTACATTCTCAACTTCCGCCAGCTTCAGTTTCGCGCTGGAGCGTACAACGAGACTGATTTCGTCATTGCCGTCATCGGGCTGATCATCTCGCTTGAGATTGCCCGGCGCGTGCTCGGCTGGTCAATGACGATCATCGGCATCGTCTTTATCCTCTACCTGCGCTTTGGCTACGTGCTCTACGATCTGCCTGTGCTGGGGGCCTTCGCCCACCGCGGGCGGACGCCGCAGCGCACCGCCACGACGCTCTTCTTCGACCAGGAGGGCGTATTCGGCGTCATGGCCAACGTGCTGGTCTCCTACGTCATTCTGTTCATCTTCTTTGGGGCCTTTCTGCGCAAGTCGGGGGCGAGCAAGTTCTTCATTGACCTGCCGCTGGCCCTGGCAGGGCGCAGCACTGGCGGCCCGGCCAAGGTGGCGGTGATCTCCTCGGCCCTTTTCGGCTCGATTTCCGGCAGTCCCATCGCCAACACGGTCAGCACCGGCACCTTCACCATCCCCCTGATGAAGAAGGCCGGTTTCCGGCCCCACGTGGCCGGGGCCATCGAACCTGCGGCATCGATCGGCGGTTCGTTCATGCCTCCGGTGATGGGCGCCGGTGCGTTCCTGATGGCTGAATTGACCGCCACGCCTTATCCGACGATTGTGGCGATTTCAATCTTTCCGGCGATCCTCTACTTTCTCTCAGTATTGACGATGGTGCACTTTGAGGCCAAAAAACATGGCCTCAAAGGCGTTGAAATCGACATGCGGGCGATTGACATCCTGCGTAAAGAGTGGTACATGGCCACTCCGCTGCTGGTGATCATCGTGCTGATGCTGATCGGCTACTCACCCGGCTATGCGGCGTTCTGGTCAATTATCTGTTGTGTCGTGCTGATAGCGCTTTCCGCGGAGAACCGTGCCGACCTGCGCAACCCGGCGGCCCTCGGCGGCAACGTGATGCACGCCCTGGGGCGCAGCGCGGTGCGCCTGGTGCGCGATGTGCTTCAGGCCATGCAGGACGGCGTGCGCGATACGCTGGTGATCGGTGCGACCGTCGGCGTGATCGGGATCATTGTCGGAACAATCTACGCCACCGGCATCGGCCAGCGCTTCACGAACATCATTGTCGGACTCAGCGGCGGCAATCTGGTTGTCGCGATCATCCTGATCGGCCTGGCCTCGCTGATCCTGGGCATGGGCGTGCCGGTGACGGCGGCCTACCTGATCACTGCGGTGCTGACGGTGCCGGCCCTCACCGATATGGGCGTGGCTCTGCTCGCCGCTCATATGATCGTCTACTGGTTCAGCCAGGACAGCAATATCACCCCTCCGGTCTGCGTGGCTGCCTATGCCGGAGCGGCCATCGCCAAAGCTGACCCCTGGAAGACCGGGTGGACCTCCTTCAAGTTTGCCAAGTTGCTCTACGTTATGCCCTTCCTGTTCGCCTTTACTCCGGCCATTCTCTTGCTTGGCGAGGGTGGACAACCTCTGAAGGAGCTGGTGTTCCACGATGTGGCTCTGGCGTTCTTCTCAGGCACTATGGGCACACTGGCGTTTTCGGCCGTCTCGATGTTCTTCCTGGTGCGCCGCACCACCTGGTGGGAATGGCTGATCGCCGCCTTTGGCGCCTTCCTCTGCTTCTGGCCCAGCCTGCTGACCGATCTGGTCGGCATCGCCATTGTTGCTGCCGTGTGGTTCTGGCAGTACTATGATGTGCGGCGGCGGAGCGGCGTTCCCGCTCCGGCCCGGCAGACGGGCTGACGCGATTTTGGATTGCCGATTTTGGATTGTGATGCGAAGCCCGCCTTCGCGGGCTATACCGGATTTAATTCTTAATTATTAGTCTGTGAACGAAGTTTCATTGCCTTTCCGCCCCTCTCCCAGCCTCCCCCCGTTGGGGGGAGGGGCCGGACTCCCTCCCCCGGCGGGGGAGAGCTGGGGAGGGGGCGGGGTTACCGAAAAACCTTGTTCACAGACTAATTATGGCAGTCCGCAATCCAAAATGAGGTTGGGGGTTCGCCAATACTTCGATAGTATCTGGAGGCGCCGCCCCGAATCGGCGATGGACCATTGCACCAGGACCGGCAGATGCGCGAGTATCTGGAAACCATCGACACCTGGCTGGCCCGCGGTGAGCGGGTGGCGGTGGCGACTGTCGTGCGAACCACAGGCTCTTCACCGCGGCAGGTCGGCGCGAAGCTGTTCGTGTCTTCGAGCGGGGCCATGGCCGGCTCGGTGAGCGGCGGTTGCATCGAGGGCGCGGTGTTCGTGGCCTGCCAGGAGGCCCTGGCGACCGGCGAGGCGCGACTGCTGCGTTTCGGCGTCGCCGACGAAATGGCCTGGGAGGTTGGCCTGGCCTGCGGCGGCACGATCGAGGTGCTGGTAGAGCCGCTGCGCGAGCCGGTCCGCGCGGAGCGCCCGATGGCGACGGTAACTGTCATCCGCGGGCCGTCGGGTCCTGGCGCCAGACTGCTGATCGAAGCCGGTGGGAGTGTTGAGGGAAGTCTGGGTGATGCGGGCCTGGACCAGGCGGCGGTCCATGTGGCTCAGGAGTTCCTGACGCGGGGCGCCAGCGGCGCGGTCGAACTGGCAGGCGGGAAGGCGGCGGTGTTCATTGAGAGCTTCGTACCGCCGCCGAGCCTGTACATGGTGGGAGGGGTGCACATCGCCACGGCCCTGGCGCGGATGGCGAACGTGCTCGGCCTGCGTACCGTGGTGGTGGACCCCCGCGCGGCCTTCGCCAGCCAGGAGCGTTTCGCCCATGTGGACGAAGTGGTGCTGGCCTGGCCCGACGAGGCGCTTGAAGGGCGCCTTGATGCGCGCAGTTGCGTGGCCGTACTCACCCATGACCCCAGGCTTGATGATCCGGCGCTGCGGGTCGCTTTGCGCTCGCCGGCACGCTACATAGGCGCGCTGGGCGGCCGGGCCGCCCATGCGCGGCGTCTGGAGCGCCTCCGGGCCGAAGGCTTTAGCGAGGCTGACCTGGCGCGCGTTCATGGGCCGATTGGTCTGCCTATCGGGGCGAAAACACCCGAAGAGATTGCTGTGAGCATCCTGGCGCAAATTATCCAAGTTCAACGGGAGGGTTCGCGCCTGCCTGACAAGATGCAGGGGCGCGGGGAGGGATAATCCCCGCGCTTACCCCTTTCTCCCGCGGCGAACAAACGCCCGGGCAACGCCGGAAATACGCTTGCTGCCGCACACGGAACGGAAGGATCGCGGAGAGCCGCGCCGTTCCACCCTCCCCGAATGGTCAATGAAGCGCTCGCGCAGCGAAACTATTCCAAAGGAGCACCTGAACAGTGGATACCAGACTGGCCACCTTGCTGTATGAGGGCGCCCTGGCGCTCCAACAGGGAAATAAGGAACGAGCGCGTGAACTGCTCCTCCAGGTCGTGGAGGCCGACGAGCGCAACGAGGAAGCCTGGCTATGGCTCAGCGGCGCCGTGGATGACCCGGAGGACCAGCGCACGGCTCTCGAAAACGTGCTGGCGATCAATCCCCAGAATCCCCACGCCCTCTACGGGCTGGCCGTGCTCGATGGCAAGGCATAGCCGCCTCGCTAGCAGCGTGTAACCGGCTAACCAGCTTATCCGGTCGGTCTCTGGGGGGGGCCAGGCCATGCCATGGAGTGCAACCCGGAGGGTTGCGCTCCATGGCCCCGTATACCGCGATCTGCAATCCAAAATCTACAATCCGAAATGGTACTACGTCCCTGTCGCGCAGGGCGTCTCTTCCAGCCCTTCGACCTGGCCCACCCAGTAGGTGTTACGGCGCACCGTAGGTGCGCTGCGCACCTGCACCCCGGCCACGTCGGTCAGTTCCTCCTCATTAACCAGGATCAACGTTGGACGTACACCGTTGAAGCGACGGCGATAGGCGGCTATTGCCTCCTCGATTTTGCGCGCGATGCTCAGTTTCGGGTTATCGTCGTACCAGACCAGGAAGGGCGGACGTCTGGGCGGCATGGATGCCTCCTACCAGCGCACGTGCCAGGTGCCGGCACGCAGGTTCTGAAACAGGATGCAACGGCGTCCATCAGCACAACGGACGGCAAAGTAGCGCCGATCAGCGCGACGCCCGCGCCCCGCCTCCTCCCACAGCGCCTCGACCTGCACAATTAGATGGAGCACGCCCCGGCTCTGGAAGCGAGCGGGCAGGAAACCGTAACGATAGACGGTTAGCGCAATCGGTTCTTCTGCGGAGCGCTGCGGCGAGTACGAACGGTGTCGCGGCAGGGCGACGGTGCGCCAGGTGATCATCATTGCCGACCTCGCTGGGTGGACGCCTTTCCTGGCGGCCAGTATAGTAGAACTTTTGTTCGATGTCAAGTGGAAGGAATGGCCGGTCGCCGCCGGGTGAAGGGGGGAAAACCGGGGTTCCCCATCTTCTCAGGTGTAGGGTTTTTCGGCGCTTCCTCGCGTCGCATGCGCCATCCGGGGCATTGGGACGCCCAACTCCCCCCTCTCCCGCTTGCAGGAGAGGGGGGCGGGGGGTGAGGACCGTAAGCGCATTGGAATGCCGAAAACCCCTGCTCGCCCATAAAACCCTGCACCTGAGAAGGTTCCCCATCCCCGCGCCAGCCGGGAGATAGACGGTCGGGGCAACCCCGCGGGTTGCCCCGACCCTGTTGATCGGGACAAACGTCATCAATGGGTGTGGTATGATCTTGTGCGGCTACAAGCAAGGAGGGTACGGTCAATGGGAACGCACAACGATACCGTGACTCCTGCGGAGCGCGAGGACGTTGCCCGGCGGTACCGCGAACTGCTTAGCACGTACAAGACGCTCAACGCTGAACTGGCCGAATTGGCCTGGTCGCTTGCCGATCTCGAACAGGAGATCGCCACGCTTACCGCCACCACCGGAGCAGCCGGCGCGCGAGTGCGGCAGCGCCTGCGCGATCTGCGACGCCAGCGCGATGCTCTGGAAGAGCAGTCGCTCCAGCGGATGGAACAGGTTGAGGCCATCGCGGCGGAGCTTGGACGTCTGCGCCGGGCGTTGGGCACGGTCGGGACGCTCGCTGGCGGGCCTCTGACGTAAGAAACGCTCTCGTCGTCGTGCGCCGGTTTGCGTCTGTTGCTGCCGCTGATGGCCGGTTGGAGGAGCGCGGGGAACTCTCGGTTCTCCGCGCTCTTGTCTGAGGTGAGACGCCGGGCGAGCGCAGCTCTCCCGGACCGACGTCTGGTTCGGAAACCTACTCCAGCACGATCTCGCCGCTGCGTCCGCCCCGTTTTTCGGCCAGGCGAATATCGCCAATGCGCATCCCCCGATCTACCGCCTTGCACATATCGTAGATCGTTAACGCCGCTACGCTCACGGCAGTCAGGGCCTCCATCTCGACGCCGGTAGGCCCGCGGGTGCGCACGCGCGCCTCGATGCACAAGGCGTTCGCCTCGACGTCTGGTTCGATCGCTACGCTCACGTGGGTCAGCAGCAGGGTGTGGCACAGGGGAATCAGTTCAGGTGTGCGCTTGGCCGCCATGATGCCTGCAATGCGCGCTGCGGCCAGCACGTCGCCCTTTGGCGCGGCGCCGCTCATAATCAGGCGTAGGGTTTCCGGTTGCATGGTGATGCTGCCCCGCGCCACCGCCTCGCGCTGGGTGTCGGCCTTTGCCCCTACGTCTACCATCTGTGCCTGGCCCTGCTCGTCGAGGTGCGTGAGCCGGGAGGTATCGTCAGATTGGCTCATAGTTGCCTCTTTATCTTGGGAGTGTCTGGCAGGGCGTAGCCCTCCCAGGAACTCGTTTACCCTGACCCTGGGGCGCCAGGTTGCCCTGCGACGCCGCAATGATTACGGGATCGCTACCGGGGCGGCGCTGAGCACCCAGTCCTGGTAGAGACTATCCAGTTCGCACTGGCAGGCGGCCTCGGCGGCGCGCAGTACGTCCGGCCCGGCGGTTTCGCGGTATTTGCCTTCAGCCAGGTAGCGCTGCAGGAACCGTCCGAAGCTCTCTTCACCGATCTGCCCGCGCAGGGCGTGGAAGAAGAGCGCGGCCTTGGCGTAGGCCACGGGCACATAGTTGCCGCTCAGGGCGCCGGGCGGCGTTGCCAGTGGCGCGTCGCGCTTCGCTTCGCGCAGGCGGCGATACACGCTGCGGAAGTATTCGAGTTCCTCTGCTGCCCGCACGCTGTCGCCGGTGGCTTCGTAGTAGAGCGCCTGGGCATAGCTGGCCAGTCCCTCGTCAATCCACGGCTCGCCCTGAGCATCGGTGCCTACCAGGCTGTACCACCACTGGTGAGCGATCTCGTGCGCGATAGTGGTTTCCAGCACCCGGTCGTTGTCGCGGTAGAGGGTCTGCTCGATCAGGACCGCGCCGGGGTATTCCATGCCCAGGAACCTGGTCATGGCGCCCTGTACGACGTCGAGTTCTGCCAGAGGATAGGGGCCATAGCGCGCGTTGAAGGTCCGCAGGGCTTGCTCGGCGAAACGCAGCGCCTGCCGCCCTGCGTCGGCGTTTGCCGGCTGGTAGTGGCTGATGATGCGCGTGCCATCCACCACTGCGCTTGCCTGTTCCAGGCCGCGAGTCAATCCAAGGTAGAACTCGCGCTGCGGGCCGCTCACCAGCCGTTCGCGGCGCATCGCCGCGCGGCCCGGCAGGGTGTCGGCCCGCACACCGGTGCTGACGAGGGTCCATTCGGCCGGGAACTCCACGGTTACATCGTACAGTCCTACGTTGGTCACTGTAAAGTCACCGCGGCTCTCAATCGAGCGTCGGTCCCAGCCGCTCTCGATGAACTGCCGGGCGAGCACGGGATAGAAATTGGCGAGCGACCAGAGGCCGGCCTCCTGGTTGAAGGCCCCAAAGGTGCGAGCGCTGGCCCCGCGCGGCGTCTGGGCGACGAAGCGCAGATCGGCGCGCGCCACGCCACCCGGCGGCAGCGCCCGCGGCAAAGTCAGCCAGAGCAGGGTGTCGCCTTGCTCGACGCCTGAGACCGCAGGCCCGCCGTTGACCCTGGCCGCGGTAACGACGAGACGGCCGCCAAAGTCGGGATGGTTGGGATAGAGCCGGAAGTAGAGCCGGTCATAGCTCAGGACCGAGCGGTTGGTAACGGTGACGCTAAGCGTGCCGCGCACGGTCAGTGTGGCGGGGTCGGCTGTAGCGACGATAGTGTAGCGATCCCATTCGGCGGCGCGGGCCAGGTCGCCAATATAGGCCGGGAGCAGCGCGGCTGCCTGGGCCGCGAGAAAGGGATCGGCAGCGGAAGTCGGCCTCTGCGCCGGCCGGCTCGCCGCGGACGCTGCAAGAGCGCCGGCCACGAGGACCATGGCAAGCAACGGACCGATCAGGAACGCTATCAGTCTGACAGGGAGGGTCCAGGAGGGCCCTGGCCTGCCGGGAACGTGCTTTTTCATAGCACTGGTGTGCGGCGAAGCCGCGTAGCATGTTCCGGGGAGGCGTGGAAGGGCGAAGCCTTCCCGGAAAAACTTCTCGTGTGGAGCGGTGAAGCCGCGCTGGCTCTGATCCCGGTGTCGTTGCGGCGCGCAGGTTGCGCCGGGGGAGCGATGCGACATAATTGTGGAAGTTTGCCTATAGCTAAAGCCGCTAAAGCGTGCTATGCTACTTATGTCAGACCCAGATACTCTACCACGATGCGGGCGATGCTTCCAGCACCGACGACCCGCGGCAGGAAGGAGGATGGCGATGACGATCCAGCATGAGCGTGCGCCGAGCCGCCCTGCCCCTTCGAGCGTAGCGCCTCCCCCCACCGGCGAGCGCCCTGTGTACACGCGATATTGCGCCGCGCCCCGGCCCGCTCACCCCGTTGGCGAGCCGCGCTACCTCCACGCGCTGCTGGTGGCGGCCTGGCTGGGCCGGCTTATCGATCCGCTGCCCCATGCTTCCACGAAGGGGCGGCCCGCTCAGGGGCTGCGAGTTCCGTGAGGTTGACCGGCGTCAGGGGTGGCCGCCCGCTGAGGGCGGCCACAAGATTCTCGGCGGCCAGGGTGGCCATTCGCGTGCGCGTGGCCAGGGTGGCGCTGCCAATATGTGGCACGCACACGCAGTTGGGCAGGCGCAGCAACGGATGATCAGGGCCAATCGGCTCCTGCTCAAAGACATCGAGGCCCGCGGCGCGCGGGCGCCCGACGCGGAGCGCCGCTGCCAGGTCCTCCTCCCGCACCAGCGGCCCGCGCGCCACGTTGACGAAAACCGCCGTCTCGCGCATCAGGGCAAACTCGCGCGCCCCGAACATGCCGCGGGTTTCCGGCGTCAGCGGCGCGCACACCACGATGAAGTCGCTCTCGCGCAGCAGGTCGTCGAAGGGCCGGTACGCCGCCCCCGTCGCGGCCTCCAGCGCCGGGGCTGGGCGGCGGTTGTGGTAGAGCAGGCGCATGGCGAAGCCGCAGCCTCGGCGCAGCACCGCCCCGCCGATGCGCCCGGCGCCGACCACCCCCAGCGTCGCGCCGTAGACATCCACTCCCACCATCTGCAAGGGATGCCAGGGTCCCCAGGCGCCCGCCTCGATCAGGCGCTGGCCCTCGACGATACGCCGCGCTGCGGCCAGCATCAGCGCCCAGGCCAGATCGGCGGTCGTCTCGGTCAGCACGTCGGGGGTGTTGGTCACCAGCACACCCCGGGCGGTGCAGGCCGCTACGTCAATGTTGTCGTAGCCTACAGCCATGTTCGCCACTACCCGCAGCCGCGGGGCGGCGGCAAGCACCTCAGCGTCCACTCGATCAGTAAGCAGGCTCAGCAGACCCTCGGCGTCGGCCACCCCGCGCAGCAACTCGGCCCGCGGAATGGGCCGCTCCACCTCGTCCCAGAGGTTGACCTGGCATGTCTCCTCCAGGAGGCGCATCGCTGCTGCCGGCAAACGCCGGGTAACGTAGATGGTTGGACGGGCGGATGGGATCATGAACTCTGTTGTTGGGCTGACGTAGAGCCGAAGCATTGGCGTAGCCAATGCTTCGGCCCTACGTTACCACCACCACGTGGACCTCGGGCGGGCCGTGGATCCCCAGGGAAAGGGTCATTTCAATGTCCGCAGTGCGTGACGGGCCGGTGATGAAGGTCAAATGGCTGGTGGCGTCGAACAGCGCCGCGCCATAGCGCTCCCGCAGCAGCGCCAGGGCCTCGCCCAGCCCCCGCACCAGTTGGGAGCGGCGCACGATGGCGATGTGGGTCGGAGCGAGGAGCGAAGCCAGACGGGGGCGCCCGGGGCCGTGACGCAGCACCAGGCTGCCGCTTTCAGCGATGGCGCAATCCACCCCCGAGAGACATACCGGCGCCGGCTCCAGGATCTGCAGGCGTTCCTTCCGTTCGGGGCCGCGCACATCGGCGTTGAGGATGTTCACCCGGCGCCCCTCAAGCATGGCGGCGAGACCAGGCAGGTCAATCTGCTCCAGATCCCAGGCCAGCACCTGGCGGGCATTCCGTTCATCCAGCAGCCGCTGGATTAACTCCAGAGCCTCCGCTACATCGGTGACCGGGTAGGCGCGGCCTTCGAGCTTCGCCAGTTCCTCACAGAATTGCGCCACCAGATCGGCAGCCGGCGGATGGACGAAGGGCGGCGGGGCGTGGGGCGCAACGCTGGCGGCCTCTTCCAGCCACGGGCGGCTGGAGGCCAGACTCGTGCGCAGGTTGGCGAGGATGTGATCGCGGCTCATTGGCAATCCATTTGAATAGCCGGTTGGAGGGGTATGGGGAATCCTGGTTTCCCCCTACCCCTACGTCTCATCCGAAGATCGCGTCCACCGCAATCGAGAGGCCAGCAATAGCGTGGCAGGCGACGGTTTCCCCGCGGGTCCAGATCTGGCGTGATCGGTACTGAGCGCCCGCAGGCGTATGGCACTGCTCGATCTGCTGCCGTTCCAGGTCAACGATCCAGACCTCGGCGATGCCGGACTCGGCGTAGCGCGGCAACTTGCGGTCGCGGTCGAAAGCCAGGGTAATATCGGCCACCTCGACCAGGAGCAAAACGTCGGCGGGAGTCGGGTGGGCCGCGGCATAGTAATCGGCGCGGTAGCGCAGCAGGGCGACATCGGGCTGCAACTCGCTGTGCTGGGAGAGGCGCACGGGGTTCTGAACGCTGATGATGTACTGCCCGGTCGAAGCGCCACCGAAGAGGGCATTGAGGCGTGACACCGTCGCCGCATGCCGGGAACCGATCGGGCTCATCTGCATAATCTCCCCGTCCAGCAGTTCCAGCCGTTCATCGGGACACAGCACTCCGGCCTCGACCATGCGGTAGTACTCGTCTACCGTAAAGCGGCGCCTGGCAGGAGCGACGACTGGCGGCAAGGGAGAGGTCGCAACCATTGACGGGACTCCTTACAATCACCCGCTACGTCGCTGGCGTTCGCGTTCCTCCCACCACTCGCTGAAGGTCTGGGCGGGGAGGGCCGGGAAATCGCGCCCCCGGGTCCAGAGGTGCAGGGGCGGGGGCAGGCGCCGGATGCGACCCTTGCGCCGCAGCAGGCGCGCGCCGAGGTGGGCGAATTTGCCGCCGACCCGGTAGAGGGCGGGATTATTCATCATGGTAGCATACCCCTGGATGGCGGGTTTCTCAATGGGGTGGAACTTGCCAGCCCTGACCGCGTCGGCCCGCAGGCGCAGCAGCAGGTCGGGGATGGCGATGCGCACCGGGCAGACCTCCTGGCAGGCCCCGCAGAGCGACGAAGCGTGCGGCAGGAGGTGACTGTCGGGCAGATCGGGCTGGAGCAGAGGCGTCAGAATGGCGCCGATTGGCCCGGAATAGACCCCGCCGTAGGCGTGGCCGCCAATGCTCTGGTAGACCGGACATGCGTTGAGGCAGGCCCCGCAGCGAATGCACATCAGCGCCTCGGCATACTGCCCGCCGAGGATCTGCGAGCGGCCATTGTCGAGCAGCACCAGATGGAACTCCTCCGGTCCATCCGCCTCGCCGGGGCGGGCCGGGCCGCTGATGATGCTGGTGTACACCGAGAGTTTCTGGCCGGTGGCCGAGCGGGCCAGCACCTGCAGCAGCACCCCCAGGTCCTCGAGGCGCTCGACAATGCGCTCGATGCCCATAATCGCCACGTGGATGCGCGGCACGGTAGTGGTCAAACGGGCGTTGCCCTCGTTCTCGATGATGACAATCGCCCCCTCCTCGGCGACGCCAAAATTGACCCCGCTGATGCCCATATCGGCGCGCAGGAAGCGCTGGCGCAGGGCCTGGCGCGCGGTGCGGATCATCGGCGGCACCTCGGTCGTCGGCGGCATGCCCAGATGTTTCTCGAACAGCGCGCCGACCTGCTCGCGGGTTTTGTGGATGGCCGGGGCGATAATATGCGAGGGCGTCTCACCGGCAATCTGAATAATGTACTCCCCCAGGTCGGTCTCCACCACCTCGATCCCGGCCTGTTCGAGGGCCTCGTTGAGGTGGATCTCCTCGGAGGCCATAGACTTGGACTTGACAATCGAACGCACGCCGCGGCTACGGGCCAGATCGGTGATGTAGCGTTTAACTTGCTCGCCGTCGCTGGCCCAGCAGACATGCCCGCCACGAGCCTCGACGCGCTCGGCAAGGCGCTCAAGCAGCTCATCAAGGCGGCTGAGGGCGTGGGCGCGCAGCGCGCGAGCCTGGTCGCGCAGCCTGTCGGCGTCGCTGAGGGCGCTCATGGCCCTGGCGCGGTTGCCGACAAAGCGCGCGGTGGCCCGGTCCAGCGCCGTGCGCAGGGTGGCGTCGTGGAGAGCGGTATCAACCCGCTCGAAGAAGTGGAGGGTATGGGTGCTCATAACGTTACATAATCTTCCGGTGATCTGGCAACCCGGCGGTGATGGATAAATCTGCGGGGACAGCGAAGCCGTCCCCCGCCTCCTTCTGCCGCGGCCTTACACCGGTCGGGCATCCACCATATTGGCGAGCACTTCGGCGATGTGGCGCGCACGGGTCGGGATGCTGCGGCGCGACAGCCCGCCGCCGATCTGGGTCATACATGAGGCGTCGCCGGTCACGAGCAGATCGGCCCCTGTCGCCTGAACATCACGGATTTTTCGGTCGAGCATCGCTTCGGAGATAGCGTGCTGCTTGATGGCGAACAATCCGCCGAATCCGCAACAGGTCTCGCAATTCGGGAGCGGATGTATCTCCGCCTCGCGGACGTGCGCCAGCAGCGCGCGGGCCTGGCGCCCAACCCCGAGGAAGCGCAGACCGTGGCAGGCATCGTGGTAGGTGATGCGCCCCTGATAATGGGCGCCAATGTCGGTGATACCCAGCACGTCCACCAGGTACTCGGTCAGTTCGTAAGTGCGGGCGGCCAGTTCAGCAGCGGGACGAGCGTAGGGGCTGTGGGCGAACAGTTCGGCGTAGAGGTGGCGGATCATCGCCGCGCACGAGCCGGAGGGCAGCACCACGTCGCCCTGGCCGCGCAATAACTCGATCGTCCGCCCGGCCACGGCGTAGGACTCGTCGCGGAAACCGGCGTTGAAGGCCATCTGGCCGCAGCACGTCAGGCCACGGGGCACGTGGATGGCAACCCCCAGATGTTCGAGGATCTGCACCGTGGCCTTGCCAATTTCGGGGTAGAGCTGGTCTACGATGCAGGTGACGAACAGGGTGACCCGGCGTGGCCCGGCGGGGGTAGACACGGTCTGACTCCTTCAGGCATGGTTCGGCGGCGCTTCCGGAGTCAGGGGGACAGCAACATCGTCTCGAAGCGGTCTTTGAGCAGAAGGGTGCGTGCCCCCCGGCTCTCGGGCCGGGCCGAAACATGCTTTTATGTTGGAAAAGGGGAGGTGTGAGCCCTATTATAGCAAATTTGCTGCGTTTATGCGCACGGGGCGGCAAGGTCTCGCGGGGGAGGGAGCAGCCCTCCTGGAACCCGAATAGAGGTATCTTATTCCGCGCCGCTTATGGGGAAAGCATAATCCACCTGCCGCAGCAAGCGGCAGGGGCGACCGGACGGTCGCCCCTGCCTGTCCGCCCTGAAACAGGCTGGGAGAAGAGGCGGAGGTGCGCCGTGCCGCGCCACGCTTCTACACGACAACAGGAGCGAAATGAGCGGCGATCGCCTGACCAAAGCGACGGGCGCTGGTCGGGCCGTCGGCGGTGATAATGTTGCCGTCCACTGCCACCCCCGGCCCGCAGTAATGGGCGCCCATGCGTTCCAGGGTTTTCGCCTCGCTTGCCGAGACCGTGGCATTGCGGCCCGTAAGCAGCCCGGCGTTAGCCAGCACCACCGGGGCCAGGCAAATAGCCGCCACCAGTTTGCCCCGTTCGTGCATGGCGCGAGCAATGCGCAGGGCCTGGGGGTCGTGGTAGTAGCGCTTTACGCCCAATCCGCCCACGAACACGACCCCGTCGAAGATTTCGGGATCAACCTGCGCCAGGGTCAGCCCTGGCATCACCCGCCCGCCGAGCATGCCGCTGCAGGGCCGGTTAGTTGTGCTGGCCACTACCGTGCTATGGCCGGCCCGCTCCAGTTCGGCGCGGGTTTCAAACAGCTCTTCGTCACGAAACTGCTCGGGGGGGACGATCATCAGAATATGGGCCATTGTGCTACCTCGCTTTCGATGTCATGCGGTCCAGAGGGGAATCTATACCCCTCGCGCCCCGCTGTGCGCGCCCATGGCTCTCAGTGTACAACGCGCTGCGTTATGTGGGCGGATCAAAATCGCTACCCTGGCGAACGGTTCGATCACCAGGGAGACTTCGAGAGTGGCGGTAAGAAAAGCCTGGCAGGACTATGCTCTGTCAGGACTCATCGAGATTTGCCGACGCGCCGAACTCGACCCGGACCGGGCAGGAAAACCCTGGGAGGGCTACGCCTTGCCAGACCCTCTCATCAGGCTTGTACATTACCCAAAACTTGCCGCTGGCAGCGGGTGTTGCGCCTGCACCGGCTGATGAAGATTAAGAATTAAATCCGGCATAGCCCGCGCAGGCGGGCTTCGCATCCGTAGCCCGCGGCTTCAGCCGCTGGGCTACAGAGCGAATACCGGTTTATATTCTTAATCTTCATAAGCCGGGCGTCCGCCTGCGCGGATGACGGCTCCGTCCTGTGAGACCCATCGTTGTAACTTATTAGTCTGTGAACGAAGTTTTTCGGCAAACCCCCCCTCCCCAACCCTCCCCCGCTGGGGTTTAAGGGCGGACAGAACACCCGAGCGAACACCGGCGCTACCGCATTGGAACTGCTCCGAGCACGGTTCTGGCCTCCCCTCTCCCGCACGCGGGAGAGGGGCAGAGAGTGAGGATGAAACAGCGCATCCCAACGCCATGAATCACATCTGCGCTCATGCGTTCTGTCCGCCCCTAAACCCGCCGGGGGAGGGAATCCGACGCCTCCCCGATCGGGGGGGAGGTTGGGAGGGGGGCGGAAATGCAAGGAAACTTCGTTTACAGACTAATTAGTCGTTACTGTCCGTCATCACATAGCCTTCCCTTTTAAAGGAGGTCCCTATGCCCAACCATCGGCCCGTCATCTTCGAGCACGGCCTGTTCGGCTTTGGACCCAACGAACTGGAGCCGCTGAACTACTGGGCAGCGCGCTCCGCGTAGCCTCGCCGCTGCCGCGCTTCGAGGCCAGCGTGGGGCCGATCAGTTCAGCCTACGACCGCGCCTGCGAACTGGCGGCGCAGATCAAGGGCGCGCGGGTGGACTATGGAGCTGAACACTCCACGCAGGCCGGTCACGCGCGTTTCGGGCGCGATTACACCGGCAAGGGCTTTGCGCCCGACTGGAGCGCCAGCAATCCGGTGCATCTGGTGGGTCACAGCCTGGGCGCGCAGACGATCCGCTGCCTGCAGCATCTGCTGGCCAGCGATGCCTGGGGCTGGGGCAGCGACGCCCGCCGGGTCGCCTCGATCAGCGCCATTTCGGGAGTGCTTAACGGCAGCACACTAACCTACTTCTTCGGCGTGGACGAGCAGAGCGGGCGACTCAAACCTGAGAACGGCATCGTTCTGATCGCGCTGATGCTCGAAATGTTTACCACCGCCACCGGGCGCTTCCTGGAGGTGCTCTACGATTTCGACCTGCAGCACTGGGGTTTCAGCCGGCGCGCCGATGAGACCCTCCTCGACTACCTCAACCGCCTGGCCGGGTCACCCTTCTTCTGGGGCGCCGACAACGTCGCCTACAGCCTCTCGTTGCAGGGGGCCTACGCCGATAACGGCGTCTGGAATACGTATCCGCACACCTATTACTTCGCCTACATCACTGAACAGACCAGCGCGGGCCTGATCAGCGGCCGCCACTACCCGGATTTTCGCATGAACCCGGCGCTGCTGGGCCTCTCCACCTATATGGGGCGCAAGGAGTTCGCCTATCCGCCCATCCCGCTGGCCAACTTTCGTAGCGCCGACTGGTGGGAGAATGATGGCCTGGCGCCGACAGTTTCGCAGCGCCACCCCTTCACCAATGGAAACCACCCCGCCGGCGCCAAGTTCGACGCCAACACCCCATCAAGCGCCTTTGCGCCGGGGCAGTGGCACTTCTGCTGGGAGCGGGGCATGGACCACCTGGACATCTGTATCACGCCGCAACTCACCCAGTTTGGCCGGCAGCGGCGCTTCTACCAGCGTTTGCTCCGGCGCCTGGCCGCGTTGACGATATAAAGAATGGGGAAAACCCGGTTTCCCCATTCCCTGCCCGTCTGAGGGCCTGGCGTGTCGTCGCAGCTACTGTCGTTTGAGATTCAAGCTCTTCGGCAGATACACCAGGATGAATTCGTTATCGTCGGGGGCCAGTCCGGGCCGCCGGCCGGCACTGAAGGGGTAGTTGTTGTCGTTGAGCACCAGCAGCGTGCGGCTGTCCACCGGGTAGACAGCCTCAATAGTTACGAAGGGGAACTTGAAGATCGGCCCAAAGCCGAAGGCGCCCTCCTCGGGGCGGGTGATTTTGTTCCGGTCGGTGATCTGCATGAGGTCTACCAGCAGCTCCTTTTGCAGTACGCCACCCTCGCTCACCCGGTCGAGGCTCACCAGGTAGATGCGCTTGAAGAGGGCCGTGGGACCTTCGCCAGCGTCGCGCTCGATCACCAGAAACTCCCGGTCGTTGATCGCCGTCAGCTCGCCGATGGCGTGGTTGGGCGCCTCCATGGGGTAGAACCAGATCCGGTCGGTATACTGCTTCGTCGCCAGGTCAAATTCGCGCAGGAGCAGACGGTTCCGCACCGGGTCGTCGAAGAGCGGCCCTTCGAGCAGGGGATAGAGGCGCGTGCCGCTCGTGTTGAGGGCCAGGCCTTCGAAGCCGCGGCTGGTGGGCAGATTGGCGGCGGCGCGGCGCGCTTCGGGCGTGGGCAGCGCCGCGAAGTCGGGATGTTCGGGAGACTTCACCACATCCAGCCCGCGGGCGAAGGGTCGCAGCGCGGGGGGCACGGGCGTGGCGTAGGGCGGCTCCAGGAGGCGGCCGCGGACGTCGAGGTGCAGCAGGAAGGGGCCGAACTCGTCGCCGACCCAGAACGTGCCATCAGGGGCCTGGCGGAACGACTCGGGGTCGAAATCGCCGCCGGTGAGCACCCGGTCGAGGTTGGCGTTGACGATGGGGAAGGGTACGCGGCGGTCGGGATCGCTCATCTCGGTGTAGCCGATAACGCTAACGCTTCTGCGGCCGAAATCCACCCTGAGTTCGTACCAGCGCAGCCGGTAGTCGGCGCTGTTGCCCTTGGCCCCAAAGCCATTGTCGGAGAGACCGAGCCAGTTGCCGTTCCAGAGGGGCAGTACAGCGCTGAAGCCCTGCACCGGCTGCTGGGCGAAGGGCGGACGCCGGTTGTTGGCCGGGCTGATGGCGAAGCCCGAGGGCGGGCCGGCGGCGAAGGTGTCGGCGGGCAGCACGGCCCAGCCGCGCAACTCCACATAGGGGGCTGTCTGTGCCTGGGCGACGGGCGCGGCAGCGGGCAGAACCGCCAGCCCCAGGAGAACCACAACCATGAGCAGCAGCCACCGGCAATGGAACGCGATCCGCTGAAGCATACCTGGCCTCCTGTCGCGCGGCAGGGCGAGCCGTCAGCGCGCCATGGCGCTGCTCTGTCCTCGACATGGAGGAAGGCCCCGTTACCCCCTGGCAACTACGCGGCTCAGCCCCGTCGCATGGTCTTCCGCGAGATTGATGTAGCGTATAGTACTACGAAAATGTTATATTCTAGTAAAAAAAGATTGAAAAGTAGATTAAACTACACTCTTTATTGTCATTGACCTTCCGCCGGGCGGTGTTATACTGAGGCCATCGAGTGGGCAGGGGCGCAACCCGGAGGGTTGTGCCCACTGCGAAAACCCGGTTCCCTCCCACCTCGGCCCGCCGCAACCCTGGCGCTTCCCCGACGGCGCTGCGCGACGACGCGACCCGACACTGCGTGTTGAACTGCCTGTGCGGTTGATCGGAAGGAGGCAGCGTATGCGTGCGCGATGGTTGGTGCTGGTTGCGCTCGTGGTCGCCCTGAGCATCGGCGCTGGCGGCATTCGCCCCACCCGGGCGGCGCCGGCCCCTGCCGCCACCCCCGTTCCTGGAGAATGTGTGACAGGCGCGCTGTTGAGCGGGGCGCAGTACAAGATCTGCGTCCCCCAGAGCGGCTGGAACGGCGACCTGGTGCTCTGGGCCCATGGCTACGTGCTTCGTGACGACCCGCTGACGTTCCAGGATGAACTGCCGGGCGATCCGCCGATTGCGTTGCCAACCCTGGTGCAGAGCCTGGGCTATGCCTTCGCCGCCACCACTTACCGCAAAAATGGCCTGGTCGTGCTCCAGGCCCAGGAGGATCTTCTCGAATTGCTGGAAGTCTTCAAGGCAGGCTATCAGACACAAACCGGTCAGCCCTACGCTGGCCGGGTCTACATCACTGGCGCCTCCATGGGCGGCCTGATCGCCACCCTCCTGGCGGAAAAGCACCCCGACAAGTTCGCGGGCGCCCTGGCCGCCTGCGGCATCGTCGGCGACTTCCGGCGCCACGTGAACTACTGGGGCGATTTCCGCGTGGTCTTCGATTACTTCTTCCCCGGCGCCCTGCGACCGCCGCAACTCCTGGCGCCGAATTCGGAAGCCTGGAGGGATCAGTATGGCCCCGCCGTCACGGGGGCCGTACTGGCCAATCCCTCCGGCGCGCGGCAACTCATCGCGGTCACCAAAGCGCCGGTGGATCTCCGGGATGCCTATCCGCATCTCAAGACGATTCAGTCGGTAATGTTCTACAGCGCCCTCTCCGCCGCGGACGCCGAGGATCGGCTCGGCGGCAATCCCTTCGACAACGTGAACCGCTGGTACTGGGGCTCCGAAAACGACCTGCGGCTGAACCTGCGCGTCGCCCGTTTTCGTGCCAGCTCGACGGCCCTGGGTGCCATCCGCGCGAACTACGAGACCAGCGGCAGGCCGCGCGTCCCCATCGTCATGCCCCACACCACCCAGGACGAGGTGGTGCGCTTCGACCAGAGCCTGCGCTACTGGCTGAAGGCCCGTCCCGAAGGCGCGGGGCGGGTGACGGTGATCCCAATCACCCGATTCGGCCACTGCAACTTCACCGCCAGCGAGATTGTGCTGAGCTTCGCCCTGCTGGTACAGCAGGCCACTGGCGCCCTGCCGGCCGCGCTGGCGGCCGAGGCGGCCGAACTCGATGCCGCCCCGCTCGATACCGACCTGACGCCGTACCTGGAGGCCCTGCGCGCCGCCGAGGCTGAAGACGCCGCGCAGCAGGACCAGGCGAGCTGGAACCGGGTCTATCTGCCGGTTCTTGTCCGTTAAAGCGCGCAGGCGGCCCTGGGCGGACCTTACCCGCCCAGGACCGCCAGGTAACGTAACCTTAAAGGTTGCGCAACCACGCAACCCTGGAAGGTTGCGCTACAACCATTCTCCCCCGTCTTCTACCCTGCGGCGGCGATCCCCTGAATGCCGCCCTCGGTCATCTTGCGCGCGTCAATCAGCCGGTCCACCTCCTCGGGGGTGAGCAGGCCTTTCTCGACGACCACCTCTTTGATTGTCTTGCCCGTGGCCATGGCCTCTTTGGCCACTGCCGCGCCGTTCAGGTAGCCGATCACCGGATTGAGCGCCGTCACCAGAATGGCATTCTTGGCCAGCCAGCCCTCGGCCTTCTCGCGATTGGCCGTCACGCCTACCACGCACTTGGTTGTAAAGGCATTGATGGCCCCGATCAGCACGTGCATCATCTCGAAGAGGTTGTGGGCGATGATGGGCATCATCACGTTCAGCTCGAGTTGCCCCGCCTGCGCCGCCAGGCTCACCGCCAGGTCGTTGCCCTGCACGTGGAAACAGGCCATGTTCAGCATCTCGGCCAGCACCGGGTTGACCTTGCCGGGCATAATGCTCGACCCGGGTTGCACTGCCGGCAGGCGGATCTCGTCCAGACCTGTCGCGGGACCGGAGGAGAGCAGGCGGAAGTCATTGGCGATCCGCGTCAGGGTGATGGCCAGGGTGCGCAGCGCCGCCGAGAAGTCCGCCGGGTCGGCCATGCTCTGCATACTCTCAAACAGATTGCCCGAACTCCGCAGGTTCTGGCCGGTCAGGGCGCTGAGCTTCTCAATCATGCGCTGGTGGTACTCAGGATGGGCGTTGAGGCCCGTACCGGTGGCCGTACCGCCGATCCCCAGCCGCCGCAAACGGTCGGCCGCAGTGGCGATGCGCTCGCGGTCATTGCGCACGGCCAGGGCGTAGGCCCCGAACTCCTGCCCCAGGCGCACCGGCACTGCGTCTTGCAGGTGCGTGCGCCCCGACTTCACCACGTCGTCAAACTCGCGGGCCTTGGCCTCCAGGGCGTCGGCCAGGCCGTCAATCGCTGCCAGCAGTTCATTGAGCCGCCAGAGACACCCCAGCCGGATGGCAGTGGGAATGGTGTCGTTGGTGGACTGGGCCATGTTGACGTGATCATTCGGGCTGACCGGCTTGTTCGGGTCGTCGAGGGCGAAGCCGAGGATCTGGTTGGCGCGATTGGCGATCACCTCGTTCAGGTTCATGTTGTGCGAGGTGCCCGCGCCGGCCTGGAAGGGATCGACCACGAACTGATCGGCATGCTTGCCCGCGAGCACCTCATCGGCAGCCTCGATGATGGCGTCGGCCAGGCGCGCCTCGAGCAGACCCAGGTCGCGGTTCACTTCAGCCGCGGCCCGCTTGATCACCGCCTGCGCCCACACAAACGCCGGGTAGGGCTTCATGCCCGAGACGGGGAAGTTCAGCACAGCGCGCTGCGTCTGCGCGCCGTAGAGGGCGTTGGCCGGCACCTGCATCTCGCCGAGTGAGTCTTTCTCGATCCGGAAGCTCTCAGTCATGGCCAGGACTCCTTTGTCGGGCAATACTTGCGTCTGACGGTAGAGATTGTAGCACAGCCTGTCGCCGCCGTCGCCATCCGGGAGACCCCGGTGAGTGCAACCTTTAAGGCCCCGTGGGTGCAACCTTCAAGGTTGCACCCACTGCCTGTTTCCAGGGGGCAGGGGCACGGGAAAACGATTTTCCCCATCCTGCCAGGATTGAACAAGAAAGACCCTGGGAAGGCATGGCCCTCCCAGAGTCTTTCCTGTTCCTGTCATCCAGTGGAGGCTCAGTACGCCCAGGTCTCACTCAGACCCCATATACAGCAATCCAAAATCCAAAATCCGAAATCCAAAATCATGTCACGGGCACTGAATAACCGCCTGGGCCCACAGGCAGCCCCCGCACACCGGAAACTCGTTGCCCAGACAGTCCTCCAGGTTCGCCTCCGACAGATCGCAGCCGCCGCAGGCGGTGCAGGGCGCGAAGGCGAAGTTCTGCACCCGCTGGCGATAGGCCACGTAGCCCGGATCGTTCCACAGATCGAGCAGATCGCGCTCAGCCAGGTTGCCGATGATGTGCCGGTGCGACACGCGCCGGCGCCGGTGCAGGTAGCTGATGTGGTCGTAGAGCAGCGGCGGGCACGGGCTGACGTTGCCGTCCCAACCGATAGTCATCGAGCCGTGCTCGATGAAGGTGCACACATCGTTGGCCCCGCCCAGGTTGTTGCCGGCAAAGGTGACGTTGGCGCCGCTGCGCAGAGCGCGCAGGAAGGCTTCCTCAGTAGCATCGTTCAGATCCATCTTGGGGAAGCTCAGCCGCGGCAGCCACGCCGAGGGCAGATAGGCGATGTCCCGCAACGTGCGGTTGTAGAGCACCTCGTCGCACAGTTCGGGCGTGTAGGGCAGCACATTGCTGACCATAAAGCGCGTCGCTCCCAGCCGCCGTCCCGTGGCGATCACCGTGGGCAGGTCGGCGATGTTGCGCCGCATAGCCACAAAGTTGATGCCCATCTCCGGCTTCGCGTGGTGCCCGGCCGGGCGCAACTGGCGGAAGCGGGCCATATTCTCCAGCACCCTGGGCAACTCCGCGCCGAGGCGCACGTCGGCGTAGCTTTCGGGCGTGGCCCCGTCAATCGAAACCCACAGCACATCGAGGCCCGCGGCGATCAACCCGCGGGCCCGCCGCTCGTCGAGCAGGGTGCCGTTGGTGATCAGTTCGGCGAAAGCCCCCAGCCCCTTGACCCGCGCCACCATCTCGACAATCCGCGGGTGGGCCAGCGGCTCGCCAATACCGCCGAAGAAGACCGCTGGTGGCGGCGTCAGGGCCTCCAGCCCTTCCAGAATCCGTCCGAAGGTCGCCTCGCTCATGCGCCCTTCGTTCACCTCCCAGCTATTGCGCATGCAGGTGCGGCAGGCAATGTTACAGACGTTCGTCGGCTCGATGTACACTTTGTTGAGGTGCGTGACCGGGCGATGGAGGCGCAGGTCGTTCGCGCCGACCTCCAGGCGCACCTGGGCGCCGGGTTCCAGACCCAGATGCGCAGCCAGCTCCGGCGGGATCACCAGCCGGCCTTCGGCGTCTACTTCGGCCCACGCGCTCGGAAGGGTTCCCATACGCCACCTCATGCTCTATTTCAGATTGCCGATTTTGGATTGTGGATTGGGCGCGGCGCATCGCGGAGGCGTTCAGCGCCGTGTTGGCGCTCGAACAGGGCCTCCGGCGCCGCGCGAAGAGCCTGCTCGGCCGTTCCCTGACGCAGGGCTCTGGTCGGATGGAACCGGGCGCGCCATGTTGCTCATCTCGTCGCAGTATAGCAGCGTCGCCCCGGGCGCCCGGTTAATCTATGGCTGCCGCCGGGTGGTGAAATGGCGACCATTCTCTGATACGCCTGGAACAAAGTATCGCGGCTCCTGGGAGGGCCTGGCCATCCCGGACCCTCATCAGGTCGGGGCGCTGTTCCTCCCCCTCCCTCCTCTCAGGTGCAGGGTTTTTGAGCGAGAAGGGGTTTTCGGCATTCCAATGCGCTTGCGGTCCTCACCCCCCCGCACCCCTCTCCCGCGAGCGGGAGAGGGGGGAGTTGGGCGCCCCAATGCCCTGGATGGCGCATGCGACGCGAGGATGGGCCGGAAAACCCTGCACCTGAGAACCCCCTCCCTCTCCACGGCAGGTGGAGAGGGAGGGAGTCGGGGGGAGGGTGAGGACCACATACCCCTTCCTCTGGCGCCTTGCCTGGGCTAGAATGGAAGTGGTCCGGGCCGTCTCCCGTCGGCGCCCGGTCAGTGCAGGCTCGTAGAAGTTCACCAATACGTCTCCAGTAACTAGAGGCGCCGCAGCCAATCTGCAGGCAAAACATCGGACAATAGGGTTTCTCGGAAAGATTGATCCGCACCGATGGCGGCACGAGCGCCGCGGACCACGCGGCTCGGTGTTCTAAGTGGATCAAGCATTCCGGTCAGCGCTCTAGCTATCGAGGACTGTATGCCCTTTCTCTATCGCGCCATCGGGCTGGGTTTCCTCGCCTGCTGCCTCCTTGCCCTGGCGCTCAAATTGCTGGTGCCATTGCCCGCGCCGCTTGGCTACGCCCCGCTTGATCTGGGCCTCGGCCCGCGGATCACGCCGGTCGAGGTGGTGATCTGGTATGGCACCGAGAAGGAAGCCTGGCTGGAAGAGGCTGCGCGCCGCTTCCAGGCCCGCGGCGAAACTATCGGTGTCCGCCCCATTACCGTTCGTCTGATAGGCATGGGTTCGCGCGAGATCGCCGAGCGAGCGGCTCGCCAGGACTGGAGCGTCGCCCCCCGCCCGGTGGTGGTCAGCCCTGCCAGCAGCCTCTGGACCGATACCCTCGCCAGCGAGTGGGCCGCCCGTAACCGCGCGAGCATCATCGCCGGCGAGGCCACGCCCCTGGCCCTGACCCCGCTGGTCGCCGTGGCCTGGGAGCAGCGCGCCCGCCTGCTCTGGCCTGACAGCGCCGCCAATTTCTGGAACGACCTCCATGATGCCATCGCCAACGAGGGAGGCTGGAGCGCCGTGGCCGAGGCCCGCGGCTTTGGCCCCGACACTCGCGAAGGGCAACAGGCGCAACGCTGGGGTCCGGTGAAGCTTGGCCATACCTCGCCGCTCACCTCGAACAGCGGCACGCAGACCCTCGTGCTTATGGCCTATGCCTTCCACAACAAAACCGCCGGCCTGACCGTCGCCGATGTTGAGAATCCGAACTTCCTGACCTGGCTTGAGGAGATGGAGGTCGGCGTCTACGATCTCGGCTCGAGCACCGGTACGCTCATGCAGCAAATGGTGCAGCTCGGCCCGAGCAGCTACGACATCGTGATTGTCTACGAGAACCTGGCCATTGAATACATGGCCGCCGGCGAGCAACGCTGGAACCAGCCCCTGCGCGTCTATTACCCTCCGGCAACCATCTTCAGCGACCATCCCTATGCGATTCTCGATGACCCGCTGACGACCAGCGAAGAGCGTGAAGCCGCCCGGCGCTTCCGCGACTTCCTCCTCCAGCGCCCGCAGCAGGAACTGGCCCTCCAGTACGGCTTTCGCCCCATTGATCCGGATGTCGTCCCCGGCGGCAACGACGCTGCCAACCCGTTCGCGCGCTACGCCAGCCGCGGCATCAGCCTGGACATCGCCGCCCAGGTCGAGTCGCCCTCGGCCGACGTGCTGGCGGCTCTGCTCAATGCCTGGGACCGGCGCATCCGCCCCCTGGCGCCTGCCGCGAGACCTTGAGGTGATGGTAGATGATGAAGCTTCCGGTGACGCAAGGCTGCAAAGACGCAACATGTTCGTAGTACTGATTGCGATGCTCTACGTCTCCGCGCCGTTGCGTCACACTATCTGAAGAAATGCTCTAGAGGAACGCCAATGCGCAATCCTTACGCCTACACCGCCCGGCAACCTCTCGCGCTGATGGTGTTGCTCGCCGCTATCGCCGCCGGCCTGTTGCTCTACTGGTGGCTCCTGCCCCTCGGCCTGCTGGCCTACGGCGCCATGGTTGTCATCGGCGGGCGTAGCCCTGTGGTGATCGCCGCCAGCCAGCGCCCCGTGCGGCCCCGCCTGCACAGCGCCACCTTCCGCGACCAGCTCAACGCTATCGAACGCTCGCAGCGCGAGATCGAGCGCGCCGTGGCCCGGGCCAGCCCGCCCCTGGCCAGCCTGCTCGCCCGCATCACCACCCAGACCGGCGATCTCGTCGAGCAGGCTTACGCCCTGGCCGACCGCGGTCAGGTGATCGAAACCTATCTGACGCAGATCAAGCCCGAAGCGCTGCAGGACCGCATCACCAAAATCAACTGGCAGATCTCCAGCGCCAGCGACCCCTTCACCCGCCAGCAACTCGAAGAGACCCGCGCTGCGCTTCTGGAAAAGCAACGCAATGCCAGCGACCTGACGACCTACATCGGACGCATCAAGGCCCAGCTCGAGCACATCCACGCCAGTCTCGACAACGTTCTGGCCGAAACGGTGCGCCTGAGTACTGCTGATGTGGTCAGCGCCAGCCCTGCGACCAACGAGGTCGCCCAGCGCCTGGCCGACCTCAAGAGCGATATGGACACGTTCCAGCGCGTCCTCGATAACGCCGTGGCCAGCGCAACCCCATGAGCAGTCTATAAATAACAATATGGTTTTTTGCTAAGCTACGTTGTCTGGAAACAAAGTCGTTCGCCAAACCCCCACCCCCTCCCTAACCCTCCCCCGCTGGGGGAGGGGGGCTGGCTCCTCTCTAACGGCGGGGAGGCTTTCTCAGGTGTAGGGTTTTCCGGCGCATGCTCGCGTCGCATGCGCCATCCGGGGCATTGGGACGCCCAACTCCCCCCGCTCCCGCGCGCGGGAGCGGGGAGCGGGGACGGTGAGGATTGCAAGCGCATTGGAATGCCGAAAATCGCTTCTGGCTCGAAAAACCCTACACCTGAGACGGGGGGAGGCTGGGAGTGGGGCGGAAATGCCGGGAAACTTAGAGGTGCGTGTGGCCCTTCTCGCCTGCATTGAACCGAGGTTTCCCGATCACCGCGACCGCCAGGACGCAATAGCCGGGGGGCCGGCATCACTGCCACGAACCCGTTGCGCCTTCGCACCTTTGTGTCAACCGTTCGAAGAAACGCTCTAGAATAGCCTTCAATCCAAAATCCCAAACCCAAAATCCTAAATCGTATAACACTACCGCCGTCGCGCGAAGTAACTCGTCTCCTCATCCGCGAAGCGCAGCTCCCACTCCTGCGGGCGCGCCCGCGCCCAGTCCACGAGCGGTTCCTGCTCGGTATTGCTCAGCAGCAGCCCGTCCACGGCATAGGCGGCCAGCAGCCGTTCCACCTCCAGACCGCTGTTGAGCAGTTGGTAGTCGCGCCACTGCTCAAGCGGATACAACTCGATCCGCGGGTCGGCCCACACTGGCTGCTCGGGCGCCGCCCAGATCAGGTAACTGCCGTAGCTCATGGCGTGGAACAGCCGCGCCGGGCGCTGCAGGTCGCCGCGCAGACGCTCCACTGCCGCCACGGGCGTCTGCGGGTCAATCAGGGCGCCCAGTTGCGGCGGCAGACCCAGGGATGGCTTGACCCACGGCAGGGCCAGCGCCAGCATCAAGGCGATGACACCCGCCAGGGCCGCGTTCAGCGCCGGCAGCCCCTGGTACGCCCGGCGCGCCTGCCCCTCCCCGACGCGCCAGGCCGCCAGTTGGACCACCAGCAGCGGCGTGGCCGCCGCAGCGAACCAGATATTGTTGCGCACCGCGCTGAGGGCCAGCCAGAGGAAGACCCCCGCCGTCAACAGATCCACCGGATCGGGCGTCCGGCGGGCATAGGCCAGGATCACCATCCCGGCCAGCAGAAAGAGGAAGAAGATCGCCCCGTTCGGGTCGCGGACGGTCGGCGGCGCCCACTCGGTGACCAGCCCGGTCACCTGCGAGCTGCTCAGGAGGTTGCGCACATAGCCGAGCACCTGCGCGCCGCCGGGGTTAAGCAGCCAGCTTGCGCCGGTGAGGGCGCCGGCCAGGACCAGGTGCCAGAGTGGCGGGCGGGCGGGCGGCGGAGTTCGCTCCAGCATGTCCTCGGCCCGACCAACCGGCCGGCTGGCCCAGGCCCGCGCTTCGGCCCGCTCAGCGAACCAGCGTCGCGCCGCTTCGCCCACGAACACCAGGGCGATCAGCGCCCCGCCAAGCACAAACGAGCCGTGCAGGTTCACCCACACCAGGCCAAAGAGCGGCAGGAGCAGCAACGGCCAGTAGAAGCGCGCCGGAGCGGCCCGGCTGCCGCGCAGATCCGGCAGGCGCCATGCGCTCAGCACGTAGAGCGAGGCGATGAACAACGGCAGCGCGTAGGTCTGCGGGCGCACGATCCAGTTGTCGAAGGAGGCCGGCATAGTGCCCAGGAGCAAAAACCCCGCGCTCAGCCGCACCGCTCCGCTGCGCCGCACACACAGGCGCAACAACAGGCCGTAGGCCAGCGCCAGCACCAGCGCCTGCACGATGATGATCAGCGGCACGCCGCCGAGCTGGTGCAGCGCGTAGAGGAACACCTGCGCCAGCCAGCTCTGATTGTAGAATGGCTCGCCGGCGCGGGTATACGAGAAGCTGTCAACCGTGGGAATCTGCCCGCTGCTGACGATCAGCCGGCCCGTGGCCATGTGCCACCAGAAGTCGTGAGGTGGAATGGGCGTCAACAGGGCCCGCAGGGCGACAAACGCCACTGCCGCGAACAACCACACCTGGTCGAGACTCAGCCCTGCCAGCGCCGCTTTGCCCTGTTGTCCGGCCACGATCCTCATCGGCGCCACACCTCGGTGCGACCGTCGGCGTAGGTGCGCTGCCAGCCGGGGAGGGCCGGCAGCGTCCGGGCCAGTTCCGGTTGCAGTTCTCTGTCAATCACCGCGCAGGCGATGGCGTATCGGTCAAAAAAGCCGGCCACGTCGCGTCCCTCGCTTACTGCGCGGTACTCCTGCCATAACTCCAGGGGGAACAACTCCACCCGCGGATCGATGAAATGCTGCGCTGCAGGGTAGAGCGCCCAGGCCATGTACGAGCCGTAGCCCATCTCGTTGAAGATCCGTCCCTCGCAGGGCGCCGCCAGCAGATGCTCTACCGCGCCGACCGGCGTCTCGGTAGTGAAGAGCAGCGGCGCGCCGGGCATCTCCACAAACAGATCACGGTAGGTCTGCGGCAGGTTAAGCAACGGCTTGCTCCAGGGTTGCACCGCTGCCACCAGGGCCAGCAAGCCGAGCGCGACGGCCAGATTGGCCGCGCCGCCCGCGCCCCGCTCGCGCGGCGAGGGCCGCACCGCCCCGAAAACCGGACGCGGCGCCGCCAGAGCCTGCGCGGCGATCGGCATCGCCACCATGCCCCACCAGATAACGTAGCGCATCCCAACGAAAGCCTGCCATCCCAGCCCGCAAACCAGCAGCACCTCGGTGATGCTCGGGCGGCGGCGGGCGAAGGCAAAGGCGGCGATCACCCCCAGCACGCCCAGGTAAAATGCCGCGCCGGCCACGCTCCGGGGCGTCGGCGATTGCCACTCGCCGATCAACTGCTGGCTGGGAGCATTGCCGAGCATATCGCGCACGTAGCCAAACACCCCCGGTCCGAGGGGGTTGAGCAGCGTCGCCGCCAGCATCGCCGCCGCCGCTATGCCGAGGGCGCGCAGGCGCGACCACGGCAGCGCCCGCGGCTGCCGCAGCGCCCGGCGCAGGGTCTCGCCGACCAGGAAGGCGCCTGTTACTAGCAGGCCCAGCACAAAGGCCCCGTGCAGGTTCACCCACAGCGCCATAATCAGTGGCAGCGCCGTCAGCCAGCGGGGGGCCAGGCGCCCCTCGGCGTAGCGGCTCAGCAGCATGAATACCGCCATGAAGGGCAGCCACGACCAGATCTGGGTGCGCAGCAACACATTGTTGATCGCCATCGTCGCCGCGACGAAGACCGCCAGCGCCGCCAGCCGCCACGACCCGCTACGCAGTCGCGCCTCGACCGCCACCAGGGTAAAGACCGCCGCGCCAAGCAGATTGCGCGCGAATACGACCAGCGGAAAGCCGCCCAGGCGATACAACTGGTAGAACAACCACTCCCCCAGCCAGCTCTGGTAGACATACGGATGATCAGCCGGCAGTGTCCAGGCGAAGAGATTGGTGGTGGGGATGCCACTGGTCGCGATCAGCTCGCCGGCCTTGAGGTGCCACCAGAAATCGTTGGGCGAGGTGGGCACCAGGCTGATGCAGGCCGCAATCACGCTCAGCGACAGGAGCGCCCACAGATGCTCAAGGCGCACAGCGGGCAGGGCGCGGGGTGTTGCTCGCGAGGCGGTGAGATCGGCCGCTGCATTCGTTTCCATAACGGTTTCCGTTCGTTTGCGCGCCTTCTGGTACGTGCACGAGGGTATAATAGCATCTGCCTGTTACGGGCGCGCCCGATGCCTGAGGCTGCCAGCGTTGCCGCCATTTTCCAAAGCGAGGCTCCAGCCCCTATGCTTACAGTACCAGCCGGCCGTCAACTCTCCTTCCATCCTCCTCCCGCCGTCGCCGATTGCACGGTGGTCGTGCCAACCTACAACGAGGCGGAGAACATCATCCAGTTGATCCACCTCCTGCTGGAAGATCCGCGCTGCCGGGTGCTAGTGGTGGACGATGCCTCGCCCGACGGCACCGGGGCGCTGGTGGCCGACCTGGCCCGTGCCGAGCCGAGGGTGGGATTGCTGGCGCGTCCGGGCAAACTGGGGCTTGGCACGGCCTACATCGCCGGCTTCCAGCGCGCCCTGGCCGAAGGGGCCGAATACATTTTCGAGATGGACGCCGACTTCTCCCACGATCCGCGCTATCTGCCCGAGTTGCGCGCCGCCGCCGAAAACGGCGCCGACCTGGTCATCGGCTCGCGCTACGTACCCGGCGGCGGAACCGCCGACTGGGGCCTGGCACGCCGCATCATCAGCCGCGGCGGCAATCTCTACGCCGGCCTGATCCTGTCGCTTCCCGTCGCCGACGCTACCGGCGGCTTCCGCTGCTATCGCCGCCGCGTGCTTGAACAGCTCGATCTTACTGCCGTCCGCTCGAATGGCTACGCCTTTCAGATCGAGATGGCCTACCGCGCCTACCGGGCCGGGTTTCGCATCGCCGAGGTGCCAATCATCTTCCCCGACCGGCGCGTGGGCCGCTCGAAGATGTCGCGCCGCATCGTCATTGAGGCCCTGATCAACGTCTGGAAGTTGCGCCTGGGTCTGATCTGAAGGGATAAGGAGTTTGTGGACCAAGTTTTTCGCTAAACCTCCACCCTCTCACCAACCTTCCCCCGCCGGGGGAGAGCGCCCGGCGCCTCTCCCAACAGGGGGAGGGGGGAGGTTCTCAGGTGCAGGGTTTTCCGGCGCATCCTCGCGTCGCATGCGCCATCCGGGGCATTGGGACGCCCAGCTCCTCCCTCTCCCGCTTGCGGGAGAGGCGGGCAGGAGGGTGAGGGGCGTAAGCGCGCTGGAATGCCGAAAACCCCTTCTCGCTCAAAAACCCCACACCTGAGAGGAGGGCGGAGTGGCAGAAATGCAGGAGGCGCAGCCTCCAAACTGCAAGCCAGGTTTGAATCACTAACCTTCCGGAGGAACCAGTGACAGCCGAGATCGCTGAAAAAATTGACCAGTTCGTGAGCGCCTACCGCGAAGAACTCGAGCGCACGCGCCGCGAGGTGCAGGAAGTTGAGGTGCTGGTGCGTCAGAGCACCGGAGAAGTCGAGAAGCTCGGCCAGCGCGAGCTGGCGGTCTCGAACCGGCTGCGCGATCTGGAGGTCAACCTTGACCGCTACAGCAAGGAGGAGATCAAGAACTTTTACACCGCTGCACAGGAAGTGCAGATGCGCCTCCAGATCATGCGCGGCCAGCTCGAACAGATGCAACTGCGCCGCGATGCCTTGCGCGCCCGCCAGAACCAGTTGGCCGACGTGGTGGCGCTCCTGGAGGAGGTGCGCGACACCCTCAAGCGCGGTGCGACCTTCGCCTCCGATAACGGCCTGGATGCCGATTCAATGATCGCCAATATCATCCAGTCCCAGGAGAGCGAGCGCCTGCGCATCTCCCTCCAGATGCACGACGGACCGGCCCAGGCGATGAGCAACCTGGTGCTGCGGGCCGAGATCTGCCAGCGTCTGCTCGATCACGATCTGGAACAGGCCCGCGCCGAACTGAATGGTTTGAAGACGGCTATCAACACCACCCTCCAGGACACGCGCAAACTCATCTTCGACCTGCGTCCGATGACCCTGGACGATCTCGGTCTCATCCCGACTCTGCGCCGCTACGTGTCCCAGTTTGGCGAAAAGAGCGGCCTGGAGATCAACCTGCTGGTGCAGAGCCTGGAGCAGCGGCTGCCCAGCCATTACGAGGTGACGATCTTCCGCTTCTTGCAAGAGGCGCTCAACAACGTCGCGCGCCATGCCAATGCCAACCAGGTGCGGGTGCTCCTCGACGGCTCGGGGAACACCTTGCAGATCCTGGTCGAAGATGATGGCAGCGGCTTCCACGTGAGCGAGACCCTCAACAACCTGAACGCTCGCCGGCACATGGGCATCGCCAGCATGCGCCAGCAGATCGAGGTGCTGCTCCGCGGCGAGTTTGGCATTGAGAGCGCCATCGGACGCGGCACCCGGGTAGCGGCGACTATCCCGCTCCCTTCATGACGGTTGCATACGCTGCATGCCCATCATCGCCAGCTCGCGCGAGGACGCCGCATGCGGCAATCCAAAAACCACAATCCCATATCCCCTGAGAGGCGCCTATGCAAGCCGAAGATCGCGCAGCTCTCCGCGAGCTTATCACTACCCATCGCCAGGCCGCCCTGGGAACAGTGGACGCTGGCGCGCCGTTCGTGTCAATGGTGCTCTACGCCCTGGAATGGCGCGCCGGGGCCGGGCCGGCATTCATTATCCATGTCAGCCGCCTCTCGGCCCATACTCGGCACCTGCGCGCTGACCCTCGCGCCTCATTGCTGGTGATGCAGCCCGATGTAGGCGCCGGCGATCCCCAGGCGCTCGCTCGCGTTACCATCCAGTGCCAGGCCATGCCCGTGGCCGCCGATGACCCGACCTATCCCGCCGCGCGGGCGGCCTATCTGGCGCGCCTCCCCCAGCAGGAGTACCTGTTCAGCTTTCCCGATTTCACCCTCTTCCGCCTTGAACCCCAGGCGGCTCGCTACGTCGGCGGTTTTGCCCGGGCCTTTTCCCTGACCGCCGACCAGCTCGCCGAGATTCTGGGAACTGCGTCCTGAGGGCGCCTCACACGTAGAGCGCCTGGCACAGGCATGCCGGCGCCTCAGCCATGCGGAGGCGCTTCCGCGTCCGTCTCAGAGGGCGTCTCCCACGGGTCGCGCGCCCACTTTTTGTAGATCGCCAGAATCGCGATACTGAACAGGATGGCCACAATTGCGATCCCCACCTGCAGGGGGCGCTCGGCCGACAGCGCCACCCGCAGCAGAATCGTGGCCAGCACAAAACTCGCTCCGCGAAACACTTGCTGGTAGGCGTCCGAGAGTTGCAGTGACAGTACCAGGATGAGGATGTCGGCCACAATCATGATCGCGAACAGCGTCTGGAAGAACGGCGTGGTCGGCGAAAGAGACGGCTGCGTGGCAGCTACCCCTGACAGCGCGGCCCAGGCGTCGCGCACCCACTGGATCAGCGTGCTGCCCAGCAGTGCTGCGAACACCAGGCTCAAGACGAACGCAATCGCTTTCTTCCGTTCGATGAAGCGCTCCAGTACCGGGCTGGGTGTGCGGAGCGCCTGCTGGTGCGCCGATGGCCACCCCGCCACCCAGTAAAACACCGATACCAGGCCAAACAGTACTACCCCGCCAACGATGTCGAGACCGAGGCGGATCTGGGCCTGCAGATCTTCCAGCAGACTGCCGAGATGTTCCAGACTGGCGAGATCCTTGAAACCATTTCGAATAACGATCAGCGAAATGATCTGAAACTGCAAAGCCATGGCCCGTGTGGTCGACTCGGGTATGGCCAGCACGAGCAACAGCACTTCAAAGATCAGAATGGCGGCGAATGGCGTGTACAGGGCCGCCAGCCAGTTGCGCCCCACCAGGTTCTCGAGCGGCCCGCCGATGAACCACGCCAGGGCGATCAGGCCCAGATGCAGCAGCAGACCCCAGGCCGCGATCTGCACCATCGCCTGTTCGGCGGCGTGGCGCCGGTGGGGCGCGGCAATCCAATCGTAGCCTCGAGCCAGTAGCGCGACCGGCGAAAACCGTCGCTCAGACGCTGCCACCGGCGAGGTCAACGGTCGCCCCATAGTCAACCCCCTTCGCATGCGGTGAATGATCGCTCGCTGCACGAATGGAGCCTCGCAGCCCGTCTTCAGCGTACCAGAGCGTTCAGGCAGCGTCAACTATCCGCACTATGCCGATCTCGTGCGGATGCGTCGCCCTTGCTCTACGATGTCCGCAATCGGTGATGACACTAGGGGCCAGAGGTGACGGGAGGGGTCGCTTCTCCGATGGGCCAGCCAGCAGGGCCCGCACCGGATACCAGGAGCGCCAGACCCTGGGCATCGGGTGGAACGTCAAACAGGAGCGGGACGCTACGCATACCGCTATGAGGAGCAAACTCGTCTTCGAGAGCCAGATCGCCGCGCCGGGCGCGCTCATAGAGCGCCAGGTAGGCGCTTGAGGCCCCTGGAACCGGCGTGTACGCCCGTCCGCTGGCATCGCGCACCAGGAACAGATCGGGCGGCAGGCGTCGCGGCTGCGGCTGGTTGTTGCTGACGGCCACAACGGCCAGCACGAACCGGCCTGAGGGGCGCAGGTCGCCGATCGCGCCGTCGAGAGTGACGGCATAGTCAGGCCGCAGCAGAGTGATACTCCAGCCATCGTGATCCACGACCGTGCCCAGGGGTAGGGACGCTGGCGCAGGCGGAATCGTGGGAGGCGCGGCGAGGGTCGGTGCGGGAAGCGCCGCTGGCTCGCCGGGTGTGGGACCGGGCAGTGGTGGCGTGACCTGGAGCGGCGTTCGATCAGGGCCGGCGGTCGAGCGGGGAGAGGGCGCGGCCAGCGCTCCTGCGGCGCCGCTCGGAACCGCGGTGTTGGGCGCGTCTCGCGCGTTGCCCGGCATCGTTGGCGCTGCGGGAGGGTTGGCCGCCTGCCGGCCGTCGAGCAGCGCGCGCCCGATGACGACGCCCAGGAGTAGCAGCAATATCAGGATGACCCCGCTCATCAACGCATCGAGGAGGGGAAACGAGCTTCGCGTCCGCTCCTCCTCCGCCGGTTCAGGCGGCGCGGCTGCTGTGCCAGCGGCCCGCCTCGCCGTAACCGGCGTCTCCTCGGACGTGGGGTGCGGCGGAGATGGCAGACTCGTTGGCGAGATCGCGGCAGTTGCGCCTGACCGGCCGTTCTGCTCCGTCAGGCGTTGCAATGCGTTCCGGGCGTAGACGTTCTCCGGATCGAGGGCCAGAACGCGCTCAAGGGCCATCCGCCGTTCATCGGGCGAGGTCGCAACGGCTGCCAGACCGAGCCAGGGACGCGCATCCCGGGGATATTCGCGGGTCAGGGCGTTGAAGAGGGTACGGGCGCTGCCCGTGTTGCCACCCTGAGCCAGATCGCTGGCCAGCGCAAGCAACTTGTCGAGGTCTGGCCTGGGAGGGGAGGGCTGGCTCACGAGGTGCACCCTGGCTTGTCAATCCGTTTGTTCCCTTGCTCGACACCTCCATGCCTCCGCGATTCGATGGTGTGGAGGTGTGGAGGTGTGGAGCGATGGTCAGACGCTTCGCAGGACGAGCCAGCCCTGGCCGGGATTGCTCCGGGCGAAGAAGATCAGATCGGTGGCATCGGGCGCCACATCGAAGACGATCGCCACGCTCCGCGTCAGGCCATCGGGCGGCAGTGGCTGGGTATGGGCCAGATCGGCGTTCACTCCAGGCACGACGTAGGCGGCCGAGACTTCAGGGCGCGCCTCCCAGACGCGGCCCTGCGCGTCTTTAAGCACAAAGAAGCTGCTGGGTACAGGCTGCACGGTTCCGGTGTTATTCACGACGAAGGCCAGAACGACCACGAAACGGCCGTTCTTAGGAGCGTACTGACCGAGATTGCCCACGATGGAGGCCGCAAAGGTCGGCTGGTTGAAGTCGTACAGCCATCCCTGGCTCTGCAGCGGCGTATTGGCAGGCACAAGCGCTGGACTGGCCCCGCTGACATCGGCTGGTGGAGCGGCTGTCGGAGCGGGGGCCGTAGTCTCGCCAGCAGGAGGACCCGCGGTGGTAGGCGCGGGCCGCGCGCCGGGCGCCCCTTCGGTCGTGGGAGCCCCCTGTGTCCCCGGCGTGGCCTCCGCCCCTGGCGTGGTCTCCGTCCCTGGCGCGCCTGGCGCGACGGGTGAGGCTTCTGCTCCGGCGGTTGCCTGCGGGACGCCGCCGGGGAAGGCGCCGATAGTGGGCGCCGGGCCAGCCTGGGCCGTCTGCGCTGCGGCAGTCTGAGCGTTGCCCGTGACGGCCGCCTGACCGCCGCCGAGAAGATCGGGGAAGAGGAAGGCAATCAGCAAGCCGATCAAGCCAAGACCGACAAGGAAAATCAGCAAGGCCAGCAGAGGGCTGATCCCGCTACGCGCTGGCTCAAGTTCGTCTTCTTCCACGTAGCGCGCTGAACGTTGAGCTGAGCGCCTGGATGCCTGTCGGCTGCCGACAGGCTGGCGGGCGCCCGTGGCGGCGCTCGCTGCGGCAGCCCCCGTCGCGGTGGCTGTGCGCTCCTCAGCCGCGGCTGCGCTCTCGACCCGCCGCACCGGGCCGGAAGTGTCGGCGGCGATGGCTTCGGAAAGGCTGTCAAGCTCGGCGAAGGCGTCGTCTTCGTACTCGTAGGCGGCGCTCGCCGCTGCGGCGGGCGTTGCATCTGCGACTGGAGGGGCGGGCGCCGGCTCAACCGGGGCGGATGGGGCAGGCGTGGCAGGATGCACGCCAAGGGCCTTCAATCCCTTGATAGCCATTTCGTTGTCTGGATCCAGCTCCAGCACCCGCTCCAGCGCGGCCTGGCGCTCTTCGCGGTTCTCGGCGACGCCGGCCAGCCACAGCCAGCCCTGTACATTCGTAGGCTCCTGACGGGTCAGCAGGCGAAAGAGTTGACGCGCTTCCTCTTTCTTGTTATCGCGTGCGGCTTCGATGCCCAGTTGCAGGATGCTGTCTGGCTCCGCCATGCCCGATCCTTCCTCATTAAAACACGATTTCGGTATTGCCCGGCAATCTGCCCTCCATCTCGCGGTTATTCTAGCACACGTAGTGTCAAGGGTCAACAATCGTTGTGAATAACGCCGCGCTGTTACGGCGTATATGGCCCGTGCGCCGCGAAAAAGTGCAAAGAGTTTTCTCTACCATGGCGTTTCGGAAGGCGCCGCGCTCGAACGCGGCGCCGCGCCTCGGCGGGAAGCGCGCCGACCCGGCAGATCGCAGGCGCGCCGCCAGTTGTTCACCGTGCCTACACTGACGCCGAGTCGCTCCGCAATCACCCGCAACGGTAGCCGTTCCTCCAGATAGAGACGCGCCAGCGCCTCGCGGGGTATCTCTCGCCGCTCAAAGCGTCCCGAGCGCGTCACAACGCCGCACTCCCGCAGCCGTCGCCCGATGGTCGGCGCGCTGCACCCTAGTTGCCGCGCCAGTGTCGCCATGCTCAACCCTTCCTCCAGATACAGCCGCCGCAGTTCACCGCAAGAGATTGGCAGTTGCTTTTTCATATCGGCGCCTTGTCTATATGTGGCGTTGACAGGATGCTTCCCACGCGCCTGCGGTTGCGGCTTGCCGTTGGCAGGGCGCCCCGTCCTCAAAGGTCCGCAGACCTCCCGCGCCCGGGTTCCATAAGGTGCGATGACCGTGATGCGGCGTGCCGCGCTTCTCTTACCGTCCAAATTTACACGAAAACGGATAATCATGTCGGAAGAAAAAGCACGTCTCCTGACGTGCTCATCGGCGCCTCAGAGATCCCTGGGTGCCGAAGGTAGGGGTAGACGGAATGTGCAGAGGGGTTCCTGGGAGGAAGCTGGCTTCCTGACCGCGCTTCTTCGGTGTGCAGGGGCGCAGGTTGCCCGCATCATCCGATGTTGTCTCAGAAGGGGGCCTGGGAGAGTCTTGCCCTCCCAAACCCTGCCGACTATATCAGGGATATAGAGGAACCATCCCCTCCGTCTGTTTCAGGTTGAGTTTAACACGTTAACGTGTAAATGTCAAGCCCCAACTGGTGCAGCACCGTCTGCGCTTGTTGTGTTCTCGTTGCTGCTCTCGCTCTCCTCTTCGTTTTCTGCCTGATACACGAAGCCGGCCCGTTCGGCCACCATTGAGAGGGTTTTCTGGGTGGAGCGATGGGGGCGATGGACGCCGGTCTCCCATTCGCTGATCGTTTGCTGTCGGACCTCCAGTTCATCAGCCATCTGTTGCTGGGTCATCCCCATGTATTCGCGCAGGGCGCGGATGCGCCGGGCATCCCATTCATGGCGCGTCCGGCGGCGCTGTTTTGCGGGCGGTTGCTTCCTTTCTTCACTCATTGGATTCTCCTCGCGTCCTGCTCGCGCCGCTGGCAGTTCCACTTGCGGTGTGCGGCGCTCGTGCGGTTGTGCTAACGTCATGATAACGTGTTCCCATCCCTTCTGTCTGAAGGTTTTGCTTTGCTGGCAGAGGCTTTTGTCCGGCTCTATGCCCGCGGGCGGTCACACCGTGCGTTGCCAGGGACGGAGCGCCCCCAAAACGGCGCCTGTCTTACCCAATATAGACGAAAAAAATGTCTCTGAGTCACCCGCAACATAGCCGGTTGGAGGGGGAATTTCAAGGTTCCTTGCAGCCCTGGTCGGGAAAGGCTCTGGGAAGGCGAAGCCCTCCCGGACACGCTCCGCCCCTTCTGTTGTGGTGTAGCGCCGCCATATGGAAACCCGACATAATATGAAAAGGGAGGAGGCGAGGGAGCAAAGATCTCCTGCCTCCTCCCTCGGTTATAAGGGAAGGTGTGACAAGACCGCGCCCTCCCGGCTATGCCGGTGAGGGCCAGGCTTTCCCGATCTGCTCGTTTGCTAACGGCAGGGGCGGAAAGTTGCCTCCTTCCGCCCCTCTTCCTCAGGCGTGGTGCCGCGCGGCGAAACCTCGCGTCACACGGTGATCGCCCGCCCGCGGTGAATGCGGCCCGCGTAGCGCGTATCCTCCTCCGGCGGCAGCGGGGCGGTGGTGAGCAGCACCGCGTCAACGAAGCGCTCAAGCTCCTGCTGCCGCTCGCGGTCGCTCCGCGGTTCCTCGGCCCGCGCCTGCCGCGTCAGGTCTACCTGGTTCACCAGGATGCGGTGCACCGTTCGTTCGCTCTCGACGCCGATGGTGGCGGTGAAGGCGTGCATGGTCGTTTTAACGAAGTTCGCCAGGGCGAACTGTTCGGTGCTGGAGTTGGCCGTGGTTTCGGGGGTCACCAGCACCAGGGCGACGCCGTCAATCAGGCTGGCCTTGCGGGCGACGCGGAAGTGGTGGGTGAGTTGCTGTTCGCACAGTTCGGCGAAGCCCTGCTCGCTGAGCACCGTGCTCCAGTCACTGTCAGCCCGGCCCACCAGCGGCACGGAAGGCAGATCGCGGAAGGGCGTGCAAACGATCGGCCCCGGTCGCCCATACTGAGCCATGGCGCGATCCATGGCCCCTTCCAGATCGCTCCCGGCGACGATCAATCCCACACGGCCGGCTTCGGCATGGTCGTTCAACCGGTCGGTCAGGCGCTTGCCGCCAGCCTCGGTCTCGGTGATCAGCACCACCTGCCGGACGCCGTGGCGCTCCAGGTAGGCCCGCGCAAGCAACTCCAGGTGCTCTTCCAGGTGTTCGCCGATCAGGTAGACCGTCGCGCCGACCAGCCGGGCCAGGCGCTCGGCGGGCGGCTGGCCGAACAGTTCGCCGCCAGTGGGAGTGCGCTCGTAGCGCAGACCGCCCGAGGGGTGGAAGGTTTCGCCGCTGACGTTGCGGTCGGCCAGATAGTACACCGTCGCCATCGCCACGTCGAACTCGGTGGGCATGCGCTGGAGGTAGAGCATGCTCATGATCCCGTCGCGCACCTTGCGCGCCTCACGCTCGATCTGGGCGCGGGCGAAGAAGGGTTCGGGCGGGGCTGCCCCGTTCATCACCGCTTCCACCAGCGAGGTGACGCCGGGCATGTCCGCCCTGGCGCCCGTCCGGCTCTCGCCGCCGGCGCCGACCGCTGCCAGGCGCTCCTGCTCAACACCCAGATAGCCTCCGGTGCGCAGGCGGGTCAACAGTTTTTCGGCAATGTTCCGGTTCATCAGGTAGGTGCTGGACGAAGCGCCAGGGTCGCCTTCTTTCGCAATTGTCCGGGCCAGTTCTCGCAGGCGCGCCGGCACATCCGCGCCTTCGAGGGCGCGCACGCTGTTGCTGCTCAGGTAAGGCAGCAACTCGACCACCGGCAGGCCGCTCTCCCGGTGGGTCTCAATCAGCGCGGCGTAGAGGTCGTTGATACGCCGGTTTTCCAGGATCAGCCGCGCCCGGCGCATGAACAGGCCCGGCCGCTCGCCGGTGCCGCGCAGACGGTCGCCCTCCACCGGCCCCGGCGCCAGGGCGTTGATCTGCACCTCCGGGCCGAGGAAGCGCGCCATCACTTCGGCCATGGCCCGCTGGCCCGCCTTGCTCACCGCATAGTCGGCGCGATTGGGGTAGGCGATGGCGACGTACTTCTCGCCGCCGAAGTACGAGGAGACATTCAGAATGTAGCCGCTGCCCTGCTTCTTCATCAATGGCGCGATCTTGCGGATCAGCGAGTAGTTGCTGATCAAGTTGGCATTGAGGGTGTGGCGCCAGCCTTCGAGGGGCATGTCCAGCACCATTTCTTCTTCGCCAGCGATGCCCGCGTTGTTCAGCAGGTAGTCAATTTGCCCGAAGACGGCGATGGTGCGCTCGACCAGGGCCACCAGTTGCTCCTCCTCGGCCACGTCGCAGTCGGGGTAGATCTGTACGCGCGAGGAGGCGTCATTGTAGCCCACTTCTTCAAGCTCGTGGACGATTGACTTGCGCATCTGTTCGAGCTTGGCTCGGTCGCGAGCGGCCAGCATCACCCGCGCTCCGCTCAGGGCCAGCAGGCGCCCCACCTGGCCGCCGATGCCGGCGCTCCCGCCGGTAATCAGCGCCACCTTGCCGAGGTGCAGGCCGATCAGGCTCTCGGCCCAGCCAAAGGAAGGCCGCCGCGCTCCGGTGGCCGCAACGATCTGCTCGGGCAGGTACAGGTTGACCTCGCTGATCTTGCGGTCGCTGAGCAGCAACTGGGCAATCGCCGCGCAGGCGAAATCCAGCCCCTCTTCTTCGGTGTTGACGTAGCGCACCAACTGGTTGGCCCATACCGGAGGCAGCAGCCGCGCCTGGACATCGGGCGCGGCCCGCTGGTAGTCCACCTCGGCTTCGTGGCGCCAGATGCGCACCAGTTGTTCGACCCCCGCCCGCAGGATGTCGCTAAAGACGTTGCCCGCGCGGTCGTCGCCGTTGCTGAGGAAGATCACCCGCGGCGGGTAGGCCGCGCCGCCGGGCGTGACGCTGACGCTCTGCCAGTGGCGCGAGAGCTGAGAGGCCAGAGCCACCAGCCCGGCCAGTTCTTCCTCCAGGAAGGCCCGGGCAGCTTCGTCTGGCGCGTCGCACACTGACGTCCCGCGGCTGGCGCTGGTGGCCGGAAGGATTACCGCGCTGTGAGGGCCGCCGGTGTTGTCATGCATCCACGTCAGCGCCTCGCGGACGCTCTCCGGCTCGTTGGGGTTGAGGTAGAGCGCCACGGGGGGCGTGTAGTTGGCCCCCGCGAAGCGACGGCTCTCTTCGAGGATCTGTTCAAGCTGGGCAATCGTAGCCTGCGAACGGAAACCGAGCACCACGTCGGCCCCGCAGGAGCGCAGCGCGCCGGTCAGGGCCATGGCGTCTTCGATCTGGTCGCCTGCGCAGACCAGGATCACCCGTCCGCTGCCGTCCACTGCGCGGAGACTGGGCCGGGCCGTGAAAGTGGTTCGGCTCTCCTCCACCACCTCCATGCCATTGGTGACCTCGATCGCCTCGCCGTTCAGCGCCGCAGCTTCGTCGGAGCCAAGGAAGACGCAGGCGTTGGCCACGTCGAGGGTGGTAGGGAAGCTCTTCTCCAGTTGCCCATCGGGGCCAGGGCGGCTGAGGCGCATGCGCGCGAAGAGGGCCTGGGCGGTGGAATGTTCAGGCTGGCCCTGCAATTCATCCATGCGCCGGAACACGTTACGGATGCGCTCGCTTTCAATCGGGCCGGGGTAGATCAGGTTGACCCGCACGCCCCGCGCGCCCAGTTCCCGCGCCGCGACCTGCGTCAACGCGTTCAGAGCCGCTTTAGGCACGGCGTAGGCGGCGCGGCCATAGTACTCCGTGCGCGAGAAGATGGTCGAGATGTTAATAATGCTGGCTCCGGGCGGCAGATGCGCCGCCGCCGCGCGCATGAAGTTCCAGGCGATCCCCAGCACGTTGCCGATACTGTCCACCAGCGTCTCGCTGTCGCCCTCGCGCAGTTCGTCGCGCCGCAGCGGAATATCGGCCAGACGCTGCCGCGCTCCCTCGCTGCCAGCGTTGTTGACCAGCACGTCAATTCTGCCATACCGCGCCACGACCTCGGCGATCCCCGCCCGTACCGCGGCGCTATCGCTGCCATCCAGCGCAATGGCGAAGAGCCGGGAGGGATCAAGCCCGTACTCAGCCAGCAGCGCCTGGCGCTGCGTTTGCAGTTTCGGCTCGTCGCGCCCGCTGATGATCACGGTCGCCCCTTCTTCCAGGTAGCGCCGGGTGATCTCGGTGCCTATCGTGCCAGCGCCGCCGGTGATCAGGGCGATTTTGCCGGCAAGCCGGCCCGAACCTGTTACGCTCATGGTTGTGAACCCCTTGTATAGAGCGTCAGAATCCTGAAGTGAAAACCGGCCCTCAGTTGGGGAGAGCAGGGACTTCCCGGAAGTCGGGCTGAAGCATGGGCGCAGCCATGCTTCGACCTTGCCGGGCGAGCCCCTGCATATTGCCTACTCGTTGTCGTAGGCCAGCTGGTACAGTTCGATGATTTCCTGGCGCGTGGGCTTGCGCGGGTTGTTGGCCGGGCTGCCGCTGTCAATTGCCGCGTCGGCCATGGAGGGCGCCAGTTCCAGCAGCCGTTCCCGTTCGACGCCGAGTTGCCGCAACGAGGGGATCTTGATGTCCTTGACCAGCCGGCGGATCGCCGTCACGGCCCTGTCGGCGGCGGCCATCATCGAGAGGCCCTCGATAGGCTCTCCCATGGCCTTCGCCACGTGCGCATAGCGCACCGGGTCGCCGATCAGGCTGAACTCGGTCACTACCGCCAGGAGGGCTGCATTCGACACGCCATGGGCGATGTGGAAGTGCGCGCCGATTGGCCGCGACATGCCGTGCACCAGGGCCACCGAGGAGTTGCTGAAGGCGATCCCTGCCTGCAAAGCGCCGAGCATCATCTTCTCGCGGGCCTCGATGTTGTTGCCGTTGGCCCAGGCCTGGCGGATGTTCTGGCTGATCAGCTCGATCGCCGAGAGGCAGAAGATGTCGGTCATCGGCTGGCGCTTCACCGATACGTAGGCTTCGATCGCGTGCACTAGCGCGTCAACCCCGGTGGCGGCGGTCACCCCCGGCGGCGAGGAGACGGTGAGCATGGGGTCAACCACGGCGATGGTCGGCATCAGGTAGGGGCTGCCGATCAGCATCTTCACGTCGGTCTTCTGATCGGTGATAACCGTGTAGATAGTCGCCTCGCTGCCGGTGCCTGCAGTGGTAGGGATGGCCACCAGGGGCACGCCGGGCGCGGCGATCTTGCCAATACCCTTGTACTGCTCAATCGAGCCAGGATTGGTCACCAGCACCGCGATGGCCTTGCCCGTGTCAATCGGGCTGCCGCCGCCCACGGCCACCACGAAATCGCATCCCTCGGCGCGGTAGAGGTTCAGCCCTTCCTGCACGTACTCCACCACCGGCTCGGTGTTCACCCCCGTGTACGCCGCGCTGCCGATCCCGCTCTCCTTGAGCAGGGACTCCACTTTCGCCACCAGCCCCAGGCTAGCCATGATCCTGTCGGAGACGATGAGAGCCTTCTTCCAGCCGCGCTTCTGACACAGCGCGCCTACCTGCTCCAGGGCCTGTGAACCGACCACCATGTGCGCCGGCATGATGAACTCTCGCGGCTGCATGCACGAACCTCCTCGTTCTGGGCCTGCTACGTGGCCGGACTGTGCTCCCGGCGCCGGGGCCCGGATCGTGAAAAGGGGAACGGACTCCTATGACGCATTGTATCATAGGGGTCACCGTCTGTCCGGGTAGGATCACTTGCCGGTTTCGGGCTACCCGGCACGGACGGGACGATCAGGGCATATACACGTAACCCTGCATCCTGGCCTGGTAGGTGACCTGCCCGTTTTTGCGCGCCACCACCTGCGGCTCGCCGATGGGCGTAGGCGGGGCATTAGGGTTAAGACGGGCATTTGGGCCGAACGCGACCCTGGCCCGCTCCTCGAAGGCGCTAATCAGTTCGGCGCGCACGTCGGCAGGGCCGGCGCTCTCAGGCACAGTCACTTCGAGGTCAAAGGTCGCCAGACGGGGAATAGCCGGCACGCCGGTTGGGGTAGTGTCGGGCTGCGTGGTGGGAAATGGACTCAGCAGTGGCGCAACGTAAGGCTCGGCCCACGCCGGCCGCTGGGTGTAGACATACGCGCCCAGGGCCGCCGCGCCTGCCAGAGCCAGAGCGAGGAACGTCGTTGCCAGCCGCGCGAAGGGGTTGCGCTGCGGCCGTGCCGCTGGCGCAATGGGCGAAGGGGGAGGAGGGATGGCCGCTGCGGGTGCGGGTGGAGGCTTGACTGCAGGTGGCGCCGGTTGCGAGGTGACCACGGGCGGCGGGGCCGTCCGGTCTGCTGCCGAGGCTGAGAGGAGCACCGTTGGCCGGGCCACGCGCACCTGGGGAGGAAGGGCCTCGCCCTGCGGGTTAAGGGCGGCGCGAAACTCGGCGATGGTGGCGAAGCGGTCGTCGGCCTTGAATTGCAGCGCGCGCACGAGGGCGTCATTGGTGCGCTGCGAAATTGACGGGACCAGGTCCCGCGCTGGCGGGAACGAAAAGGGCTTCTCTTCCGTCGGGTCGCGCCCCGTCAGCAAATGATGCAGCGTGGCGCCCAGGGCATACACATCCGACTGCGGTGTGGCCAGACCCTGGTACTGTTCGGGCGGGGCGTAGCCGGGGGTGCCTATCTGCGTGCCGCGCTCGGCAGGGTTGAAGAGCTTGGCGATGCCGAAATCTACCACCTTCACCCCGCCATCGTGATCGATCATCACGTTCGAGGGCTTCATGTCGCGGTAGATTACGCCCCGCGCGTGGAGATGCTCGAGCACGTCGCAGATCTGGTCGGCCCAGGCCAGCGCCCGGGCCTCGGGAATGCGCTGCTCACGCTCGATAATCTGCTCCAGATCCTCGCCGCGCACAAAGTCCATCGTTAGATAGTGCCGGCCTTCGTCGGTGAAGTGACTGTAAACCCGCGGCACGGCGGGATGGTTGAGGTTCTGCAGGACCTCGGCTTCAGCGTTGAAGCGGGCCACCGCCTCGGCCTGCTCCCTGGGGTCGTCCATGCGATCAAGCATCATCTTGATCGCATACACATGGCCGTGCTGGTCCACCCCTTCATAGACCGCGCCCTGGCCGCCCTTTTTGATCACGCGGGTGATGCGGTAGCGCCGGGGATCGTTGCTCGCGCCGTCGTTATTAAGCACCACATCCCGGCCGCAATGTTGGCAGAACCGGGCGTGGGGCAGGTTTGCTTTGAGGCAGAAGGGGCAAAGGATCTGGGTTACCTCGGCCATAGCGCTCCGTGGGGCGCCGGTGCGGGCGGCGGCTTCCCCGGCCAGACGGATGTTTGGCGCCATCTCTGCCTCCAGCGTAGCACAGGGGCCGCTCGTGAGCAACTCTCACGCGGCCCCGTCCCGGTTCCGATTCAGGGACGCCCGCAAAGGCGATTTTGTTGCATCAACGCCAGTCTCTGGCCCGGTAGCCCAGCCATCCCAGGGCGGCCACATCATCGCGCCAGTGGGGGCGCACCTTCACCCACAGGTCGAGGTACACCGGCCCGCCGATCAGCCGCTCAATCTCCTGACGCGCGGCGCTGCCGATCTTCTTCAACATCGCGCCCCCGGCTCCGATGATGATCCGCTTCTGGCCCTCCCGCTCGACATTAATGGTCATGCGGATGTACGTGACCCCTTCCCGTGGCTCCCATTCTTCCACTTCAATCGCCACGGCGTGGGGCACCTCCTGCTGGGTGTAGTAGAGCACCTTCTCGCGCACAAACTCCGCCGCCAGGTGCTGCTCGCTCTGATCGGTCAGTTGATCGGGCGGGTAGAGCAGCGGGCCTTCGGGCAGCCGCGCGACGATCTCTTCCAGCAGGGCGGCGAGGCCCAGCCCTTTGAGGGCCGAGATGGCAATTTCCTGTTCCCAGGGGCCGAGGCTGCGGTAATCTTCCAGGTAGGTGCGCTGGCCGCGGGGCTTCAGGTCAACCTTGTTGAGGATCAGCAGTTTGCGCCCGCGCGCCCGTTGCACCTGCCGCGCAATGCGCCGGTCGAGCTGGCTTGGCGGCTGACTGATGTCAACCATGAAGCCGATCACATCGGCGTTGGGCAGGGTCCGCTCCGCCAGGTTCACCATCAGCCGCCCCAGGGCATGGCTCGGCTGATGGATGCCCGGAGTATCCACGAAGATGATCTGCGCCCCCGGTCGGGTGAGGATGCCCCGCACTGGCACGCGGGTGGTCTGGGGGCGAGGCGAGACGATGGCCACTTTCTGCCCCAGGAGGGCGTTGAGCAGGGTGCTCTTGCCGACGTTGGGCTTGCCCACCAGCGCCACGAAGCCCGAGCGGGTGACTGGCGGCGGCGCTTCGCCCGCGGCCGCTTCCGGTGGAGCGACGGCCACCGTTTCGGTTGCAGGGACCTGGGACGGCGGAAGGGTGAAAACCACCGGCCCTTCGCCGCCCGCGGGCGCCTCTTCAAGGGGCAACATCAGGGGCGCGAGGCGTTCCAGGGCCGCGGGCGTTCGCAGCTCGGCGGGGAGGGTCAGTTCCACCCCCAGCACCGTCTCATCGCCGTCGAGGTCGAGGATGGCCGTCTCCGGCAACGGCAGCACCCGCGCCGGTTCCTCCTCGACGACCCGCAGCGTGAGCTGGCCGGTGTTCGTGTCCAGGCGCTCATACTCGCCATCGAGGGCCAGTTCGAGCTGCCCGAGGGCGATCTCGTCGTCGAGATCGAGGCGCAGCCCGATAATCCGCTCCTGGGCGTCGAGCAGCAGCGCGGCAGGGTACTCCAGCACCCCGACGGCCTGCCCCTCCTCCAGTTCGGTAAAGTAGACGTACAGCGACCCGGCCTCCGGGTCATACGAAAATTGCAGCATAACCTGGCTCGTTCACCCCGAAGAATGATTTTGGATTTTGGATTTGGGATTGTGGATTTGGAGTTTTGAGGTTACGTGCGGGCATTAGCACAACATCAAGCGCCTTCAACTTCCCCCATCCCAATCCATAATCCAAAATCTAAAATCCAAAATCCTCTTACCCCACATCCGGTTGTCCGCGCTTGAGTGGAATATCGGCCTTGAGGTAGTCGGTGGCCTCGCCGCGGAGGATCTTCACCTCGATCTGCTCGGCATCAACGGGTGGGAGATAGCGGGAGAGCACCTCGGCAATCTCCACCTTCATGCGCTCAAGCGTTTCCGGCGTGAGCTTATAGCGGTCGTCCACCAGCACCATCATGAGGCGCTGCTTGGCCAGCGAAGCGCTGCGGTCGCGACGACCCCCAAACAGATTCTCGAAGAAGCCCATGGTCGCTCCTTTCCTCAGGAACGGCGGCGCCCAAAGATGCCGAAGAAGCGTTCCAGCATCCCCTGCTGCTCCTGGAGCGCGGGGAAGGGCACCTCTTCGCCGCGCAGCCGTCGGGCGACGTCGAGAAACGCGCGACCGGCCGGCGATTGATGGTCATATACCGCAGCTTCGCCACGGTTGGTTGACGTAACAATGGTTTCGTCGTCGGGAACGATGCCGATCAGCGTAATCGCCAGCAATTCGAGCACGTCCTCCACCGAGAGCATTTCGCCGCGGTTGACCAGGCGCGGCTTGATCCGGTTCACTACCAGGCTCGGCGGCCCCTTCTCGGCGGCCTCGACCAGCCCGATGATCCGGTCAGCGTCGCGCACCGCCGAAACTTCGGGAGTGGTGACGATGATCACCTCGTCGGCGCCGGCGATGGCGTTGCGAAAGCCATTTTCGATCCCGGCGGGGCTGTCAATCAGCACAAAGTCGAACTCGCGCCGCAACTGTTCGGTCAGTTCAACCATCTGCTCCCGGCTCACCGCGTCTTTGTCGCGGGTCTGGGCGGCGGGCAGCAGACACAGTTCGGGCAGGCGCTTGTCTCTAATCAATGCCTGGCGCAGGCGGGCCCGGCCCTCAACGACGTCCACCAGGTCGTAGACGATCCGGTTTTCCAGGCCCATCACCACGTCCAGGTTCCTCAGCCCGATATCGGCGTCAACCACCGCCACCCGCCCGCCTTGCAGGGCCAGCGCCGTGCCGAGGTTCGCGGTGGTGGTCGTTTTACCGACGCCACCCTTGCCTGAGGTTATCGTGATCACCCGCCCCATATGCTCTCCGTTGGACCGCTGCATACTGGTTCCTACCGCTTCAAGGCCTCCCACGGCGCGACCACTATCTGTCCGTCCTCAATACGCGCAATCTCCGGGCTGCGTGGCGCTTCGCGCGACCCGGCGGCGATCTGATCGGCAATCCGCAGTTGGGTGGGCGCCAGTTCAATGGCGCAGACCAGCGCCCCGGCGTTGCCGAGGGCGCCGGCATGCACGAAGCCGCGCAGCCGGCCCCACACGACTACACTGCCCCCGGCGATGATCTCCCCGCCGGGGTTCACGTCGCCGATCAGGGTCACGTGGCCGCTGTGGCGCACCACCTGGCCCGAACGCACCGTGCGTACCAGAAACAGCGCCTCGCTTTCGACGCCGCCTGTGGGGCCTGGCGTCGCGCCGGGCGGCTCGGCGTAGCGGGGGAGGGGACGGGCGGTCAACCCGGCGGCGCGAGCGGCATTGCGGCTCTCGCGCGCCCGCGCCGCCAGCGCGTCGGCCTGTACGCCGTGCTGCTGCATCAGTTCCAGCATCGCCGCGAGTTGCTCCGCGCTCAGCGCCCGATCACCGACGTCAATCGTCAGCCGCGCGCCGCTGAAGAAACTCTGATGCTGCGCTAGCTGCCGCTCAAGCTGCGCGAGCAGCGTGCTCCAATCCGCGCTGTCGTCAAGCCGGACTTGCAGACCATCGCGTCCACCTTTGATGTTGATCAGATCGCTCATGCGCCTTTGCTTGATTTGAACGCGAACTGTTCGAGAATTATAGCACAGGGCGCTGCCGCACGGGACCTCAACCGGGTGCAAACCCGGATTGATGCAAAGTGGTTGGGGCGACTCCCGGACCCTCCGCCGGGGCCGCGCGCCGGCCCCGCACCCCGCCGCCGGAGGCGGACATGGCGCCGGACCCGGATTCAAACCTGTCAGGTATAAGCAAGGCAGGGCGCCGATAGCCGAGTGCTCACCGCAATTGCCCCGCCTGACAGGTTTTTCGATCCTGGGTCATCCCTGACGGCCCACCGTCTGCGGAGCGGGCGCCGGGTCGGGCGGCATTGCCGGACAGAAAGAGGGCGGGTTGGCGGGGGGATCGGTTCTGAAGTACGCCTGGAGCATCTGCGTAACCGCCGGTACGGCCATGGTGGAAGAACCGTCGTTGAGGTCGCCCACGCCTTCGAGCAGCACCGCAACCACCACCTGAGGATCTTCGTAGGGCGCGAAGCCGACGAACCAGGCATGGCTCCGGCGCACGAAGCGCCCGTCGGGGCGCTTAATGAGAGGACCGAACTCGGCAGTCCCCGTCTTGCCGGCGATGCGCAGGCCGGAGCATTCCTCGCGTGCGGCGACGTTCAGGCCATTTGTCACCGATTGGCGCATTCCCTCGCGGATGACCTGCAGAAAGGCCGGGTCCACCGGGACGCGGTTAAGCAGTTCGGGGCCGATGCGCCGCACGACGGCTCCGCTACCGTCGGTGATGGCGGCCACGACATGCGGGCGATAGATGGCGCCGTCGGTGGCGATGCCGCCCGCTGCCACTGCCAGTTGCAGCGGCGTTACCAGCATGTCGCCCTGGCCGATGGCGGTATTGTAGGTGTCGCCGGTGGTCCAGACTTCACGTTTGGCCTGGGCCTTCCAGGTTTTGGTTGGCACCAGGCCCGGAGCTTCGCCGGCCAGATCAATGCCGGTGATGCGTCCGAGGTTGAACCACTCCAGCCCCTGCACCAGCCGGTCAATATCCAGGCCGCGGATGCGGAGTGCGCGCGCCTCGAGGTTGGTGGCCTGATCGTTGCCGCCGGCCACCGACGCGAAGAACACATTCGAGGAGAGCCGCAGGGCGTCAATAACCGTCAGTTCGCCATTGTCGCGGTTGCGGATGGAGTTGGGCAGTTCGAAGGGCGCGCCGTTGCGTTCGATCAGCTTGAGCACTCCCGGGTCCCGCAGGCGGGTGTCGGGGGTGATCACCCCCTCCTGCAGGGCGATTGCGCCGACAAACTGTTTGAGGGTCGAGCCGGGCGGATACTGCCCGCTAATCGCCCGGTTGGTCAGGGGCGCCTGCCGAAGCAACTCGGCCAGCGCCTCAGGGTCGCTGTTGGTGAGCAGGGCCAGCAGTTCCTCACGGCGCGCCGGGTCAACCCAGATGTTGTTATCGTAGGCCGGCAGCGAGACCAGCGCCAGTACGCGCCCATCGCGCGGGTCAAGCACCACGGCGGCCCCGGCGAAGATCGGCGCGTAGTCGCGTTTATAGGCTTCGCGGGCGTTCTGCCGGCGCTGTTCGCCTTCGGCAATCCAGCGGCGCAGGATCCGCTCCACCTCGGCCTGGTAGGCCACATCAATCGTCAGCACCAGGTTGTAGCCGTGCTCCACGGGGCGGACGGTCTCCACCGGGCTGATGGGGCGCTGCAACACGTCAACCAGCAGGCTCTCAACGCCGGGGCGGCCGCGCAGTTCGCGCTCGTATGCCGCTTCCAGGCCGTCTTTCCCGATGCGGTCATCCGCCTGATAGGGCGGAAAGCCGATGCTGGGGGGATCGACGGGTTTGACAATTAACCCGCAGCGCCCGGCGTGACCCAGCACGTCCACCAGCGCCGTAAGCCAGGAACTTGCCGGATTGGCCGCTACCAGTTCGCATTCGTTGATCCGCCCGGTATACCCCAGCAGGTGCGAGAGCGAGGGGATCGCCCCGCTCAGCGGATAGCGTCGCCGATAGGCTTCGATGACCTCCACGCCGGGCAAATAGTTGCTGTTTTCACGGATCGCCAGGGCCAGTTCGGGGCTAATGTCTTCTTTAATGACCACGCCCTGGTAGTTGCGCAGATCCTGGCGTGCCAGCAGTTCCTCGATCGGATTGCTCAGGGTCAGCACATCGCCGTGAGCCTGGACCAGTTCCAGCGCCCGCAGGCTATCGGCGGGGGCGATGATGACGCTCAGCGTCGCCCCGGCGCCAGGCGCCGGGGCCTGAAGCGCGTCCAGAGCGGCGCGCAGGGCGGGCCGCTCTGCCAGGACGCTGGTGGGTGAAAGGGTGAGCGTGCTGGTCAGGCCCGCCACCTGGCTCAGGCGCGCCAGCACCGCGGCGCGCCGTTCGGGCTCGGCGCTGCGAGAGGGCAGACGCCCGGGGATAACCGCGAGGTTGTAGATCGGCACGCTCTCTGCGAGCAGGGTGCGCCCGTCGGAGGCGAAGATCTCGCCGCGGCGCGAGGGCGCCGTAACATAGCGCCGCGTCGTGACGGCCACATCGGCGCTGTAGCGCCGGCTCTCGTGGTCGGCCACCTGGATCTGGTACAGGCGTATCACGAACAGAGCGACGATCAGCACCAGCGCCGCGCGCAGAACAATCAGGCGTGACATAGCCCTCAATCGATTACAACTGGCTCCGCAGCAGCCGGCGCAGCAAAAAGAACAGCGGCAGGGTTGGGGTCAGGGCTACCACCACGCTGGGGAGCACAACCACCAGCAGATACCTTTGCCACTCAACCGGGCCCGGCTGCAGGAACGGCGCCAGAACCATCTCGTAGATCAGCATCCCCACGAGCACGGCCAGCAACGGCACGGCGGGGCGCTCCACACGCAGACGGCGCGTTAGAGCGGCCACGGCCAGAACCGCTAGGAGCAGCGCCAGCGCGTGGACCCCCAGCGGCGTCGCGGCAAACACGTCGAGCGCCAGCCCACCGTAGAGCGCCCAGCGCAGGGCGCGACCGAGGCTTACATCGGGAAAGGCCGCGCTCACGCCGAGCAACGTCCGGCAGATCGCCAGCACCGGCACGAGCGGCAACGTAAAGCCCCCTGGCAGACCGAGGAGCGTCACCTGCACGCATGCCAGGGCGAACGACCCGGCGATCCGGCCGGCCTCGTGCGCCAGGGCCTCTTCTAATCGTCTTGGCTGAGTATCACCCACACGTAGCGCACCTGGTCGGGATCGACGAAGGGCCGCACCTCCGCAATCTGGTGCTGGTCAATCAAGCGCACCCGCTCCACGCTGCCAATCGGGATGTTCGGTGGGATGGCGGCCAGTTCGAAAGGCAGGCGCAGCGCCCCGGTCAATCCGGCGGTGACCACGGCAGCGCCGGGGGCCAGCGGCAGATCGCGCGTGATCTGGCCCAGTTGCAGGCGGGAGCCGCGTTGCCACTGGCCCTGCACCAGGCCCACTTCGGCGCGGCCCTGGTGGATCACGCGGCCGCTCACCTGGCTGGAAATGTCGGTGATCAGCAGCACATCGGCGGCATGCGGACCGGTAGACTCAACAATGCCGATGAGAGCCGCGGGCGTGCCGGGCAACTGGCTGATCACCGCCATCCCGGGCCGCAGTCCCTCACGGCTGCCGCGGGCGATGGTGATCATGCGCCGGCCCGCGTCGGGGGAGCGCACCGTCACTTCGGCGCCAAGCAGCGTCCAGGGATGCGCCTGCTGGATCGACAGTTGTTGGCGGAGGAAGGCGTTCTCGACCTGGGCCTGCTCCAGGCGCAAGAGTTGATTGCGCAATTCGCCGTTTTCGCGCTCCAGGGCGGCAATCCGCGCCTTCAGGGCATCGGCGCCCCGCGGCGCGCTGAGGAAAGCCCCGATGTCATCGCGCAGGCTCGTGAGTCGCTGGGCCACGGGGGCTGTCAGCGATTGCAGCATCTGGCGAGCGGGAGTGATGACGCCACGCTGATCGAGGAACACCAGCGCTCCCGCCAGCAGACACAACCCCACCGCCAGGACGAACGGGCGCAGCGATGCGGGTACGGGTGACCGCTCACGGCGCAGCTTGAGCGGGCGATCATCGAGAAAATCGCGCATACGCGTTGACGCGTGTTCCCAGGAAAGCCGGACTTTCCCGGAACCTGCGCGTAACCTACAACTTCGGCCGGCGGGTGTTCTGGCTACGGGTCAGGATATCCTGATAGACCTTGTTCTGGCCGAAATTCTCCACCATCTTTCCGGCGCCGCGGGCGACGCACGAGAGGGGGTCCTCGGCGATATGCACCGGCATTTTGGTTTCCGCGGCGATGCGCTTATCGAGGCCATGGAGCAGCGAGCCGCCCCCGGCCAGGGTGATGCCGTGCTCCATCACATCGGCGACGAGTTCCGGCGGGGTTTCTTCCAGCGCCAGGCGCACCTCCTGCACAATCGCATTCACCGGCCCGGCGATGCCCTCGCGAAGCTCGACCGAACTGACCTCGACCGCCTTGGGCAACCCGGTCAGCAGGTCGCGTCCGCGCAGCACGACTTTGATCTCCTCTTCGAGCGGATAGGCCGAGCCGGCGACGATTTTGGCCCGTTCGGCCATGCGCTCGCCGATCAACAGGTTGTATTCCCGACGGGCAAACTGGATGATCGCCTCATCAATCTCATCGCCAGCGGTGCGGATCGAGTGATTGATGACGATCCCGCCCAGGGAGATCACCGCCACCTCGGTCGTGCCGCCGCCGATGTCAACGATCATGCTGCCGATCGGCTCGTCAACCGGCAATCCCGCGCCGATCGCCGCGGCCATTGGCTCCTCAACCACATAGGCTTCGCGCGCCTTGGCATTGAGGGTCGCGTCGCGCGCGGCCCGCTTCTCCACCTCGGTGACGCCTGAAGGGACCCCGACCACCACGCGGGGACGCGGGTCCATAAAACGCACAGCCGAGTGCGCATGGGCCTTCTTGATGAAGTAGGCCAGCATCTTCTCGACCACGTCGAAGTCGGCGATGACGCCGTCCTTCAGCGGGCGCACGGCAATGATGTTGGCGGGCGTCTTGCCCACCATAGCCTTGGCCTCGGCGCCTACCGCGTGAACCTGCTTGGTCTTGGCGTCAATGGCCACCACCGAAGGTTCACTGATCACGATCCCCTTGCCGCGGACGTGGACAAGCGTATTCGCCGTGCCCAGGTCAATCCCCAGGTCGCGGCTGAACGCTCCAAACAGCGAGTTGAGCGGATTGAAACCCACAGACCTGCTCCGGCGTTTACCGATGCTTCAGCCCAACATAACAATCGCATTATAGCACGAGCGTAGCCGGTGGCTTGCGCCCTGAGCCTATAGTTACGTGTTCAGAGTTGGGGGAACCGCGCAGACCTGGGAGCGAGGGCGTCCCGCCCTCGTCAGGATTGGAGGGCAAGATGCCCTCGCTCCCAGGAGAAGTGTGAACACGTTCCACCCGATAGCCGATTTGACTTTTACCCTGCCTTATGAGACAATATCCAACGTCGCAGGCCCGGGGCATTGCGTCATGACGTGCCGGTAGTCAGGTGTCTGGTCAGTTCGCTCGGTCACTGCATGGCGTGGCTGTTTCCGCATTCTAGAGCGTTGTCGCTAGAGCTTCTGGCTCGCTCCGGGCTGGAAGATTTTTTATTGCCGTGACACTTTCCTCCCAACGTCCAATCTACCCGTTTACCGCGATTGTTGGTCAGGAGCGGCTCAAGCGCGCGCTGATACTCAACGCGATCAATTCGCGCGTTGGCGGTGTGTTGATTCGCGGTGAGAAAGGCACCGCCAAATCCACCGCGGTGCGGGCGCTGGCGCGGCTCCTCCCGCCGATTACGGTGGTTGAAGGGTGCCCCTACTCCTGCCCGCCTGAGCGGCCGGTTGGCCTGTGCCAGGTCTGCCAGAATCGCGCCGCCGATGAGCCGTTGCCTGCCGTGGTGCGCCCTACGCGCCTGGTTGAGTTGCCCGTCTCGGCTTCGGAAGATCGCGTGGTCGGCGCTCTGGACCTGGAGCATGCCATAACCGAAGGACGGCGGCGCTTCGAGCCAGGCCTGCTGGCGCAGGTGAACCGCGGGTTGCTGTACGTGGACGAAGTGAATCTGCTCGATGATCATCTGGTGGATTTGCTGCTTGACGCCGCTGCCATGGGTGTCAATACGGTTGAACGTGAAGGCGTGAGCGTTTCGCATCCCGCTCGCTTTATTCTCGTGGGTACGATGAACCCCGAGGAGGGTGAGCTGCGTCCCCAGTTGCTTGATCGCTTCGGGCTGGCCGTGGAAGTGACCGGCCTGACCGATGTACCCTCCCGTGTGGCGGTGATCGAGCGGCGCATGGCCTACGAGTCCGATCCGCAGGGCTTTATCGCCCAGTGGCAGCGAGCAGAGGACGAACTGGCCGCCCAGGTGGTGGCGGCCCGCGAGATGTTGCCTGCCGTGCAGATCAGCCGCAGCGATATGGCCGCGGTCGCCAGTCTCTGCCTGGAGCTGGGCGTTGACGGCCATCGCGCTGACCTGACTATTCTCGAGACCGCCCGCACCCACGCCGCCTGGCGTGGCCGCACCTGGGTGACGGTCGAAGACATTCGCATCGCCGCCGAACTGGCTCTCCCCCACCGAATGCGCCGCCAGCCGTTCGCGGAAATCCAGCTCGATGAACAGCGCATCAGCCAGATTCTCGAACGCAGTGGCGAGGCGGCCTATGGCAACGTTGGTGAGGAGCTAAAAAAAAAGGCTGAAGGCGGCGAGCCGGTTGATCGCAATGAGAGCGGCGATGATCCCGGTCAGGGCAACGGCGCGAGCGCGCTCCTGGGCGGCGCCGCCGGCGCCGATGTCAATTCCGCCTCTTCGCAGACCGGCGGCGGCAAGGTCTACGATACCGGCGCCCTCTTCCGCGCTCGGCGGATCGAAGGCGCCAGCGACCGGCATATGCGCAGAGCTGGCGGGAAACGCTCACGCACCCGCACCATGCGCAAGCAGGGTCGCTATATCAAGAGCCGGCGCGTTGATCGGGTTACCGACCTGGCCCTCGACGCCACCCTGCGTGAGGCCGCCGTCTACCAGCGTAAGCGCCGCGATGAGTTGAGCCATACCATCGCCTTGCCTCGACCCAGGCTGCTTCTCCGCAAAGCTGATCTGCGCCAGAAAGTCCGGGTGCGGCGGACGCGCAACGCCGTCTGTTTTGTGGTTGATGCCAGCTGGAGCATGGCCGCCGAAGAACGCATGCGTGAAACCAAAGCCGCCGTGCTGTCCCTGCTGCGCGACGCCTACCAGCGCCGTGACCGGGTGGGGCTGGTCAGCTTCCAGCGCGATTACGCGCGGGTCTTGCTGCCACTCACCAGCAGTGTGGAACTGGCTCAGAAACGCCTCCAGACCATGCCTACCGGCGGCAAAACGCCCCTGTCCCGGGGGATGCTTACCGCCTTTGAGCTGCTGGAGCGAGCGCGGCGCCAGGATGAGGAGATCATCCCGCTTATGGTGCTGCTTACCGACGGGCAGGCCAACGTCGCCATCGGCAATCTGCCGCCGCAGCAGGAGGCCTACCAGATCGCCGATATGATCGCCGCCCGCGCAATTCGCGCCATTGTCATTGATACCGAGCACCCTAATTTCGAGCGCGGTCTCTCGCGACGACTCGCTGAACATCTGAAGGGCGCCTACTACCGGTTAGAAGATCTGCGCGATGGAGGGCTGGTGCAGGCCGTTCGCCGCCAGATGCAGTTGTAACACGGTTCCATACACCAGGAGGAAGGGAGCAGATGACCGATCAGGTACGTAGGGAAGAGTCCGCCGAGAGCGAGTTGCAACACCCGCTGCTCGACGCAGCGGACGCTCCGGCCGCTCAGAGCGAGGCTGCCACGCCGGGGCAGACGGCCGGGGCCGCCGCGCAGCCTACCCCTGAGACCACGGCTGGGGCGTCTGAGGCGGTGATGGTCGAGCCATCGGCAGCGACACCGGTTGCGGCGGAAACGACGGCGACGCCCGTTACCCCGGCGATGTCTGCGGCGCATCTCAGCGTGGTTGCCGGGGCGTCTGGCGAGGGTGACGGTGAACTGGTGACTGCCGCCTCCGCGGAAGAGACGGCGGCTTCGCCGTCTGCTAAAGCGACGGCAGAGCAGAGTGGGCCTCCCGCGACCGCGACGTCCTCTGACGGGGTCGAAACGACGATGCCAGCCTCGGAGGAGGCGCCGGTTCCCACCGTGGCTGCGGGGGCCAGTTTTGTGCCGGTGGCCGAGGAAGAAACACGCCCGCGCAAGCTGAAAGATCTCCAGCCCGGCATGGAACTGGAGGGCCGGGTGACCTCGATTGCCCTCTATGGAATCTTTGTTGACATCGGTGTTGGACGCGACGGACTGGTGCACATCTCCGAGATGAGCGATACGCGCATCGAGACGCCCTCGGATCTCGTGCAGATCGGCGATACGGTCAGGGTTCGGGTAAAGAGCGTTGATCTGGAAGCCAAGCGCATCAGCCTGACGATGCGCACCGGCGCCGGCGAGAAGGGCGAGGGCGCCCGTGGCGGGCGTGGCCGCTCCCGACGCGCCGAGATTGATAAAGAGCGCCTGGCGTCGCTCAAGGTCGGCGATCTGGTGGAGGGGGTCATCACCGGCTACGCGCCCTTCGGCGCTTTTGCTGATATCGGCGTCGGAAAAGATGGTCTGATCCACGTCAGCGAACTGGCCGAGGGCCGCGTCGAAAAGCCCGAAGACGCCGTAAAGGTCGGGGATCGGCTACAGTTCAAGGTGCTCGAAGTCGATCCCGAAGGCGCTCGCATCAGCCTGAGCCTGCGCCGCGCCCAGCGCAGCCAGAAAATGCAGGGCCTGGAGGTTGGCCAGATCCTCGAAGGCACGGTGAGCGGCATCGCCCCCTTTGGCGCGTTCGTTGACATTGGCGTCGGGCGTGATGGACTGGTGCATATCTCCGCCCTCGCCAACACGCGGGTGAACCGTGTGGAAGACGTGGTCAAGGTCGGTGACAAGGTCAGGGTCAAGGTGCTCGAGGTTGACCACCAGAGCAAGCGCATCAGTCTGACTATGCGCCTGGAGGAGCCGCCGCCTCCCGCCGAGGTCGAGGCCGAGGAAGCGCCCGAAAAGGCCTCACCACCGCCGCGCCCCTCGACGCCCCCCGCCGCCTCCGCCCGCTTTGCCTCAGCCGCCGAGGCCCGCGCCGGTCGTGATCGCGAACGCGAGCGCCGTGAGCGCCGCGAACGCGAACGGCGCAACGTTTCGGCCCAAACGGAAACTTATACCTCCGATGATTTTGATGAGGAGTTCGTCGGCGATGCCACCCTGGAGGATCTGCTGACCAAGTTCGGCGGTCCGTCCACCAGCCGGCGCGATCGGCGGGGCAGTCGGCGCGGCGACGACTTCGATGACGAAGGCGAAGAACGGTTCGAGCGCCGCCAGCGCGACGCCATCCGGCGCACGCTGCAGCAGGTCGGGCGCGACGAGTAGAGGAGATGCGCCGCCAGTGCGTAGCCGCGGCCCATACAGGCCGTAGCTACGCGCTGCCATTTGACACTGCTTCAACCCGACGAGTATAATAAACGGAGTTTGTTCGAATTGTTTAGGAAAAAGGGGCGAAGCCCTTCCTGCGGCCCCTTTCCGGTGCAGTGATGCCGCGCCGGAAAGGGATGCATTACAGGAGACGCAGGCCCCCATAACCCCCGCCGAGACGAAGCATCGTTGTAATATCCCTTCCTCCGGCAGGAATGGTGGACGAGGGGTGTTCCCCCGTTCTATCATTCATTATTCAGGAGTTCATCAATGCCGAAGCGTACCTGGCAGCCCAAGCGCATCCCGCGCCGGCGTAAACATGGGTTTATGGCCCGTATGAAGACCAAAGACGGGCGCGCCGTGCTCCGTCGCCGGCGCATGAAAGGCCGTTGGAAATTGACCGTGAGCGACGAGCGACGCCATGACGCCCGCCGAGGGCATCGCTAGGGCAGTTCGTAGAGAACGGATTTTTGTTTTGAGATCTTAGCAGTCTGTGAACCAGGTTTTTCGGTGATCACCTGCCCCTTCCCCCGCCGGGGGAGGGCGCCCGGTTCATCCTCCCAGCGGGGGGGCGCCTGCGAGGGAGGCGGATGTGCAAGGAAACGTAACTTCACAGACGATTTTCGATGGGGCGCGGCGTATTCAGACACCTTCGACCCGGTGCTGGCGCGCGAACAGTTCACCTGAAACCGCACCCGGGTTCACATGGAGTGCTGGCCGGCGGACGAATCCGTATGGTTCTCGCGCCGCTCATTGCTTTCCGCTCCATCGCGATGGTTCCCTGTCCCGGCCTGTAAACCAGGAGGGCGTTCGCCGAGGTGGGCAGGCAGAATGAAGCGCGCATACCGGCTGCGCCGTCCGGAGCACTTCCGGCGCGTCAGGCGCGAAGGTCGAACATATACCTCGCCACATCTGACGCTGCAAGTCGCGGCGGGCCGGCGCAAGCGGACACGTTGCGGGTTTGTGGTCAGCAAGCAGTTTGGCGCAGCAGTGCGGCGCAATCGCGCCAGGCGACGGGTGCGCGAAGCGGTGCGCCTGGCATTGCCCTCTATCGTTCCAGGCTACGATCTCGTCTTTGTCGTTCGAGGCGTCTCGGTGCTGACTATGCCTTTCTCGTCGCTCCAGCGCGAGGTGGAACACTTGCTGCGCCGGGCATGCCTCTGGTCTGACACCGCTGGCGCCGACACCATCGTCGACGCGCTTGCTGCTGAACATGTTCCATCGGGGAAGGGAGTGAATCCTGATCCCGTACCATAAAGGATTGCACGTATGGGCGCCATCTGGTCCTCGTTCGTTGGCTTTCTCGAATTAGCCCTGATCTGGTTCTCGTCCATCACGGGCAACGTTGCCCTGGGGATCGTGCTCTTTACTATCGCAGCGCGCATCGTGATCCTGCCGTTGACCCTCAGTTCCATTCGTTCAAGCCGGCGCATGCAGGAACTGCAACCGATGATAAAAGAGTTGCAGCGCAAGTATGGCAAGGATCCCCAGAAGCTCAACGAAGAGACCCTCAAGCTCTACCGGGAGTACAAAATCAATCCCCTCGGCGGGTGTCTGCCCCTGTTGTTGCAACTGCCGATCTTCTTCGGCGTCTATCAGGCAGTCTACCATCTCTTTGGCGGCGAGGCGGGCCGCCAGTACCTTAGCGAGCGGGCCGCCGCGCGCCTTGCCGACCCGGCAATTGCCGAGATCTTCTCTCAGAAGCTGTTCGGGGTGATCGAGGTCGGCGGTGTCACCTTCGGACCGACCGGATTCGCCGGCTTCGCCTATCTGATATTGCCTGTGCTCTCCATCGTGCTGCAACTGGTGCAGACGTTAATGGCCACGCCGCGGGTCCAGGATCCGCAACAGAAGGCCATGACCCAGATGATGATGTTCATGCCCCTGGTGTTTGGCTACATCGCCTTCACCTTCCCGCAGGGAGCGGTGCTCTACTGGGTGGTCAGCAGCGTGGTCGGCATTGTGCAGCAGTATTTCACGTCGGGCTGGGGGTCGCTGGCCAACTACCTGAAGTTCCTGCCACCGGACGGCAAGCCTTCGACGCTGACGCCAGCGCTGGCCTCCGCAGCGGCGGGCGCCGAAACCTCCGCTGCCGCGACGCCGCGCGCCGATTTCTGGAGCGTCATGCGTCCGCTGACCGAGGCGCCGGAGACGCCCCCTGAGACGCTCGCCCCGGAACCGGTACAGCCCGACGCCAGTGAAGCGCCTCCCGCACCGCGCCAGCCCGCGCAGGCCGCCAATCCGCGGAAGCCGCGCCGGCGCAAATGAGAGCGGAACAGATAGGAACGGGGATGCTGGGCGAGATCGGGAGAGGGGGCGTGGGAGGCGCAGCCCTCCGCGTAACGATCCGTCCATCATCCGCGGGTTGTCAGGCCGCCAGCCTGCACACAAGGAGCACTATGAAGAGCATCGAGATCAGCGCGCGCACCGTCGCCGAGGCTGTTGAGCTGGCCCTGGCCCAGCTCGGTAAGGATCGTGATGAAGTCGCGATCGCGGTGCTGGACGCCGGCGAGTCGGGCGATGAGGCCCTGGTGCGTGTGACCGTGGTTGACGATGATGAGGAGACCTCTTCCGCCCCGGTCACTCCCGCCGCGGCTTCTGGTGGGACTGAGGTGCAGGAGATCGCGCGCACCATCCTTGAGGAGTTGCTGGAGCGCATGGATATCCATGCCTATGTCACGCCGGTGGTCACACGCGTGCCCGGACAGAAGGGCGACATCGAAGAGACTATCACGCTGCACGTCGAGGGCGCCGACGAGGAGGCCATGGGACTGCTGATTGGCCGGCGGGGCGAAACCTTGCGCTCGCTCCAGTTTCTGCTCAACCTCCTGGTGAGCCGGCGCGTTCAGAAGTGGCCCCAGATTGTGGTTGATGTGGGCAACTATCGCCAGCGCCGCCAGGAGTCGCTGGAAGGTCTCGCCCGCCGCATGGCCGAGCGCGTGCGCCAGACCGGCCGCCCCATTATGCTCGAGCCGATGGCGGCCTATGAGCGGCGCATCGTGCACCTGGCGCTCCGTGAAGATAAGACGATCTACACCGAGAGCACCGGCGAGGGCGAGAACCGCAAGATCGTGATCTATCCCGCCAAACAGTGAGCGTTTGACCTCTGAGCGTCCTGGAACCCGTTCGCTACCTTGCCATCGGGCACATCACACGCGATTATCTGCTCGAGGGCGGTTACACCCCCGGCGGCTCGGCGCTGTACGCCGCTGCGGCGGTGGCGCGCCTCGGCGTGACAGCGGGGGTGCTCACGAACGCCAATCCTGCTCATCTTCCCGCCATGCCGTCTGGTGTGGCGATTGCCGGAGCGGCCAGTTCAATTACCACCACCTTTGCCAATCGGTACGACGCCTCTGGGAGGAGTCAGTGGTTGCACGCTCTTGCGCCGCCGGTATGCTTCGAGGACTTACCTGCGTCCTGGCGCGCCGCCCCGCTCGTGCATCTCGCGCCCGTCGCTGGCGAAGTCGATCTGGCCTGGGCCGCGGCCTTTCCGCACGCCCTGGTTGGGGTAACCCCGCAGGGATGGTTGCGCGCCTGGGACGCGCCTCTGCCGGCCCCCGTGCGCCCGGCCCCCTGGCGGCCTGCGGCGGCGCTGTTGCGCTACGTCCACCTGATCGTTCTTAGCATCGAGGATGTTGGCGGTGACGAGAACCTGGCCAGGTATTACGCCCGGCTGTGCCCACTGGTGGCCGTTACGCGCGGCGCGGCGGGCGCGACGCTCTATGTGGCGGGTGAGCCGTGCTATGTGCCGCCCTTCCCCGCCCATGAGCGCGACCCGACCGGCGCCGGCGATGTCTTCGCTGCCGTGCTGCTGCTGCGCCTGTGGGAGACCGGCGATGCCCTGGCCGCGGCTACCTATGCCAGCGCGGCGGCCGCCTGCGCCGTCGAGGGCCGGGGGCTCGCCGCGCTGCCTGATCGCATGGCCGTGGAGCGGCGCCTGAGCCGCGACTAACGAAAGCTCTTTTTTCTCTCCTCAGAGGGATGAAGGGAAACCGGGTTTCCCTACGCTCCTCTCAATAAGCCGCCTGGCGTAAGCAAGGGTTCGGAGGAGCGCCGCCCCTCCAAACCTCCCGGAGCAGGGCTAGCGTTCCAGCCGGTAGGGTACACTGGTCACCACCGTGCCCTTCTGGTACATCAACGCCGTCTTGATCAGCCAGCCGGTCTGGTTGTGCAACAGGTGCTCCCACCAGCGGGCAGGCACAAACTCCGGCAGGATCACCGTGACGACGCCGTCCTTGTAATGCGACTGCACCTCGGCGATGTAGCTGCGCAAGGGTCTGAGCAAGGAGCGGAAGGGCGACTCCAGCACCACCAGCGGTATATCGCAGCCCCACTCGCGCCAGCGCACCCGTAGCCGCTCGGTCTGGTCAGGGTCGAGGTTGACATACACTGCCGTCACATTGTCGGGGGCGATGGAGCGCGCGTACTGCAATGCGGGAAGCACGCCCTTGTGGATGCCGCTGACCAGGACGATGGCCGTATGGCGGCGCAGATCGGGGAGCTTGACTGCCGTGGAGAGGGAGAGTTGCTCGGCCACGCGCAGGTAATGCTGGTGAATGGCCTGGAAGACCAGCACGAGCAACGGGATAAGGGTCAGCACGATCCAGGCGCCGTGGGTAAACTTGGTAATTGCCAGGATCACCAGGACAATCGCCGTGAGCACCGTGCCCACTGCGCTGATGAGCGCCCCCCGTTGCCAGCCCGGCTCGCGCATGCGCAACTGGCGTCGCACCATGCCGGCCTGCGACAGGGTGAAAGAGATGAATACCCCCACGGCGTAGAGCGGCAGCATGGCGATCTCGTTAGCCTGGAAGATCACTACCAGCAGCGCCGAGAAGAAGCCCAGGGCCAGAATGCCGTTGGAGAACACCAGACGGTCACCCCGTGAGGCGAACTGCCGGGGCATGAACCGGTCACGCGAGAGAAACGACGCCAGCCGTGGAAAGTCGGCGAAGGCGGTGTTGGCCGCCAGCACCAGGATGAGCGCCGTGGCCACCTGGATGCCAAAATAGGCCGGGCCGGTTCCCACCACCGTGCGCGCAATCTGCGAGACGATTGTTTCGTGGGTGATCTCGTTGGGCACGGCCTGGTGCAGATGCGCCAGCCAGGTGATTCCTAAGAACATGGAGATCAGCAGAATGACCATGATTGTCAGGGTCGCAGCGGCATTTCTCGCTTCCGGCGGCTTGAAGGCCTGCACCCCGTCGCTGATGGCTTCGATGCCGGTGAGCGCGGTGCAGCCGGCGGCGAAGGCGCGCAGGATCAGCCAGAGACCAAGCGCCTCGCCGAGCTCGGGAACTGGCGGCGGAACAGGGTGGACCACCGGTGTGGCTCCGTAGAGCGCGTCTTTGACGAGGGCGAAGGCGATCAGGCTGAGAATGCTGACGACGAAGGCGTAGGTGGGCACGGCGAAAATCGCTCCGCTCTCCTTGACGCCCCGCAGGTTCGCCAGTGTTACCATGGCGATACACAGAAGGGCGATCTCCACGGCGGCGTGCTTCAGCCCCGGGTAGCCCCAGGTGCTGGCCAGCGAGGTGATGGCCGCTACCCCTGCAGAGATGCTGACCGCAACCGTCAGCACGTAGTCAATCAGCAGCGCCGCTGCGGCGACCAGGCCCGCCGTATCGCCCAGGTTGTCACGGCTGACGATGTAGCCGCCCCCGCCCCGCGGGTAGGCCCGAATGGTCTGCCGGTAGGAAAAGGCGACAATGGCCAGCAGCGCGGCAATGGCCCCGCCAATCGGCAGCGCCAGACCCAGAGCCTGCGTTCCCGCCAGAATGAGCACCGTCAAAATAGCCTCGGTCGCGTAGGCCACGGAGGAGAGCGCATCAGAAGAAAATACGGCCAGCGCCGTGGCGCGTGTGAGCCGTTCTTGATGCTGTTGTTCAGTGGCAATGGGCTTGCCGACCAGAAAACGCTTGATCTGCAATGCCATACGGTTCAGCCCTTCAAACCGCTCACCAGCAATCGGTCGTAAAAGAAGCGCAAACAAAAAACCTGACTACCGTGGCAGTCGGGTTTTTACCTGTTGGACCGCGCTGGTGATGATGGTCCTTATCCATTGATCAAAGCCCAATGTGCCAGCACTATAGCAAAATGTTGGCCCTTGCACGTCAATGTTTCTTGCCAGTGCGTGATGATCCTTCAACTCTTCACTGCGGTTGAAGGGGTGTGAGGAACCCGGCTTTCCCCACACCCCTGCCCGATGCGCGCGTTTGCAAGGGCACAGCCCTCCTACGAGCGCCTGTCGGCAGGAGGGGCGGGGAGGGCTGCGCACTCCACAGGATTACATCCTGGTATGCCAGCGCGGTGCGGCACAGCCGCGCCAGTACCTGGTGTAGAATATCACAAATCTCGGTTTCCAGCGCACAGGACCGACGCGAACCATGACAGACCTGGCAATTGTGACCCGTGGTTTACGCAAGCACTATGGTGCGGTGATCGCGGTTGATGGGATCGACCTGGCGGTCCCCACCGGGACGATCTACGCACTGTTGGGGCCGAACGGGGCGGGCAAGACGACAACCATCAATATGCTCACCACTCTGGCCGTGCCGACGGCAGGCGAGGCGTTCGTGTGCGGCTACGATGTTGTCCGGCAGGCCGATCAGGTGCGCGCGTGCATCGGGGTGACATTTCAGGACATCGTGCTCGATGCCGATCTGACGGGCCGCGAGGTGCTTGACATCCATGGCCGGCTCTACCGCCTGCCCGCCGCCTTGCGCCGCCAGCGTATCGCGGAACTCGTCGAGCTGGTGCAACTGGGCGAGACGATTGACCGGCGTGTGCACACCTATTCGGGCGGCATGAAGCGCCGGCTGGAACTGGCCCGCGGGCTGATGACCGATCCCCGGGTGCTCTTTCTCGACGAGCCGACGCAGGGCCTCGACCCGCAGAACCGGGTGGGGATCTGGAGCTACCTCCGCTCCTTGAACCGTGAGCGCGGTCTGACGCTCCTCCTCACCACCCACTACATGGACGAAGCGGAGGCCCTCGCCGGGCGGGTAGGCATCGTTGACTACGGCCGTCTTGTCGCCGAAGGAACGCCGGGTGAGCTGGCAGCCGCTCTGGGCGCCGATGTGATCCGCGTGCGTGGTTCCGGAAATCGGGAGCATTTCGTGTCCCACGTCGCGGCCCTCCCCTTCGTTGCGCGCGTCGAAATCGATCCGGAAGCGGCAATGGTGCTGGTGTACGTAGATAGCGGCAGCCGGCGTCTGGTTGAGGTAGTGGGCCTGGCTAGCGGTGACGGCTTTGTGGTCGAAGACGTGACAGTCTCGCGTCCTGGCCTCGGGGATGTGTTTTTGCACCATACCGGGCGGGCGCTCCGTGATTGAGGATGAGGGAAACGCGCTTTCCCGAAGCCTCTGCCTGATAGAACTCGCCCGGCCCACCCTTCCGGGTTGGGCCCGACCCTCCAGCCTGGGCTAGATAGTCTGTTAACAAAGTTTGTCGCTAGACCCTCACCCACTCTCTAACCCTTCCCCGCCGGGGGAGGATCTCAGGTATATTTTTGGGCGAGCAGGGGTTTTCAGCATTCCAATGCGCTTACGGTCCTCACCCCCCTGCCCCCCTCTCCCGCGCGCGGGAGAGGGGGGAGTTGGGTGTCCCAATGCCCCGGATGGCGAATGCGACGTGAGGATGCTGGAAACCCCTACACCTGAGAAGCCGGGGGAGGGCGCTCGGCTCCTCCCCCAACTGGGGGAGGCTGGGAGGGGGCGGAAATGCCAGGGAACTTACTTCGGAGAATACTAAACTCTCCAGGTTGATATAAACCCTTTTCATTGTGTATAATCTAGCTGTGAAATCTGCCTGGAACATGAAAGGTCTACACCTATGAATGCGACCCTGGTCATCTGGAACAAGCATATGACCAAGTTCCTCCGCAGCACCGAAGAACTGCTGGGGTTGCTGCTACAGTCAGTGCTGTGGGTCGTGCTCTTTGGCGTGGGCATGCGCGGGATGATCGGCGAGGTGGACGGCAGCGACTACATGTCCTACATCCTGCCGGGAATCATCGCGCTGAGCGCCCTGGGCGGGTCGGTAGGCGGCGGCATGGTGCTTCTCGACGAGCGCCTGCGCGGCATTCTGAAGGAGTATCTGGCCGCGCCCATCCCTCGATTGAGCATTCTCCTCGGCAGTGCCACGAGCACCGCCACCAAGGCGTTGATCCAGGCCCTGATCATGCTGCTGGTAGGTATTCTCATGGGCGCTCGTCTGGCGCCTAACCCGTTCGGATGGTTGGCCTCCCTGCTCTTGCTGACGATCTTCGCGGTAGGCTTCAGCGGGTTGGCGCTGGCCGTGGCTGCCGTCTCGCGCTCGATTGCGGGCTACCACGGCATGATCTTCCTCTTCAACCTGCCGCTGCTTTTCGCCTCGAATGCCCTCTATCCGCTCGCTGTGCTGCCGGGATGGATGTTGGCCATCGTTTTGTTCAATCCGACCACCTATCTCATCGATGCGGTGCGTGGCCTGGCCTTCGGCACGCCCTATACCCTCCCGTTGCCCCTCAGCGTGGCCGTGCTGACGCTATTCGCCCTCGCCTGCACCTGGCTGGCGCTGGTGGTATTTCAGCGTTCCATTCGGGGTTAAAGACAACCACCGACCTCGGGGAGGCGTTTCCTCTCGTAAGACTCTCTCCTCAGGCGGCCATGCATGCCCCGTAGTTGGGCGGGGGGCAGCTCTCGACCTTCCTGCCCTTCTGGACCGGCAGGGGCGACCGGTCGATCGCCCCTGCCGGTATGCGCGATGACGCCCGACACTCTACCGGCGCCAACGGCTTCTCTGTGCCGCTCAGGGTTCCTCGGGGGATCAAGCATTCCGGTCAGCGCTCTAACAGCCCACCAGGGGCGTCGGGTCAATGTTCACGCCACCGCGCCAGACCTGATAATCCAGGTGGGGGCCGCTGGCCACGCCACTATTGCCCATCAACCCGATCTGTTCTCCGGCGCGCACAAACTGTCCGTGTATCACCGTGATCAACGCCAGATGCCCGTAACCGGTGCGCCAGACGCCGCCGGGGTCCTGGATGGAGACGTAGTTGCCTCCCGGGTGACTGTTGGGGGTGACGGTAGCATAGCCGTCGTGGGTGGCGACGATCGGCGCGTACCAGCTTGCCCCTGCCTCAGCGTACCCATCACCATCGTCGTCTACGGCGAGGTCAATCGCGCCCCAGATCGCAGCGGGGGCATGGGTGCCGACGCCGTAGCCCTGGGTAATTACCACGCGCCCACGGGTAGGCGCAACCGGGCAGCCGAGTGGACCGGCGTCGCTCAGGCGAAAGGGCGGGAGGGTTTCAATCGATGGCAGGGGAGCGGGAGCGAGATGTTCAGCCGGTGGCGGGCCGGCCAGCAGGGCCGGGCTGAGAGCTGCGGGGGGCGTGGTTGGAGCGGGAGCGGGGAAAGGCGAGGGGTGCAGCATCGTCGGCAGGGCGCCAACAGCAGGGCGCATTGGCGATGCTTGCGGCGCCTTGATGGCAATGGGAGCGGAATTGCTGGATCCGGGGTCGGGGTCGCTGGCGCGTGGTTGGGAGTTGCTCGTGGCTATGGCTGCCGGGAGCGAGACATTCCAGCGCGGGAGATCCATCTCGGAGCGAACAGTGGCTCCAGCAGCGGCGAGTGAGGTGGCCACGGTCAACGTGGCAAGGAGCTGTAAGAGGCGCTGGTCAGCCGGTGGAGCGACGGCAGCCGCCACGGCGCCGGTCAGGCGCCGGTGCGCCCCGGTGAAATCGGTTGGGCGCAGGCCGAGAAAGTGGGCCAGACGCTCGCGCTGCTCGGGGCTAAGCCGGCGCAGGCCGTGCTCAATCTCGGCAATCTGGCGGGCGGGGATACCGGTCCGGGCGGCAAGATCCAGCAAGGACAGAGCATGGCGGGAGCGAAGGCTGCGAAGGGTCTCCATAGTGCTGTCTCCTGAGCAGGTCAAAACGTAACCCTAGCCTAGCACGGGGGCGGGCCAGGCGACGCCAACTCAGGATGACAGAAGCATAAACGCTGGATTACAGTCTGGTATCCAGACCATCACGCTCCGGGCGCCTCGCGCCGGGCGGCTTCGGCTTCAAGTTCGGCGAGTTTGCGCCGGTACTCGCGGCGTTCGAGCCGGTTGAGGGTAACATAGCCGCCAAGGACCGCGACGAACATCCCCGGCCAGAACAGCCAGGCGAAGTGAATCTTGATGCTGAAAATAAACACAGCGGTCAGGATTACGAGGAACACGATCCCGGCAGCCATGTACGGTTCAAAGCCCGTGCTGTTCAGATAGGCTTCATCACGGGGACTGAAGCGACGACCTTCCTGTGCCATACGAACCCCCTTGCAGTACCGGGCGAGCGTCGTTGCCGGCTGAACTGTATCCTAGCACAGGGGTCGCCTTTTCGCTAGAGGAAAAGGGTTTTGCATAAATGTTGCAAAGGGGTGGAAAGACACGTGGGGCAATCCCCAGGATTGCCCCACCGGGGATCTGGCTTTCCCAGGACTCTGCTGAGGCAATAGGGCAATGCCCCTGGCAGCCCTGGCCGGAGAGGCTAGGTCTCAATATCAATGCGCTGGGAGCGCGGCACGGTGCTGGTAGTGCCGCCGAAGAGCGCGGCCATGCTGGGTGGCGGGCCTTCAATGGCCTGGCGCAGGCGTTCGAGCTGGATGCGCATATCCAGGCTCGCCAGGAGGCGACCGATGCCGAGCACAAACACCCGCAGACCGGGATTCGGGACCTCGTACTCGACGCGGTTCTGCACCACGGTGCGGTTGCCGTCGGGGAACCAGCGCCACAGCTCGGTGCCTTCCCAGAGACCCTCGATCTTCATCACAATCTTGCCCGAGTCGCGTTCAACGACGGTATAATCGGCGCCCGCCAGGGCCAGCGGTTTGAGGCGCATTTTATGGATGCTGCCGAGGGTCATCAACTCACCCTGGATCGGTTCGAGCACGACCTGAGGCGAGCGCCACTGGTTCATCAGCTCTGGCGATGTCAAATAGCGTTCGACCACATCCGGGGTGGTGTTAATCGAGACCCACTCTTCCTGAACAATCATTCCACTACTCCCGGGGCGCGCGCCCCCTTGTGCCGCCAGGGTTGCGGCGCGTAACACCTCGCCCTGTTATCATGTGAGCGACCGTTCCAGCGTCGCGCGGTAGTATTGTTCGACGCCCTGTTTGAGCAGCACCGCCGGATAGCCGGTAACCGGCAGGCCCAGGGGGTTGCCCACGGCATAGTGATGGCCGAGTGACACCAGTTCACCCAGCACCAGCGGTTCGTAGGTGCGCGGAGGCCGGCCCTCCACTTCGGCGAGCAGCGTCTCGGCGAGATGCGCGCCCTGGCGCATCGCGAAACTGGCCGTTGCTGGCACGGTGTCGCCATTATAGCCCATCGGAATGGCAGCGCAGTCGCCGGCAGCGAAGATCAACGCCTGATCGCGCACGCGCAGGTAGCGGTCTACCAGCACGCGTCCCGCGGCATCAACCGGCAACCCCGAAGCGCGCAGAAGGGGAGGCCCCTGAATCCCGCCAGCCCAGACGATGGTCCCGGCGCGGAGGACGCGATTCCCGGCCAGGCGCAGGAGGTGGGGCTCCACTGCCTCGACGATCGTGTTCAGGTAGACGCTGACCCCCTGTTCATCGAGGATGCGCTCGGCGGTGCGGGTGGCCCATTCGCCAAACTGGCTCAGGAGGAGCGACGTGCGTTCGACGAGGGCGATGCGCACCTCGCGGCGCGGCGCGCCGGTCTGGACGCAGAGATCGTCAACCCACTCGGCCAGTTCGCCGGCAAACTGGCAGCCGGTATAACCACCGCCAACAATGGCAGTGGTGAGGAGGAGGCGCTGTTCGCGGGGATCCCCGCTTTGCGCGGCGGCCTCGAACCGGGCTACGATATGGTCGCGGAGGCGCAGCGCGTGCTGGAAGGTGTGCAGAGGAAGGCTGTGCTCGCGCGCGCCAGGCACGTTGCCATAGGCTGTTTCCGCACCCAGGGCGATCACCAGGCGGTTGTAGCTCAGGACGCGACCATCCTCGAAATGAACAGTTCGCTGCACGGGCGCGATTTCGCGCACCGTGCCCTGCACGAAACTGATGGTGTGATTCTGCAGCAGGGTCTTCAGGTCGTAGATTGCCGCTTCCGGAGGCATGGCCGCCGCTGCAACGCGATGGATCACCTGGATCAACTGGTGGTAGCTATGTTGGTCAACCAGGGTGACCTGATCGGAATGACCACGCTCACGCAGCAGGCGGTCAAGATCGAGAGCGGCGCGAAGGCCAGCATAGCCGGCGCCCAGAATAACGATATGCATAGGTCTGCCCAGCGGCTGAAAAACGTTCAGTGGTATCCATCTCGTTTTTAGGATACCACGCTTTTCGCAAGCGGAATCAAAAAAACCGCCCTGCTGACGCTGCGTAGCCGTCTCCGGGGCGCCATAGCGAGGGGGAGCGCGCACCTGCAAGACGAAGAAACGCAGGAACCACCCTCAGTGGCGCCAGACCGGCATCATGCCGGCGACTCCACCGTGCGGTTCCTACGCTTGCTTGCTTCGACTCGCGCGCTCCCTCTTCCGCCTCTGTCCGAGGGCGCCCTCTATGCGGAGGGAGTTTGCGGTGGTCGTTCGACCCACTCGTCCACCTTCGCGGCGGCGCGCTCGACCTGATCGGCGGCGCGGCCAGCAGCGCGACCCACGCTGGCGCCGAACTCGTCCGCGGCGCGGGCCAGGCGCTCGGTGAAGGCGCGGGCGCGCTCAGTGAGTTGTTGCGGGCTGGGCAGACTCGGCGCGGACGCAGTCCCAGCGAAGAGATCATCAACCACTCGCTCCGACACTGCGGTCAATTCCTTGGGGAGCGCGACGGCGGCGAGAGCAAATTCAGCCATTGCGCGCCGGGCGCGCACCCGTGAGTTCTTCGGCAGCAGAATTAACGGGATCGCCGCGATCGACAGGCCCACGCGGGTGAGCCCGCCAACCAGCACGGCGGTGAGTTCAAACAGACCCTCTCGTTCCGTGCGGGTAATGCTGGTGGTTCCGGTGTCGCTCATAGAAGTTCTCCTTAATGCTGGTGCGATACCGTATCGCGCCGGTGGCGCCTGGCGGTTGGCCGACCATCCTCGTGTTCCGAGGCGTCCGGCGCCGCCAGGTTGTGCTAACAGGCTCCTAGTTTGCCGACACCTCGTCCTTTGGCGCCTTCGTGTGGCTTGCCCCCTGCGGCGGGATTTCGGCGGCCCACGCCTCGATCGCCTGGCCCGCGGTCTCGGCGAAGTCGCGCGGGAGCGTTGCGAAGGCATACATGAGTTCCCTGGTCGCGTTCCGCATGTGCGTGCGTGTTTCGATGGGCAGAAGCCCCAGGGGGAGCATAATGAGCGAGAAGCCCAGACGGAAGATCCCCCCGCCAAACTCCACCACCGACTCAACCAGGCTGTCGCTTCTGCGCGCGGGCAGCGTCCGCACCCGCACCTCACCTGTGGTTTCCGTCATGGCCGACCTCCATTATCTTATCTCAGAGCGCTGCTGCCAGGCCAGGCTTCACGCCAGCCCCCGTGTTTGACTTGAGTGCATGCTCTAGACGCTATCCAAAATAGCCGCCCACCATAAGCGCTGACACGACCTGAATGAGCACCACAAACGGATTACTGGTCACCAGATAGCGCAAATAGTTCTTCTGGTTCGGCTCACGATACAACTGAACCTGGTTGCGAATTGGCGCGACAATTGCAAGCAGAATAAACGCCGCCACCCAGAAATAGCCCCAGATGAACGCCAGCGCCATGAGGAGCATCTGGGAGAGATTAATGGTCAGGAAGGCTATAATCAGCGTCTTATGCACCCCAATAACCACCGGCAATGACTGTAACCCGTGCAGCCGGTCGCCCTCAACGCTCTTGATGTCATTCAGAAAGAGCATGCCCGAAGCTATCGATCCATTGATCCAGGCAACAATCACGCTCTGCCAGGTTAGCGGCGCAAAGATCAGATGGCCGACCAGCCAGCTCATACTGACATAGCCCAGCCCGACTGCGGGGGGGCCGAGAAAAAAGTGCTTCTTGAGCTTGACCGGAGGCATGCTGTAGAGCACCGATAGAATGATGCCCAGCACCGCCAGGATCGTGATCAGCGCGCTCCCGAAAATCAGCGATACCAGAAACGTCGCCGCTCCCAGCACGATCCAGTTCAGGCGCGCTTCGTTGAGCGTGACCAGTCCGGCTGGAATTGGTCTTCCCGGATCATTGATCGCGTCAATGTCGCGGTCGAAGTAATCGTTAATGCTCTGACTAAAACCGGTGCCCAGCGGGCCGCACATCAGCGCCCCCAGCATTGCCATTGCCCAGTCGCGCCCGCTCGTCCACTGGAAGCCGATGTCTTGCCCCGAAGCGAGCGCTCCGAAAAGGGTGACAATCGCAGGCGAGATCCACGTCACCGGATCGGCTAGTTCGATGTGCGCGCGGATCTTTTTGCCCAGCGAGACCTGCTTTTCAGAGGTTGTGATCATTGATGTGTCAATGCTCTCTGTGACGTCCAAACTACATCTTCACCGCTTGATACAACACATGGTCGTATGCTTCATCGAAGCTGATCTCGCCAAAGCCCAGTTCTCGCAGCAAGTCGGGATAGATTGTATGCTCCTTGAAGTCCAGCACCGAAAAATCCATCCCGATGCTGCACAGGTAGTGGGTCAGGTAGTCATAATTCGGGCGCTGCGGGTTGCTGATGTCCATATCCAGGATAACGACGCGACCGCCGACGGGAAGGGCGTCATAGGCCTTCTTCAGCAGCATTGCCGAGAACTGGCGGTTCATCGGGTAGAGAATGCGGGCGAAGAGTACGGCGTCACCCTCCGGATAGGGTTCGCGGTACATGTCCACCGCCACGGGCGTGACCCGCTCGCTCAGGCCACGGGCGGCCATGTTCTCCCGTACCAGGTCCAGCGCGCTGGGCAGGTTCAGCAGCGTGACGCGCAGGTCGGGATATTTGTCGCACAAAGCCGCCGCGATGTCGCCAATCCCCCCTCCCACGTCAATCAAGTGGCGGACGCCCTCCAGCCGGGCCTTGTCGCGCAGCAACTTCTGCACGAAGTGAATGTTGGAGCGGTGGATGGTTTCGTAGAAGACGCTGTCCTCACGCGTGCGCGGCGGATGCGGCACCTGGCTGGTAAAATCCAACTTGCCGCGGGTCACATCGGCGAGGTTGCCGAAGAAGCTCTGCACCAGATCGGCCATGAAGCCTACGAATGGCACCATGGTCATGTTGCGATGGTGTTCGGGATCGGTGAAGAACTGCTCGGCGAAGGGCGTCAGGCGCCAGTTGTCGTCGGCGTTCTGTGCCAGGCCAATCTGTTGCATTGCGATCAACAGGCGTTTAAGCCGCGCTGGCACGCTGCCGGTAATTTCGGCAAGGGCGGCAACGGTCTGGGGGCCGGCGGCCATGGCCTCGAACAGGCCCAGTTCCGAGGCGGCTTTCAGTACGAAGAAATCCACCGCACCCTTGAAAACCATCTCGTATGCCCGCTCCACATGTCGTGCGAGCTCCTCATCGTCGTGCATACAGCGGCAATCAGGGAAACAGCGAAACTGCGCCTGCGAACTGGTCATGACCATCGGCCCTTTTGCTAAACGACCACAGGACGGGTCAGCGTCGGAACTACCGTGTCTCAAAGCCTGCCCGGACTGCGCCGGGGCGCTATGCCGCCCATGCGCCACAGGGGGCGCGATACCCGCCAATCGGCATTATCGGATTCAGGAGTCGTCCGGCCCTGTATCCTCCGCCACGCCTTTGTATTATAATACAAAAGAAGGGTATTTCAAACAACCGGCGCCTCTATTAAGGCTTCTTTCCTCAACACCCGGCCCCAGCGAGCCAGGCCGGCGCGGTCGCCATACCAGGGGCGCCCGTGGAGCGGCGAGTGGCTCACGCCGTCCACCACCAGATATTCCGCGCCCCGCAGCGCCGCGCAGTGCAGGGTAGTGACGCCGTCTCCCCATGCCTGCTCGTGTTCCGCTCCGGAAACCATCACATAGCTTCTGCGGGCCATCCGCTGGCGCAGGGTTCCGCGAGGATGGCCCTGAATGGCCCGTCCAATCACTGAGACGTAGCGCACATCAGCATAAAACGCGCCCGGATAGGCCTGGTTCACGAATCCGACCGACCGGCGCGTCCAGTACTCCTGGCTGTGATGGGGCGTGCCGAGCATCACCAGCGTCCGAACGTAGCGCCGTCCGCCATAGATATGCCCCAGGTAGGGTTGTTCACCCAGGTACATCCGCGCCACGGTGCCGCCGACGCTGTGGGCCAGCATATCTACGGTGTCGGCGCCGGTCTCTTCGAGCGCGCGCGCCACCGTGGCGCGCACAATCTCCAGCACGGGCCGGAAATCCCAATCACGGGTCAGCGCCCAGCGCACCCGCCCGATAGGCGCTACGAACACCCGATAGCCATACGGCGGCTGCTCGAGAGCCGCAGCCAGCTCCGCGAAATCGCCCGGACCGGTTAGATAGCCTCCAATCAGGACCATTGGACGCATATATCTCGCTTTGCGTGACACGTGCCGCGTCGTCGTTTCCGCCCGCGGTCGAGGAAGCAGGTCTGAACCTCTCCGATCCACGCATCAGGCCGGAACGGCGACTTCCTCGAACCATAACGGGACGACCTCGGGGGCGCCATACCAGGTGTGGGGCGCGTTGTAGGGCGCATGGCGCGCGCCTTCCAGGATGATATTGTCAGCACCCTCCAGGTAGCACGCATCGGTCGGTACGATTCCATCGCCGATCTGATGGCCGTTGCCAAATGATACCTCATACGAGCGAAAGGCAATGATCTCCTCCAGGGTGCCAAAGCGTCGCCCGCGCACGCTTCGCCCCGCGACGGAGCGATAGCTGATGTGAGGGTAGAAGGCGCCCGGGTAGCGTTCGTTAATCAGGCTGGCGAAGTTCTTGACCCACACCTCGTAGGTGGTATGGGCGGTGCCCAGCGTGGTAAGGCTGGCGACGAAGCGCTGCCCATCGTAGCGTTTGCCATTGTAGGGCAGGTGGCCAAGATAGGCGCGAGCGATGCGCCCGCCAGCGCTGTGGCCGATGAGGTCAATGCGGTCAGCCCCGGTTTCGGCGAGCGCCAGTTCCACCGTTTGCGCCAGCACATCGAGCACCGGTGTGAAGTCGGGATCACGCAGCGAGGCCCACGCGATACGTCCGAAGTCTGTGATATAGACAATACGCCCGTAGGGAGGATTGGCCAGCGTGCGAGCCATGCGCACGTAATCGCCTGGTGATGAGAGCCATCCCCCCACAATCACGATTGGCCGCTGCGGCATATCTCTCCTTACGAAAATGGTTCGACTGATGGCGAATTATCTGCAACAGAGACTTGCTCCCCATAGCTCTACATCTCCACGAACCATTCGTGGAGATGTAGAGCTGTGAAGATGCGGGTAGAAGGTGCGGCTGGCATGCCAACCGAAAGGCGCTTTAGCCCTGCTTGCTGGTCTCGTCTGCGGCTTTTTTAGCAGCCTGGGCGGCCTTTTCCGCGGCCTGGGCAGCCTTTTCTCCAGTCTTCTCCACGGCCTGGGCGGCCTGCTCGGCCGCTCTGGCGGCGCTCTCGGCGGTCTTCTCCGCAGCCTGGGCAGCCTTCTCTCCAGCCTGCTCGCCCGCTCTGGCAGCGGTCTTCTCAGCCGCCTGGGCCGCGCTCGCGACGGCAGGGGTCGCGGTGCTGGTCGCCGGGGAAGGCGGCGCGCTTGATGGCGGCGGCGGCGTATAGACCTGCGCGGCCTTCTTTGTCTCGTCGCTGTCGTTAGTGGTGGTCACCCGGATGCGCCGGGGTTGATCGCGTCCGCCGTTGCCGCCTTCGATGCCGCGGCCGCGCCCGCCTAGCACGGCGTCGGTCAGTTCGCGGGCCATATGGAAGAGTTCCTCGGTCTGGAAGCGGGTCCAGTAGCTATAGAATTTCCAGACGTCGGTGAAGGTGGTACGGACCTCGCGGGTGAACTGCTCCAGGCCCTGGGGGGGCAGGGCGCCACGAATGTAGGAGCGGATCAGGTAGCCGATCGGCTGCACCACTCCTCCAACTGCAGGCAACGGCGCGCCCGGAGGACTGGTTTCAGGACGTGGCGCCGGGGGTGGAGGAGCGGATGGCTCGTATGAACCCGACGCGGCAAACGCCCGGTAGGCGCCTGGCTCGCCGGGCGGGGTATAAGTCGGTGTAGATGGGGTGTAAGTGGGTCTGGCCGGAGTGTAACCGGGTTGCGGCGCATAGCCGGGGGTGGCGGCGGGGCCGTAGCCGGGCGCGGGGGCGCCGCTGGAGCGGGGGGTGGCGGCGGGGCCGTAGCCGGGCGCGGGGGCGCCGCTGGAGCGGGGGGTGGCGGCGCCGTAGGCCAGTGCCGGGCGTGCCGGTGGCGGCGCAAGCGGGACGCTGACATCAGCGCCCGGCCCATAGTCGGGCAGCTCTTCGTCGAGGTTCAACCATTTGCGGACGAAGTCGGGCAGCCAACTGTATGAGCCGCTCGGAGAACCATACTTGTCGGCCATAGACGTTTCCTCTCATCTCGTGCGCAGGGCGTCTGCGCTTGGTCGGCCCAGACGGTGCTAGCCCAGGGCGAAGATGCGCCGGCGCTGGCGATGGTACGGCGCGAAGCAGAAATCAATAATCTGGCTCAGATCGTCACCGGGATACCGCCGGTCAAGGGTGATAATGGCGTCGAGCACGTAGAACACCTGGTCGGGCGGCGTCTGCGGAGGGCAGCGCACCAGATTGCTGATCAACTGTCGTCGCAGTTCCAGGCTGTAGCGCAGCGAGGTGACGGCGAGTTTGTTGAGCAGCGCGTCGCGAAGGTCAACATTATCCGTGGCGCGTTTGAGCCAGCGCGCCAGCCCGAGGCGCTCGCTCTTGTCCAGGTAATAGTTGACCAGGTCTACCAGGCCGACATCACTGGTGATCTGCATCATCTCCTGCCAGCGTTTCTCGAACGGTTGGTAGTTAAAGGCCGGCAGGGCGCAGAGTTGAGCGACCAGGTTGCTGGCGGTGTAGTACGGTTCGCGCTCGAAGGTGCGAACGAGACCGGCCTCGCGTTCGGCGAGCAGTGATACCGCTTCGCGCACCACGCCATCGCTCTCGTCGTAGCCGCCGGAGCGCAGATGCATCTCGTGGGCCAGTTCGTGCAGGGCGATCGCGATACTGGCATCTTCGTCCCAGCGGCCCAGGCTGACAAACGACCCGCTGCGAGGCGAAAAGGTGCCGCTATCAGTCCAGGGGCCGGAGGGCTTGCTGCCTTCCAGAGCTTCGAAGGTCAGGCGCTCGTTCAGAATCTCTGGCGCCATTGCCGTGCCCCACATCTCAGCCGTGAGGCGGCGCACCTTGCGCGCCATGCGCGCGGGATGGTAGCGGTGCTCGCCGACCATCAGCACCTGGTTGCCGGCGCGATCCATGTCGATCGCCACCTGCTGGCCATTGGCTCGAAGAAGCAGTTGCATACCCGAATCTCCGCCTCTGCGCTAACGCGCTCCACGCAAGAAGAGCCTCATGATCTGGATGACCTGTTCGGGAAGCTCGAACAGGATCAGGTGTCCGCAGCGGGGCACCTCAAGGTACTGGCCGCTTGGCGCCAGTTGGATCAACTTGCGCCCGCCCGATGGGCGCATAATCGGGTCCCCTGCACCAGCGACGAGCAGGATGGGCCGGCGCACGCTGGCGATCTGGTCTGCCACCGCCTCCAGCACCTCCCGGCGCGCCAGTTCCCGTGCCGAGACGCGCACCGCCTCCGGGTCGCAGAAGCGCAGGCTCAGGGTGGCCAGTTTGACATCGCTGACCGGAGCGGTATTCTTCGACAGTACGGCCAGGGCATAGAGGTAGGGGATCCACCACAGGCCCCGCCGCTCGATCGGGCGCAATATCCGGTTGAAGACCGTATCGAGCGTCCAGGGGGTCAGCGCTGAGGCGAACTTATTGTACTGGAAAAGGGCGAAATTGAAGAAGGCCAGGGAGCGCACCTGCGCCGGAAAGTGCGCCGCGTAATGCAGGGCCACGAAGGACCCCAGCGAGAAGGCGGCAATGTGGTGCGGCGGCAGATCCAGCGTCTCAGTCAGCGCCTTGAGATCGGCGCTGAAACCGGCCACGGTGTAGTCGCGGTTGGGATCGCTATCGGAGAAGCCGTGGCCCTTCAGATCGTAGGCGATCACACGGTAACCTGCCTGGGCAAGCGGATCGATGATGTGGTGCCACCAGTAGGAGGAGCAATCCCAGCCATGGATGAGCATCAGCGGTTCGCCATCGGCCGGTCCGACGTCCATGTAATGATGGGTCACCCCGCGCACGTCAACGAAACGCGCCCGCTCCAGCAGCCGGAGTTCGCCTTCCAGACGCTTCCGCTCGCCTGCGCTGAGCTTGCCGGCAAGTTTTGTCTCCACCTCGGCTTTGTAGGTGGCGTACTTGGCGGTAGGGGCCACGTGTGACGTTACGGTCATGGCCGTCTTTCTACGTAGCGTTCAGCTACGCGCTACCAACCGGCCTGGCGGCTCACTCCACCCAGAGCCGGAGAACCTCGCCTTCCACTCGCGCGCGCAGGCGGCCTCCTTCGGCGATGCCCGGCAACAGGATATGCCGGCGCTGCTCGCCCAGCCGCACCACCACTTCCTCGCTCACCAGCGCCAGGTCGAGGCTCTTGGGGTCCATAAACGGAATGTAGAGGCGCACTTCCCGTTCACCTACGGGCGGGCGGGAGGGCGCGGTTGGGCTGTAGATGTCACCATCGCGATAGAGCGCCGCGCCGCGCAGCGCCCATGTATCGCGGTCAGCGGGACGGGTGGGCAGCGGCCCTACCCGCAGATGCGGACGCACATCGCCGGTTTCGGGCGAGAACTCACGCCGCGAAGTTTCATCCACCTCGCTCAGTTGTCCGGCGACCACCAGTTCGTCCATCGCCAGACCGTGGAAGCCCAGCGCCATGAGCGCCTGGCGCACGGCTGGCAGGTGCAGTTCCTCGGGAGTGACAACCATACGCACGCGCGTGCCGGTGACGCCGTCGAAGCGGGCGCGGTGCTCCTCCAGGTTCACCCGCAGATCCTGGAGCGGGGCCAGTGCGCTCGGAGCGAGCAACGTGGCGGGGATCAGCGCCATCTCCTGTGACAGCCGCGAACGCCCCGGGCCGCGGTCAAGCCCGAAGACCAGCCGGAGCAGCCAGCGCAGGCTGTCGGGCAGACCCATCGAGCGGATGAGCGTATCGGGGGTTGGGCCGTCAAAGATGAGCAGGTCGAAGCGTCCCGTTTGCCGGGCCCGTTCGGCCACCAGCAGCGCGGCGGTGGCGTCCATGCCGGCGAAGGCGGGCAGTTCTTCGGAGCCGATCTCGCGCAGACGGTTGACGAAATTGCCTCGCAGGGTGCTGCGCACCTCTTCCCAGCGGTTGCCGATCTCCTCGATAGGATTGATCTCCATCGCCGCCAGGTGCGGTTCAAGTTCGAGGGGCCGTGAACCGAGGCTCTGTCCAAGCAGCGCACCGACCAGGTGCCCGGGGCCAACCGAAGCCAGCAACACGCGCGCGCCGCGGCGCGCGGCGTGGCAGGCCGTGGCGAGCGCTGCGGCGCTCTGCAAAAGGTTGTTATACGACGTAAACACCAGAATGCGCATGAAGTTGCCTGCGGTTCGCCCCCGCCCTCGTGAACGTAACGGGCGCACCGGCCGGGCGAAGAGGGCGGCGCGCCACCGATGGGTTGTCATTGGCTATTATGCCAGATGGCCAGCCAGACCGTCTGCCGGGCCGTGCAGGAACGCTCTTCCAGATGCCCCGCGCCGAACCCGCAACTCGCCATTGCCACCGCCTCAGGCGGCCTCGACCCGTACTTCGTCGGACTCGCCTACGAGCGGTTGGATGCATTCCTCAACCGTTTCGCGGAACTCCAGGCGCAGCACCCCGTCTTCATAGCGATGCTCGCCCAGGATGCAGTTGTAGAGAATGCGGGGCAGCGCGATAGTGCGCTGAATGCGCCCGACCGAAAGCGATAGATCCGGACCGCTGCGGGTCAGTTCGACCGCTTCTTCTTCATCGAGGAAGGGCAGGCGCAGACACAGTTCGTACTGTCCGCGCTCCCCCTCTTCGTTCCACTGCTCCAGCCAGATCGGGCGCTCGTCGTAGAGCACCGCCCCGGGGTCCGCCGTTCCAAACGTGGCGCGCCCGATCGCCTCGAGAGCCTTGACGCCGATCGGCTCGCCTTCCTGCAATACCGTGCGAAAGATCGGCGTCGGGGCGAAACTGGCGTCAATCTCGCGCAGGTAACCCTGCTGAAGGCGCACCCAGTAGTCGAAGTAGGGGCCGAGATCGGCGCGCCGGGGGAGAATCTTATTGACCATCACCGCGTCTACCAGCATGCCATAGAGGTTAAGGAAGGTGTAGGCGCGGCGCGTCTCCAGCAGCGGCAGCCGTTCCGGGTTGAGCACCAGACGCAGCGAGATCTCCGGGCTGAGCAGGAAATTGGCCAGTTGCTCCATCTTTTCCAGCAGGGCGCCCACCTCCTGGAAGAAGCGATCATCAGGCAAGTCGCGTTTGAAGGTGCGCGCGACATTGGCCAGGCCACGGTACACGCGGAAGAACTTCTTGCCGGCGTCACCGCCGATGATCATCTCCGGATAGGCCAGCAGGCGCAGAGTATTCCCGGTGGGAGCGGTATCGAGCACAATCGCGTCCCAGCGGCCGCTCTGCGCTTCCTGCATTACCCGTTGCAGGGCGAGAATCTCATCGAGACCAGGTTGATTGGCCAGTTCCGCCGCCGTGGAGCGATCAATGCCCCGGTTGGCGTAGGTGGAGGCGACGAACTGCTGGAAGCCTCCCAGGTTATGGCGCCACTCGTAGATTGTATCCACTTCCAGGCCATACAGCCCGGGGATAATCGGCGTGGGGCGGTCGCGGCTGATGGTTGTGCCCAGGGCGTCGGCCAGGGAATGGGCCGGATCGCTGGAGAGCACGAGCGTCCGGCGACCCATACGAGCCAGCAGCGTCGCCGTCGCCGCCGAGATGGTAGTCTTCCCGGTGCCGCCTTTCCCCGAGTAAATGATAACACGCGTCATACGTCCCCTGACGGTAGTTTGGCCCCTGCGGGCGCGCTTCGACGGAACGCCGCAGGTCGAAGCGCACGTGTGGCGCGCTTTGACCGACCGATGCTACTCTTCGTACTTTCCGTTGGCGCTCACGCCGGTTGTTTCCGTATCCCGTTCAACCCGGCTCACGGTGATCCGGCGCACGGGCGCCGCACGCGGCGCTTCGGTTGCCGGCGGCGCTTCGGTTGTCAGTGGCGCGGAGGCCAGGTCGTCCACCGGTGGCATAGCGACCTGCTCAGCCGCTGGCGGCGCGACGGCGGCCGGCTCGTCCACCGGCGGCGCCGGGTCAGACGGGGGTGCGGGCGAGTCAACACGCCGCACGCTGATGCTGCGACGCACCGGTTCGACGCGAGTCGGGGCCTCGGCGGGCGGTGCGGCGGCAGCCGGTTGCCGTGGCGGAGCGGACTCGATCTCAACCGGCGTGCTGGTGGACGCGCGGCGCACTGTTGCGCGCACCTGAATCCGCCGGGCCTGTCCGTTCTCGCTTTGAGGCTCATCAAGCGGTTCGGCGAACCGCACCGCTGCGCGAACCACCGGTCCGACAGGGGCCAGCGGGCCGCCCTGGGCTTCCTGTTGCGCCGCCACGTGGTAGAGGCCGCGCATGGCATTGCGGCGCACCCGTGGATCCTGCAGCCCGTTCACTAGTTCGGTCGCTCCGCTCACCGCGTCGCTGGCCCGACGCAGCCCGCGGGCCAGTTTGCGCGGCCCCTCAAGCACCAGACGCAGCGAGCGGCTGACATCATACATGCTAGGCTGTTCGGGCAGGGTCGGCAGGGAGCCGGCCGGCCCGGGCTGAGCGGTATACGTTCCACCGCTCCCGGCCGCTGCGGTACGGCGCTGGCTCTCGTAGGAGGCGATCAGATTGCCCGGCGTGGTTGGGGGCGTCAGGCTGGCGGCCGACTCCTTGTTCGCCCAAAACCGCCACCAGCGCGGGCGGCGCGTGCCGTTCGTCTCCGTGCCCGACTGGGGCGCCGCGGGCGGCAGCGGCTCAGGGGTGGTAAAGAACGGTTGCAGGGGCTGGCGCTCGACAACCGGGAAGCGCTCGACAAAGGCTCGCACCAGTTCGTCACCCGCAAGCCCGGCCACCACCTGATCGCCCACCCAGCGCACCATCTCGGCCAGGACGCTGACGTCGTCAAACGGCATGTAATCCAGCGTGTTGATCACCAGCCGTTCACCTGAGCCCGGCTCCTCGGCTGAACCGTTAATCACCACGCGACGGGTGCGCGGGGCCACCGGCGGCAGGCGGAAGGCCAGGGATACCCGACCGTGCCAGGGGTCCCAGGTTTCGGCACTGACAATATCAACGTCCTTCCATTCGAACCCATCTACCGTATCGTTGAAAAACCCGCGCGCCCAGGTAATTACCCGACGGTCGGTGAGAGCGATGTAATCCGAAAGGGCCAGGCCGCCGACGCGGCGGCGCTGCTCGTCCAGCAAAACGCCGTCGAAGAGCGCGAGGAGCGTCTCGCCCTCCTCGAGCAGCCCGCGGTAACGCAGCTCTTCAACGCTGGCCGCATTGACATTGACGCCGAGATACGGGCGAGTGCTCATAGTCGTTCCCTACTCTCGAGTTGTTACTGGCTCCACCCGCCCGGCGGCGGACGGGCGGCGCTCATCAGACGCTAAACGATCCGTGTGGCCGACGTCGCCGGCGCCGCTCCGGGCGACGGGAAAGGCGGGCGCCGCCGCGCCCCGGCGGCGCAGGGGAATATCGCGCCGGTCAGGGAATGGAGCGGGCGGGCTCGGGGCCGCGCGCGGGGGCTCGCTCTGCGGGGCGGGCGGCGTGGCCGACGCTGGCGCGGCCTCGGCGGAAGCGGGCGCGCGGCGGCGCAGAGGGATCTCGTGGTAACTGCGACCTCCCGGCGGCTGAGGCGCGGCGGGCCGTTCAGAGCCTTCGCGCGCCGCGGACGCGTCGGCCGGCGCCTCAGCGGCGACCGTCGCCGTCGAGGCCGGAGGCGCGCCCGTCTGGCGATTGAGCAGACTCATCGCCATCTGCTGCGCCACCGGGTTGTTCGACACCGTCATAACCAGTTCATTGATGGCGCGAACCGCATCGGCGAGATCACGCAGACTGCCATTACTCAGCACACTCAGATCGAAGGGCAGATCAGCTTCGCGCAATGATCGGCGCAGCGTATCCCACGCCGAGCGGGCGAGACGGCCCGCAGCGTAGACCTGGCCGGGGGGAAGGCTTGCCGGGTCCTGATAAAAGGCGGGGAGGGGCGCGCCGGGCGCGCTCGCGGCGGCGCCAACCCAGCGGTAGGGCGGTTCGCCGGGCCGCGGCCCGTCTGCGTGTCCAAAAATCTGCTCACTCAGCGCCGCGATCACTTCCGGGCCGGCGTCGCGCGCATCAAAGCCTGCCTCGAGCATGCTGCGGGCTGTTTCGCTGGCGGTGCGCAGCAGTTTCAGCCCGGCCTGCAGATCGGCAAGGGGCAGCAGGGTCAGCGTAAAGCGCTGATCCTCCTCGCCGGGGGCGGCGAAGCGCAGTTGCAACTGGGCGTGGAGCGGATCAAGCCCGCTCCCCTGCGCCTCGACCAGTTCAGCGAGCGGGAAGGCGCAGCAGAGGTGCTGCCCGTAGTCTCGCGCCCAGAGCACCACCCGCAGGCTGGTGATCAGGCAGTAATCGTGCAACGTCGGCCCGCTCAGGCGCCGACCGTTCTCATCGAGAAGGACGCCGTCAAGAGCGACGAGCACGTGCTCATCGTGCTCGATCACGTTGAGCATCTCGAGTTCGGCCAGATGGGCCGGAACAATCGTATGGCTATGGTAGAGCAGACTGATCATAGTGAGGCGCAAGGGATCTGGATACAGGATACCCGCTCGCGCGGCATACCCTGCATCCAGGCCCCTACCCTCCTGCTACCGGTTGAAGCGCGAACGAATGCGCTTCGGGCGGAAGCTGCCGACCTCGCGAGCGGTGTAGCCACTCTCGCCGCTGCCGCTGCGGGCAATGCCCGGATAGGCATTGCGGTTGATGTTCTCGACCGCGGCCGAGGTCGCCTGCAGCGCGTTCGACACCCATTGCCAGTGGCCCTGGAACATGATGTCGCCGATCTGAGCGACCTGCGCCGACGACTCCGAGAACCAGCCTCGTGTCACGGCCATGCGTACACCTCCTTAACCTAAATGGACACCCTATAGGCTACGGGGCGCAGCCCCGATAACCCCAGCCTGAGCGCGAGCAAGAACGGGCGGGCGCCCACGCCGTCGCGTGCCGCCCTACGATCGCACCCCGTTTGCCGCATAGAACGGGACGATCAGCCAGTCGCCGTCCATTTCGGCCTGGCCGGCCTCCTGGCCTGCCAGGCTGGTAGGCAGCGTGATCACCCGTCGAAAATCGCCGATCTGGATCACCAGTTCGTCGCCGTTCTGGAACAGATCGAGTTGATTGACATCGGCAAAGGGCAATTTCAGCTTCACCCGGTAGCTGCCGTCGTGCAGCTTGCTGATATCCATCGGCGCCTCGCGGTAAAGCACCGCGGTGGGATCGCTGTCGCCATAGATGTCTCCCCCCATCACGCGCAGCTTCTCCAGCCCCACCACCTCTTCGGCGTAGTAGGGCACCCGCCGGATGGGCAGGGGTACGAACGACTGCTCAACGTCCTGGAGGTAGCGTTGCTGGATCTCCTTCCAGTGGTTCAGATAGCCGCTGTCCTTCTCCACGGGCAGGATCTTGTTCACGATGACCATGTCAACGGTCATGCCATACATTGACAGGTATGTCAGGGCCCGCTGGCTTTCCTTGATGACCATCTTCTCCGGGTTCATCACCAGACGGATCGAGGTCTCGAGGGGGTTCGACAGCGTTTCGGTAACGCCCTCCATCTGCCGGAAGAGATCGTCTACCGCCTCGTAGACTTCCGACGGCGCGACCATCTTGTTCAGGCCGGGGGTGATCCGGCTCATCGGGCGGATCAGGGGCTTGATGAGATACTTCTCCGCGCCCCGCAGCATCCCTATCGCCCACTTGAAGCTCTCGGGGGCCGACAGCAGCCGCAGCGTCTCGCCTGTGGGCGCGCAGTCGATGACCAGGAGATCGTAGTCGCCCGCATCCTTGTGCTTCTTGATCCTGATGAGCGGGAAGGCCTCTTCCATGCCCGGCAGAATGCTCATCTCATCGGCCAGGATGCCCTCGACCCCCTGTTCGGCCATCAACTGCGAGAAGTGCTGCCGCACGATCCCCCAGTTGGCCTCAATGTCGTGATAAATGCTGACTTCCAGAGCGTCGAGGGTCGGGGTGATCCGTACCGGATCCGGCCCCAGCGGTCCTTCCAGATCCAGTGAGTCGGCCAGGCTGTGCGCCGGATCGGTGCTCATCACAAGCGTGCGCAGGCCCATATCGGCGGCGCGCAGGGCAGTGGCTGCAGCGACGCTCGTCTTGCCGACGCCGCCTTTGCCGGTGAAAATCAGGGTACGCATCGTTGCCTTTCCAGGTCGGAGCGCTCGACGAGTTGATGCAGGCGAGTATCAGGGGATTGGCCCCACGCCCGGGGCCAGAGTTTTTGCTTAAATGCCAAAACTATGCAGCAATAAGTACGGCCCTCCATCTGCTTGCTGTGGTGCAATAGTACCATGTTTATCGGGCAGTGTCAACAAAAGTTGCTCATATGCACGGAGGCCGCCGAAGGCGCTCCGAAGGGCCAGATGTGCCTCAAACCGTCGCGCGGTTCCTTCCGCGTCCGCCTTATGGTCGCCTCGTGGATGCCCGGCGCGCCGCCTTCGACTACGAGGCGCCCGGAGAATCGGCATGCACAGGGCCTTCCGCAGCGCGCTCCGGGCGAACCTTTTTGTCTTATTTGCAACAAGACCTGTGCCGTATTGCGCATGTCAGATCGCTGTACACGGATTTGCCGGCGCGCCTCGCAGCAAGGCAGAAAGTGAACGTTTCGCAGGTTTGCGCGCCGAACCTAATCGTCCTCCGGCTGTCGGGTGGCGTGCGCAGCTTCTTCTCTACCCTTCCTGCCCGGCGGGTTGACGCCTCCCATGGTACACTACCCTGGGCAAGGTTGGTAGAGGTGTAGAGTTAAGCCTACGCAACAGAGATGAGCGATCACCCCTCAATCTACGAGCAAATCGGCGGCGCGCCGATGATCCGGCGCATCGTTGAGCTTTTCTACGCCCGGGTCGAGCGCGATCCGCTGCTGCGTCCGATGTTTCCCGCTGACCTTGAACCGGGCAAGGAGCGGCAGTTCCTCTTTCTCTGCCAGTACTTCGGCGGCCCCGATGACTACCAGCGGCTGCGCGGCCACCCCCGGCTGCGAATGCGCCACGCCCCCTTCCCTATTGACCGGGCCGCCCGTGATGCCTGGCTCGCCCATATGCTGGCCGCCCTTGACGAGGCCGGCGTGCCCGAACCCGCTCGCACGGCCATGCGCCGCTACTTTGAGCACGCTTCCACGGCCATGATCAACCAGGCGCCCCTGATCCAGCCGTCCTGATGCTCTGCGCGCCATTCGAAGGGGGACGCAACCCTCCGGGTTGCATCACGGTGTTGAACCAGATTGCGAATTGATCACAGATCGTTAAGATCTGCGAACCGGTCTGCCGGGGCCTTGCTTCGTTCGCCCGGCGCGTGCTATAATCCGCTGCAAACTTGTGAAGAAACGCACGAGGTTGGCGCCGGAGTTTCTGGAAAGTGAGGGCCTGTGCTTGCCCATATCCTCTTCTGGCTCATTGCAATCGTCTTTGTCACCGGTCATGCGCTGCTGGTGCGCTCGGCCTGGCGCCTCCGGCGCCCCTCCGTTCAGCCGCCCGACCGCGTCCCGCGCAGCGACCCGCGCGGCGATCTTGGCTGGACGCTGGTAACCGCCGCCGCCACGGCGGTGATGTTCTACGCCGCCTATGCCGCCCTGCCCTGACGGCGGGCTGGCTGATGCTTCCGTTCTTGCCGCAGGATAAGGTCGGGCTCCCCTGTCCCGGCGGTCTCGCTGTCTGATAGTGGTTCCCTGTTATGCCTCACATTACTGTGCGCCGTCTGACCCTCATCGGCGCAACCGCCACGCTGCTGGCTATTGCTTCCGGCGGTCTCGTAACCGCCACCACGAGCGGCGCCGCCTGTCCGGGGTGGCCGCTCTGCGCCGATGGGGTTGCGTGGTCTGCCGGGCCGGCTGTCTGGATCGCCGTCGGCCATCGGGTCGCCGTGTTGCTCGCCGCGCTGCTGGCGCTGTGGGGCGCCGTCCTCGCCTGGCGCGCCCGCGAGCTTGAGACCCGGGTGCGGCTGCCCCTGCTGCTTGCTCCCCTGCTTGGCATGCTCCAGGTCGGCCTCGGCGCGCTGATCGTGCAGTGGCGTCTCTTCAGCGCCGCTGATGTGTGGCATCTGGCGCTGGCGCTGCTGGTGCTGGCCTGCCAGGTGGTCCCGCTGGCCGTACTGGCGCAGCCGCGGGCTGAAACGGGCCGGCTGGGCGCGCGCGCCGTCCGCGAAGCCCGTCGCCTGCGCGGCCTGGCCTGGTGGACCGCCGGGGCCGTGGGGGTGCTCACCGTGGCCCTCAGCGCGCGCGCCGCCACGCCGGGGGCCAGCGCGGCCGCGCTGCTGCCCGCCAACGCCTTCGGCGCGCTGGCTATAGCCGGCGCGCTGGCAAGCGGGACGTTCTGGCAAACCTGGCGCACGCGGCGGGGCGATCGTCTGCTCCTGGGCATGGCCGCGCTCCTGGCTGCGCTGATTGCCGCCGAGAGCCTGGTGCTGGTCCTGCCGCCTGCGGCAGCCGGTTTTGGCGTGGGCCTCGGCGCGGTGGTGTGGAGCCTGGCCCTTGCCCTGGCCGTACTGGCGGAGCGCCGCCCGGCGCCGGTCGCCGCGCTGGCGGCTCGCGTCGAGGCCCGGCGCGAGCGCACATCGCTCATCAGCGACTACCTTAGCCTCACCAAGCCCAGGGTGATCTCGCTCCTGCTCGTGACCACCCTGGCGGCAATGTATATCACCGAGGCTGGCGCGCCATCGCTGTGGCTGGTGTTCTGGACGATGGTTGGCGGATATCTGGCCGCAGGCGGCGCCGGGGCGATCAACTGCGCCTTTGACGGCGATATTGACGTGAACATGGGCCGCACCAGCCGCCGGCCGGTGCCCAGCGGGCGCATCACTCCGCGCAATGCGTTCATCTTCGGCCTGGCGCTCAGCCTCCTCGCCGTGGCGGTGCTGCTCGTCTTCACCACTCCTCTGGCAGCGCTGTTCGCGAGCCTGGGCATCGTCTATTACGCCCTGTTCTATACCCGCTGGCTCAAGCGCAGCACCTGGCAGAACATCATCATCGGCGGCGGCGCGGGGGCGATCCCGCCCCTGGTGGGCTGGACGGCCGTTGCCGGGAACTTGAGTCTGGCCGCGGTGGTGCTCTTCGCCATCATTTTCTACTGGACGCCGCCGCACTTCTGGGCGCTGGCCCTGGTCAAGCAGAAGGATTATGCGCGAGCGGGGGTGCCGATGCTGCCAGTAGTGGCGGGCGAGGTCGAAACGCGCTGGCAGATCCTGGTGTACTCGACGCTGATGGTGGCCTTGAGCGGCCTGCTCACTGCGATTGGCGCGATGGGATGGGTGTACTTCGCTGCGGCGGCCCTGCTCGGCGCTGTGTTCTTGCGCTACGCCTGGCTTGTCTGGCGCCGGGGCGATCAGGCCAGCATCTGGGGGCTCTATAAGTACTCGCTGCTGTATCTGGCCTTGCTCTTTGCGGCCATGGCTCTGGACCGGGCGATCTTGTAGCTGGTTGACTCCTGCGAGACTGCGTCTCTGCCAGGGCGCTACGCATGACCCGAATGTCACAACCGGTTGCGCAGGCGGTTGCCCAGGACCGCGTCTTGATGCAGAGGGGCCGGTTCCGCCCCTGAGGCGCTAGCGGAGCTTCAGGCGTCGCTGCGTACACCGGCATGGGCAGGAAGGTCGGGGGGCCGCGCCCCTCCCTCCTTATGGGTGATGCACAGGCAGGGACGAGACTCCGGGGTCCTCGCGGCATATGAGGCGGCGGCGCCTGTTCCGAAAGCTTCTTTTCAAAAGTGAGGGCTAGCGTTTTTTGTGCATAACATGTTATACTACGCGCGAAGAATCCCTTCCGGCGCGGCCGGGACGTGACGGATTCGACGAGGAGGTAATCATCTATGACCACGATCGGGGATAATCTGATCGGCACCCAACCGGCGACCGTTCAGCCTATTCTGAGCGTTAGCGAGCTGGCATCGTCGCGGCTGCTTGCAATGATGCGCGAGAAGGGTCTCGAAGGCTATGCCCTGCGCGTCTTCGTTTCCGGCGGCGGCTGCTCGGGGTTGCAGTATGGCATGACGTTTGATAATGAGACTCTCGAGGGCGACAACGAATTCAGCACCGGCGGTCTGCGTGTGCTGGTTGACCGGATCAGCGCCGGGTATCTGATGGGCGCTTCGATTGATTACGTTGACAGCTTGATGGGCGGCGGCTTCAAGATCGATAATCCCAATGCAGTTTCGAGCTGCGGGTGCGGGCACTCCTTCCGCACCGCGAGCAGCGGCGACGCGGGCGCGAGCGGCGGTGGCTGCAGCTCCTGCGGTTGAGAGCCAGTCCGGACCACCGGATGATTTCGATTGCCGTTCGCCAGGTCTTGAGAGCGACCGACGCTGTTGTCACAGCTCGAAGAATACGCGGATTTGCACTCCTGCGGCTGTCCGGCTTGCAGAGTGGATGAGGTGCGGAGGGCGGAAGGCCCTCCGTTACCCTTTTTACCTTGTCCGCGCAGGGCGCGCCCTGGCCCGGCGTGGCGTTGCTTGCCGGTGCGTCAGGTGTATGCAGGTGGATCCGGCGGGCCGTGCCTCTCGACCCTCTCTGGGTGCCCATTCGTTTTGCGATGTACGCCCCTGCCTACCTTGAAGGCATTCGCCTCTTCAATGCTGGCCAGTACTGGCATGCCCACGAGCAATGGGAGCTTTGCTGGCGTGCAGCCAGCGGCGACGACGCCCTATTCTACAAAGCGATCATTCAGGCCGCCGCGGCGCTGGTAAAATGGCAGCAAGGCAACACCCGCGGTCTGGCGCGCAACTGGGCTAAGAGTCGGGCCCGTCTGGACCAGCTTCCCGACCGTTTTCATGGCCTTGATCTGGCCGCCCTCCGCGCTCAACTCGATCTGATCTGCTCCGGCGCCAGCGACGCGCCGCCGCTGTTGCATCTCGATTCTTCACCATTGTGAACTGTGAACGGCCATACGGTGCACCTCTGAATCATTACTGCGCAGCCAGCCCGCGTGGGTTAGCGCAGAGGGTGATTGGGAGCACGCGGTCCGCTTTCACCCTGCCGCCGCGGTTTGCCAGGCGCCTGGCCTCCGCTTGCCCTTCCCGCTGGGGCGAACATGCGGCCAGACAGGCGCAGTTTTCAAGAGTTGATCAAAAAAGTTAAGAAATCACGAGGTATGGTATAGTTACAATGTGGAATCATATGTAGGGTATGCTGTTTCGGATGACTGCCGGGGTCAGAATGACATCGCGAAGGCTCGCAGTGTTTTCGTAAGCCATCCTAATGAGCTTCTTTGCATTTTCCAGACCGGTAGCGTCCATCAACGCTACGGTATAGGGGCCAGACACGCCCGTGCGCGCGGGCTGACGCCCCGGCAGGAGCGTCACCGTCGGCGCCGCTTTCACGGGCGTCTCTGTCGATCGTGCTGCCAGTCGCGCACGCCAGGAGCCTCTACCAGGACGCTTATGCTGCATGCCAGAAAGGGACTGAGGTGTCAGCGAAAATACTCGTAGTGGACGATGATCCAGCGATCCTCGATCTCCTGGTGCGCATTCTTAAGCGTGATGGGTATCAACCAATCACAGCGGTGAACGGTCGCCAGGCGCTGGATCTCGTTGAGCGAGAAGCGCCTGACCTGATCCTGCTGGATGTCACCATGCCCGTCCTGGATGGCTTCTCCGTTTGCCAGCAATTGAAAGATAACGAGGCCACAGCGCTCATCCCCGTGACGATGCTCACCGGGTTGGATGATCGCGAGCACCGGCGGCGCGGCCTGGAGGTGGGCGCCGACGATTTTTTGACCAAACCGTTTGAACAAAGCCTGCTCCGCGCACGGATCCGTTCTCAGTTGCGGATCAAACGCCTCACCGACCAGCTCGAACGCACCGAGAACGTGATTTTTATGCTGGCCCTGGCGGTGGAGGCCAAGGATGCCTACACCGAGGGCCATCTGCGGCGTCTGTCGAGCTACAGCGAGCAACTGGCCCAGGCCATTGGCCTGAGCGCCACGCAGGTGCGCGCCATTCGTTTTGGAGGCTTGCTGCACGATATCGGCAAGATCTCCATTGACGACGCCATTCTCCGCAAGCCTGGCAGGCTTAGCCCGGAAGAGTACGCGCAGATCAAGCTGCACCCTGAGCACGGCGCGCGGATCGTCTCGCAGATGCGCTTCGCGCCCGATGTCTGCCCGATTATTCGCCACCACCACGAGCGCTGGGACGGCAGCGGCTATCCCCTCGGACTGCGCGGCGAGGAAATCCCCATTGGCGCACGTATCGTCGCCATCGTTGACGCCTACGATGCCATGATGACCGACCGGCCCTACCGCCGCGCCCTGGGTCGCGCCGAGGCGCTGCGCCGCCTGCGGGAGGGCCGGGGGCGTGAATGGGACCCCGTGCTGCTTGATCGCTTCCTGGAGTTGATCGAAACAGGACGACTGGTAGAACCCGTCGAGAGCGGGGTGCATACGTTTGATATGCTGTGCCAGCCAGAGGAGTAGAGGGCTGGCGCCGGGTGAATAATGTACGCTGAGGCGCTGGAATATCTCACCAGTCCCCATCATCCTGATGCGCCGCTGGTGTTGGAGCCGGATGAGCGGCGGGCCGACGACGGCGAAATTGTCAGCGGCGTATTGCGTTGCCCGGTCTCTGCGGCACGCTACCCCATCGTCGAGGGCATCCCCGATCTGCTTGGTCCCATCCGTTTCCCCGAGAGTCTGACTCAGGCGCTGAATCTGTTGCCGCTTACCGCGTGGGGCTACGAGCGCACCTGGCGCCCGAATGCGCTCACGCTGCTGACCGGCGAGCCATTTGGCTATCAACGGGAGCTGTCCCTGATCACTGCCATGGCCGCGCCGGAGCGCGGCGGGCTGATGGTTGATGTGGCCTGCTCAAATGGACTGTACGCTCGGGCGCTCGAGCATGCCCGCGGGGACACGCCGGGCCATGTGCTGGGGATTGACTACGCCATGCCCATGCTGCGACAGGCACGCGCCTTTGCCCGCGCCGAAGGGCTGCGCATCAGCTATGTGCGCGCCAGGGCCGAAGCGTTGCCCTTCGCCGCCGGGACGGCGTCGGTGCTGGCAATGGGCGGTTCGCTCAACGAGATGGGTAATCAGGCTCGCGTGCTGCGCGAGCTGCGACGGGTGCTCGCGCCTTCCGGGCGAGCGGCGCTGATGTGCCTGGTTCGCGACGAGCGCGCTCCGGGCCGCGCCGTGCAGTCTTTCCTCGGTCTGGCAGGGGTGAACTTTCCCACCCTGGAGCAACTGAACCACGCCTTCGCCGTCGCCGGCCTGCGTCTGCGGGCCCAGTGGCGCTACCGGGTGGTGGTGTTTAGTCTGCTCACCGCCGATGCGGTCTGAACACAGGAAATCTCGTTTCTCCACGCCTCCGGCGACAGAGGATCCGAGACGACGTTGCCTTCCTGGGCAGTCTGTAAAGTAAGTTTCCTGGCATCTCCACCCCCCTTCCAGCCTCCCCCCAACGGGGGGAGGCGCCAGGCGCCTTCTCCCGGCGGGGAAGGGTTAGGAAGAGGGTTGGGATTTAGCGAAAAACTTCGTTCACAGACTGCTGAAAGTGCCTTTTCGATATTCTGCGCGGCGCAGCCGCATAACGATAACAATCGTCTCATAGGCGGCATTTCGCATTGACGGGGCGTGAGTGTCACGGGTATACTGCAAGGGTGCGACACACGCTACAGCTTCAGCTTGATCGGCTTGCCAGCGACCGCTGGGCGCGGCAGGGCGTGCGTATCCTTTTACGCGCGACCACGCTGGCCCTGTCTCTGGTGTGTCTGGCCCTTGGCGCGTATCTGCTCACCGGCCAGCCCCTGCGCTGGACGCTGATCGGCGCTGCAGCCCTGACCTGTATCGCTCTGGGGGCCGCGCTGGTGCTGCGTCCGCGCATGCGCGCGGTTGAAGTGGCGCGCCGGCTTGATCGCCGCTTCCAGCTCCACGAGCAGTTGACCACCGCTCTTGAGGTTGGCCCGCAGAGCGAGGGCGTCGGAGCGCACCTGTACGACCAGGCCCGGCGCACCCTGGCCCAGATCCGTCGCCAGACGGCGGCGCGCCAGCGCTTTCCCTGGTCGGAACTGGCCCTGGTGGTCTTCCTGGCCGTGCTCATGGCCGGTCTGGCGATACTGGCGACGATTGAGACCGAGCGCCTCGTGCCGCCCGTTGAGCCGCTTCCGGCGCTGAATCGCCCCCCCGATCCAGCCGCGCGCTTCCCCCAGGAGCCGTTCCAGCCGCCACCCGGCGACCAGACCTCCAACGACCCTGGCGTGGCCTCGGCGCTTGCGCCCAGGCCGGGAGACGCCGCGGCACTGGCCGCCCTGGCCAATGCGTTGCGCGACCAGAGTCTGACACGCCCCGTCGCCGAAGCGCTGGATCAGGGCGATGTCGCCGGCGCCGCCCGGCAGTTGCGCGAGCTGGCCGGGCAGGCCGGGCAGATGTCCGTCGGGGCGCGCGGCGATCTGAGCCAGGCCCTGCGGGAAGCTGCCGCACAGACGGCGCCGAGCAACCCTGACTTTGCCGATCAGGTGGAGCAGATTGCCGATAATCTCGACGCCGGTGAGGCTCAGGCGGCCGAGGCGCTGGAGCGCCTGGCGGAACTGGTGGAGCAGGCTGGCGCAGGATCTCAGGCCGGCCAGGCTACGGGGGAGCAGGCGGGCCAGCCGGGCGCGAGCGGCGGGGGCGCCGGGCAGGGCAGTCTGCCCGGACAGCAGCGTGAGCGTAGCCAGCGCCTCGGCGTTGAGGGGGTGCCTCTCGAACTGGCTGGCGCCGGCCCCGGCGACGCCCCGGCGCCCGGCGCCGCCGATCAGGCTGCGGGTGCGGGCGGCCCGGCAGGGGCGGGAGGCTTCGCCCGTGGCAGTCCGAGTAGCGAGCGGATTGCGGTTGATGCCGACCCGCTGCGTATTCCCGGTGATCTCCGTGATGTGGTTCAAGACTATTTTTCGCCGTAAGCCGGCTGCTCCCCTCGGCCCGGGAAGCGCCACGATACCCTCGGCAGGGCGGCTGTTCGATGAGGCTTTTCTGCGGCGCCTCGAACGGATGAGCATGCAGGCCCGGCGCACCCTGCGCGGCAACCCCTCCAGTGGCGAACATCCCAGTCGCCGCCGCTTGCCGACCACTGTATTCAGCGAACATCGCCCCTACACCCCCGGCGATGATGTGCGCTACGTGGACTGGAACGCCTATGCTCGCCAGGAACACGTGCTGCTCAAGCTAGGCGAGGCGGAGCAAGATGTGCACGTGCATCTCTTGATTGACGCCTCACGCAGCATGACGATAGGCGACCCGCCACGCCTGCGGCTGGCCCAGCAACTGGCGGGCGCGCTGGGTTACCTGGCCCTGGCCCATAGCGACCGCCTGCACGTGGCGCCCTTTGGTCAGCAGGCGGGGCGATCCTTCGGCCCTGCTCAAGGTAAGAGCCGCACGGTTGACATGTTCCGCTTTATTGAGCGCATCACTCCCCAGCCCGATACGCGGGTGGGGGTCGTCCTGGCCGACTATGCCCGCGCCCATCCGCAGGGCGGGTTGCTGGTGCTCTGCTCCGATCTGCTCGCTACTGATAGCCTGGAGGCAGGCCTACGCGCCCTGGCCCCGCCGCGCTGGCAGGTGCTGGTCCTGCACCTGCTCGACCAGCGCGATCTGGAACCAGGTCTGCAGGGGCCGCTGGAACTGGAAGATAGCGAAACGGGCCAGCGTCTGGCAGTGACGCTCGATGAGGCCACTCTGCGCGCTTACGTTCGCGCCGCGCGCGAATGGCGGGAGCGGATCGCCGGGCTGTGCGCTCGTCGCGGCGCGCGCTACGCGCCGATCATGAGCCACTGGCCGCTCGAACGGCAGATCATCCCCTACCTGCACGCGCGCCGCCTGCTGTCGTGAGGCAATCTAACCGGATAACCTGGTTGTCCCACAAGGTGTATGCCAGTTTCTGTTGCTATCGAGCGCATACGCATCATTACCCGGTCTTACCGGGAAGCGGCAAGCTAAAATCCAGAATCCGAAATCCAGAATCGTGTACGAGGGCGCCAGATGAGTTTGCTCGCCCCCCTCGGGTTACTGGCACTGTTGACCCTGCCGGTTATTGTCATTCTGCACATGCTGCGCGAGCGGCGCCGGCGGGTGATCGTGCCTTCACTGTTGCTCTGGCAGTTGCTGCCTCAGAGCCATGCCGCGCGCCAGCGACGCCGGCTTTCCATCACCCTGCTGCTGCTGTTGCATCTCCTCGTCGCCGCGCTGCTGGCTCTGGCCCTGGCGCGCCCGCAGTGGGACGGAATAGGCTTCGGGGGCCAGCGTCACCTGGCCCTGGTGATTGACACGTCGCTCAGCATGGCCGCCCCGGCGCCCGGCGCGGGCGGCAGCCGCCTCGATGCCGCGCGGATCCGCGCCCGGTCGCTGCTTGCCGCCTCTGGCGCGAGCAGCGCCACGCTGATCGCTGCCGGCCCGCAGGCGCAGGTCATTGACGGTGATGCCGGCAATGGCGCCCGGCTGGTCGCCGCCCTTGCCCGGCTGCAACCGGCCGGGGTGGGGAGCGACGTGGCGGGTGCGCTGACCCTGGCCGAAGCCTCCCTGCGGGGCCGTCCCAACCCCCAGATCATCGTGCTGACCGACGCGGCCCTTCCGGCGCTCGCCGGTGAACTCGCCACGCGCGCGGCGACCGTTCCCATTCGCTGGGAGACGGTGGGCGGCGAGCTGGACAATCGCGCCATCGTCGCCTTCGCGGCGCGACCGCGTTCCGGCACCGGCCCGGTTCAGGTGTATGCGCGGGTGGCGAATTACGGTGGCGGAGCGCTACGCACGGTGGTGCGTTTGTACGGCGACGACGCCCTGCTCGATGCTCGCCCGGTCATGTTGCGGCCCGACGGCGAGGTTGAGTTAACCTGGACAGTGCCGCGGGGCATCGGGTTTTTGCACGCGGAAGTGGACGGCGATGACCCCCTGCCTGCCGATGATCGCGCCGATCTGAGCCTGGCCGCGCATCGCCCCGTGCGCGCGCTGCTGGTTTCCGAGCAGCCAGCCGCCCTGGAGCGGGCCCTGCGCGCCGTGCCCGGTGTAGAGCTTACGGTGGCAGCCCCATCCGAATATCGGGACAATCCGGCGGATCTGACCATCTTCGACGGGTTCCTGCCAGCGGCCTGGCCCTCCGGCGGCGTGCTGGCCATCCATCCGCCACGCGACGCGACCTTACTCGCCGCCGGACCACCCGCGCCGATTTCCGGTGAGGTGGCCATCACTCCGGCGGGGGCGGATCTCCTGGAGGGGATCAGTCTGGGGGCGGTGGAGTTCGGTCCGGCCACATCGGTAACTCCTCCCGCGGAGGCGGTTACGTTGCTGAGCCGGGCCGGCCAGCCGTTGATCTTCCGCTGGCGGTTCGCCGATAGCGTGATCGCGGTCTGGGCATTCGACCTCTCGCAGGGTAATCTGACGACGCGGCTGGCCTTTCCCCTGCTGGTGGCCCGCACCGTGCGCGATCTGACCCCCCCGGCCGCCCCGGCTTCGACTCTGGCCGGGACGACTTTGAGCCTGCCTGTGGATCCCCGGGCGACCGTGGTGGAGGTGACCGCGCCCGATGGCACGACGACCCCGGTGGACGTCGGGCCCGAAGGTCGCGCACAGGTCACATTTAACCAGATCGGGCGCTACACCCTGGTGGAGCTGGCAGGCGACCGGCAGTTGTATAGTGCCCGAGTAGGGGTGAATGCCGGAGCAGCCTCGGAGTCTGATCTGCGGCCCCGGCCTGTGCCCGGGCCGGTGGCGGCGCCGTCGCCGCGTCGTGAAGGTGATGAAGCCGCGCAACCGCTCTGGCCCTGGCTGGTGGCGGTCGCGCTCCTGGTAATCCTCGGCGAGTGGGTGTATGTGCACGCTCGCCGGTCGCGCGCCTTTGCCGAAAGCTGAACGTGGATGCTCTTGCGTAATCCTCAGTTGCTCTGGCTCCTGCTGACGCTGCCCGCGTTTGTGCTGTTCTGGCGCTGGCATGGAGTGCGCGTCCCCGCAGCGGCGCTTGTGCTGCGCCTGTTGACCGTAACGCTGCTGATTCTGGCCCTGGCCAACCCCCTCATTGGAACGACGCCGCTCCCGGAGAGTGCGCTGGTGCTGCTAGTGGATCAATCGGACAGTCTCTCGGAGGGGACGCGCGCGGGGTTGCGAACACAGGCTGCGGAGCTGGCACGAAGCGCCGGGGCCGGAGTGAAAGTGCTCTACTTTGGCGCGAACGTAGTCAATGCTGGCTTGTCGGATGACGAGACGCAGATGCCCGCGGCCCTCGATCCGGGCGGCAGCGACCTGGCGGCAGCGCTCCGCGCGGCACGGGCACTGTTGCCCGGCGGCGGCCAGGTCATCCTGATCTCCGATGGTCTTGCCACCACCCCGGACGCGCTGCTTGAGGCCCGCCTGGCCGCGCAGGCCGGCGTGCGGGTGGACGTGGCGCCTGTCGTGCCCGCCGAGGCGCCGGAGGTGGCGATCGCCGGCCTGGACGTGCCGCGAGCTCTGCGCCTGGGTGAAGCGTATCCGATCGCGATCAACGTGCGCTTCAGCCCCGCGCCAGGGGCTGCCGAGCCGGTGCGCGGGCGCCTGCGCCTGTGGGAGGGTGAGGCGCTGCTGGGCGACGAAGAGGTGCTGCTGTCTCCCGGTGAGGAGGTGTTTACCTTCTCGCACACTGCCGGGGCGGTGGGCGTCGTCCGGCTGCGGGCCGAGCTTGAGACGCCGGTGGGCGACACCTACAGCGCCAACAATCGCGCCGCGGCCGTTGCCGAAGTCAGCCCGCCGCCGCAGGTGCTGCTGGTAGCCGCCAGCGACGACGAGGCCGCCCTGCTGGGCGATGCCCTGCAGCGGCAGGGGGTGGAGACGCGCCGGGTGCGCCCCGCCGAGATGCCCTCGCGCCTGGTTGACCTGGCGGCCTACGACGGGGTGGTGCTGGTGGATGTGCCAGCAGCGGCCCTGAGCCTCGACCAGATGGCCAGCGTGCGGGAGCTGGTGCGGAGCGAGGGGCGCGGCCTGGTCGCGATTGGCGGGCGCAATTCCTTCACCCTGGGGGCCTACAAGGACACGCCCCTCGAAGAGACGCTGCCAATCACCATGGAACCGCCGCCCCGTCCCCAGCGCACCGAGATCGCCCTGCTGCTGATCGTTGATCGCTCGGCGAGCATGACCGCCGCAGTGGGGGTCAGCAAGTTTGATATGGCCAAGGAAGCGGCCATCCTGGCAACCGAGAGTCTCAAGCCCGAGGATCGCATCGGGGTGCTGGCCTTCGATACCGGGAATCTCTGGGTGGTGCCCTTCCAGCAGGTGGGAGCAGGCCCGCGCCTGGCGGCCATCCAGCAGGCCATCCTGGAGCTGCCCAGCGGTGGCGGCACTGATATTGAACTGGCCCTGACCGAGGGCCTGCCGGCCCTGGCCCGGCAGCCCGCCAGTGTGCGCCACGCCGTGCTGCTGACCGATGGGCGCAGCTTTACCAACAATATGGCCAACTACGAGCGTCTGGTGCGCACAGCCCGCGCTCAACAGATCACTCTCTCGACCATCGCTATCGGTGAAGACGCCGATACCGCCCTGCTCGACCAGTTGGCCCGCTGGGGCGCCGGGCGCTACTACTTCGCTGATCGTCCTGAGGAGATTCCCCGGCTCACTCTGCTAGAAAGCGAAATTGCCCGCTCCGTCCCCCTGGTCGAGGGGGTGGTGCAGCCGCTTCTCGACCGGCCACACCCGATACTGCGCGACTTCGCCCCGGCTGAACTGCCCGAGCTGGCCGGCTACGTGGCCGCCACCGCCCGTCCCGCGGCGGATGTGGTCCTCCGCGCTCCCGAAAACGATCCGCTGCTGGCTGCCTGGCAGTACGGGCTGGGGCGCGCCGTGGCCTGGACGCCGACGGCTGGCGAGCCATGGGCCGCGGCATGGACGCGCTGGGAAGGTTTTGAACGCTTCTGGGCGCAAACGGTGCGGTACACCTTGCCCGAACCTGACAGCGGACCGCTTCAGGTGCGCATCGAGACCCGTCCGGGCGGGGCGCGCCTGGTGGTGGACGCCGTGCAGCCGGGGGGCGTCCCCGTAGACCTGGCCACGGTAAACGCGCGGGTAACCCTGCCCGGCGGCGAGCAGCGCGCCTTCGATGTGCCGCAGACCGCTCCCGGTCGCTACACGCAGGATCTGGTGCTGGCCGTGCCGGGCGCCTACCTGGTCTCGGTGGTATTGCTCCACGATGGTCGCCTGCAACAGCGTGACGTGGGCTTTGTGCAGCCCGTCGCGCCGGAGTATCGCCAGCGGAGCGACCCCGCCGAAGGGCGGGCGCTGCTGGAAGCCATCGCCGCAGCTACCGGGGGGACGGTGCTGGCCGATCCGGGGCAGGCGGGTCTGCCGGCCGCGGGCGCGCTGGAAGCGCCGGAGGGGCTATGGCCCTGGCTGCTGGGTCTGGCGCTGGGGCTGTGGGTGCTGGAGATTGCCGTGCGGCGCGGAGTCTTCGTGCGCTCGTGATGCAGGCCGTGATTGACCGCCTGATCCGCCGGGCCATTGCCGAGAAGGTGTTTCCGGGCGCCGTAGTGCTGGTGGCGCGCGAGGGCAAGCGGTTGCACCACGCCGCCTACGGCTTCACCATGTACAATGCGCCTGGTTCGCGCCCTCTGACTCCGACGGACATCTTCGATATCGCCTCGCTCACCAAGGTCTTTACCGCCAGCGCCGCCCTGGCGCTGTACGATGCCGGGTTGCTCGATCTGGAGGCCCCGGTATGCCGCTATCTGCCGCGCCTGGGCGCGGAGCAGGTGCTGGTGCGCCATTTGCTGACGCACACCTCGGGGCTGGACGTGCGGCTCTCGGTGCTGCGCGCGCTTGGTCCGGAGGGCATTCGCACGGCAGTGTACGGGGCCACGCCGGCGCGCCCGCCGGGAAGCGTGGCAGCCTACACCAACATCAACAGCTTCCTGCTGGGTGAAGTGGTGAGCGTGCTGGCCGGCATGCCGCTTGACGCGGCCATTGGCGCGTTGATCCTCGAGCCACTGGGGATGCGCGAGACAGGCTTTTGCCCGCCTCTGGAGCTGCGGGCGCGCATTCCGCCGACAGAGGTCGAGCCAGACTGGCGCGGCCTGGTCCACGGCGTGGTGCACGACGAAAGCGCGTATGCCCTGGGGGGTGTGGCGGGCCACGCGGGGTTGTTCAGCACGGCCGGCGACCTGGAACGCCTGCTGCGCATGTGGCTACAGGGCGGGGCATGGGAGGGCCGCCAGATACTGCGAGAGGCTACGGTAGCCGCGGCGCTGCACGACTATACCGGGGCCTTGCCGGCGCTGGCGGGAGCGCCCGCGCGGACGGGCCTGGGATGGATGCTCGACCGGGCGAACTTCATGGGCGCGGCGCCGGCAGGGAGCTTCGGGCACACTGGCTTCACCGGCCCGGCGATAGTAGGCGTGCCTGCGCGGGGCCTGGCCCTGGTGGCGCTCAGCAACCGCACCTACCCCCGACGCACGCCGCCGCCGTACCGGCATCACGCGGTAACAGCGGCGGCGCTGGAAGCGGCGCTGGAGTGGAACTAAATTACCCGAAGCGCCCGGAGACGTACTCCTCGGTGCGCTTGTCGGAGGGGTTCTGGAAGACCTTTGAGGTCACATCGTACTCGATCAATTCACCGGCGCGGTCCGCCTTGTCCATCAGGAAAAATGCCGTGTAATCGGACACGCGGGCAGCCTGCTGCATATTGTGGGTCACGATCACGATAGTGTAGCGCAGCCGCAGTTCCAGCATCAACTCCTCAATCTTGAGGGTCGAGATCGGGTCAAGGGCCGAGCACGGCTCATCCATGAGGATCACCTCGGGCTGCACGGCAATCGCCCGGGCGATGCAGAGACGCTGCTGCTGGCCGCCGGAGAGGGAAAGACCACTCTGGTGGAGCTTGTCCTTGACCTCTTCCCAGAGGGCCGCTCCGACGAGGGCGCGTTCGACCAGTTCGTCCATCTCGGCCTTGGTGCCCTTCCAGCCATTGATGCGCGGGCCGTAGGCGATGTTGTCGTAGATGCTCTTGGGGAAGGGATTGGGCTTCTGGAACACCATGCCGATCTGGCGCCGCACCTGCACCGCGTCCACGTCAGGATCGTAGAGATTCTGGCCGTGGTAGAGCACCTCGCCCTCGGTGCGGGCGCCGGGGATAAGGTCGTTCATGCGGTTGAAGGAGCGCAGCACTGTAGACTTGCCGCACCCCGACGGGCCGATCAGCGCGGTGATTTTGTTCCGTTCGATGCTGAAGGTTACATTCTTCACCGCCCGAAACGCGCCATAGTAGATATTCATGTTCCGCGTTTCGATGGCGTATTTCGAGTCATTCATGGTTGTAGTGGTCATGTAGACACCCTCTTGGAGCGCAGATAGTTGCGGAGCAAGATCGCCGTGGCATTCAGCGACAGCAGGAGAATGAGCAGAACGATGATGGCCGCGGCGGCAATCGCGCGAAACTCCGGCTGGGGCCGCGAGGTCCAGTTATAAATCTGGAGGGGCAGGACGGTAAACTTGGAGAAGAGGCCGCTGGGATCGGTCACAATGAAGGTCGAGGCGCCGATAACGATCAGCGGCGCGGTCTCGCCGATAGCGCGGGAAATCGCCAGGATGGTGCCGGTAAGAATGCCAGGCATCGCATGGGGCAAGACGATCTTCCAGACCGTCTGCCACTTCGTGGCTCCCAGGCCGAAACTAGCCTGGCGCAGCGAGCTCGGCACGGCGCGAATGGCCTCCTGGGAGGAGATAATCACCACCGGCAGGACGAGGAGCGACATCGTGAGGGCGGCCGACAGGATCGTGCGCCCGTTGGCCGTCGTAGGATCAGCATACCCGAAAACGGCGCCGCTAGTAATTTGCTGCATGGAGCGCACGAAGATCGCCAGGCCCAGAATGCCGTAGATGATCGAGGGCACGCCGGAGAGGTTGTAGATATTAGTTTCGATCAAACCCGATGTGCGCTGCAGGGCATTGTTCATCCAGCGCCCGACAGGGGAGCGTTCATCGAAGGGCTTATCGTTCTTGTATTCCTCGAGATAGATTGCCGCGCCAACTCCCAGCGGGAAAGAGATGAGCATGGTCAAGACCAGGAGGAAGAGACTTCCCAGGATCGCGGTGCGGATGCCGGCCTCAACAGGATCACTCGACATCGGTTTGACGATAAAGTCCCAGGAGAGCCAGCTTTTGAACTGGATCTCGGCGCGGGGGTGGCTCTCGCGCAGTTCAGCCTCGATGGCCGGGCGGTTGAAGAGGAACTCAGTGAGCGAGTAGACGGCGACCACCTCGGGCTTGATGATCTCCTCGTTGATGATGTCAATCAGTTCCTCGCGGCTGCGCTCGGCCAGTGGCCGTTCCCGTTCGAGGTTCTTCAGGACGCGGGAGCGCAGGTTCGTTTCCAGGATGGCAATCAGTTCTGCCTGCGACAGTTCTTCGAGCGGGCGGCCGTCGGTAAGCTCCTCTTCCTCTACCGTATACTGCACCCCGATGCCGCCGAAGGCGTCATCAACAATATTGTAGGCCAGCATCAGCAGGATAATAATACCGAAAATGGTGCTGGCCAGCAGGATGCCTTCCCAGACCTTGCCGCGGCGCTGGCGCTCGCTGACATTCTCGCGAGCGGCCTCGCCCTCGGGGAGGCTGCCGATTGACCGGGGCTGCGTCCGTTGCGATTCTGTGCTCATCAGTCGTACACCTCCCGGAAGCGTCGCACGATCCTGCGGCTGGCGATGTTGAGTGCCAGGGTGATAAAGAAGAGGAGCAGACCGACGGCAAAGATCGACTTATAGTCCATACTGCCATAGCTCGGGTCGCCGCCGGAGATGCGCGCGATATAGCCGGTCATCGTTTCGGCAGACTCGAAGGGGTTCCAGGTCAGGTTCGGTTTGGCGCCGGCCGCGAGGGCCACGACCATCGTTTCGCCGACGGCGCGCGACATTGCGACGATGCACCCGGCGAGGATGCCAGAGAGGGCCGCAGGCACCACCACCTTGATGGCCGTCTCCCACTTGGTGGCGCCGAGGCCAAAACTGGCCTGCCGCAGGCTGTTAGGCACGGCGCTCAGGGCGTCTTCACTCAGGGTGGCGATAATAGGGGTGATCAGCACGCCCACCACCAGACCTGCTGACAGCATGTTGTAGATCGAAACGACATCGCCAAAAATCCCGCGCAGAATGGGGGTCACAAACGTGAGGGCGAAGAAGCCATACACCACAGTGGGGATCCCGGCCAGCAATTCGATGACCGGCTTGAGAATGCCGCGGGTGCGTTCCGAGGCGTATTCGCTCAGATAGATCGCCATGCCCAGCCCGAGAGGGACAGCGACGAGCATAGCAATCAAACTGATCACCAGCGTCGCGTTGACCAGAGGCAGAACGCCGAACTCATTGATGGGCGGTTGCCAAACAGTGCCGGTAAAGAACTGAACCAGAGTCACTGCGGGATCGGCGAAAAAAGCGAGTGACTCCTGAAATAACACATAGACGATGGCAACAGTGGTAAAAATCGAGACAAAACCACAAACAATGAGCACGGTCTGGATGATCGACTCGCCAATCCGGGGGCGTTTCCGCAGGTCTATGGTCTGGGGAACGGTTACCGCAAGCGCCGCGCGCTGTTCAGCTTTGGCCTGGGCCTGATCTGCCATACGTATTGTCCTTGGGTTTTTAGCGCCTAGTGTTAGAGACTGTCTAGACAACCAGGCGATAAATATTTGGTTTAGGTCTGGGAGGGCTATGCCCTCCCAGACCTTCGTAATCTAAGACTGGCTTGTAGATGTGACCGTCACTTCTTGCCGGCTACTTCTGCGCGTCGAGCCAGCGCTGGCGCGCCTCGTTCAGAGCATCGTCGCTAGCCGGGAAGTAGCCCACCTCCTTAATCTCTTCATCAACATAGGTCAAGTAGAAGTTGATGAAGGCGTTGACCTGGGGCTTCTCCTTCATGATCTTGGCATCGGAGTAGATGAAGAGCGGGCGGGCAAGCGGATACTCGCCGCTCTCGGCCGTTTCATCGGTCGGCTCGACGCCTTCGATCTTGACGGCGCGCAGCTTGCTGCGCTCCGAGGCATAGTAGGCGTAACCGAAGTAGCCAATCGCGTAGGGAGAACCTTCAACGCCCTTGGCCAGAACGTTGTCGTCCTCCGAGAGTTGCGGGTTGGCGGACAGGATCGGCTGAGGATCCTTGTCGAAGATCACTTCGACGAAGTAGTCGAAGGTGCCGGAGTCGGTGCCGGGGCTGTAGAGCTGGATCGGCTGGTCGGGGAAGCTGGGGTCCACTTCGCTCCACTTCTTCACCTTGCCCGAGAAGATGTCGGCAAGTTGCGCCTTCGTCAGGTTCTCGACGAAGTCGTTCTGAGCGCTGACCACCACTGCGAGGGCGTCGGTGCCGACGCGGAACTCGATCGGCGTGCGCCCGATGGCCGCGCAGTTCTCGGTCTCTTCCTTCTTGATCGGGCGCGAGGCGTTGGCGATATCGGTCTCGCCAGCCTTGCAGAAGCGCTCGAAGCCGGCGCCGGTGCCGATGCTGTCAATAGTGATCTGGCCGCCGAACCCGTCCTTCTTGAACAATTCGGCCATACGCTCGGTGAGCGGGTAGACTGTCGAGGAGCCGGCGATAATGATGTTGCCGCTCACCGAAGCCGGGTTGACTTCAGGCAGTTCGATCAAGGCGCCGCCTGCGGGCGGAGTGGTCGGTGCAGGAGCGGCGGTGGGCGCCGCGGTAGGGGCGGGAGCGGCAGTGGGCGCCGCGGTCGGCGCCGGTGGCGCAGTGGGCGCCGGAGCTTCTGTAGCAGGGGGAGCCGGAGCAGTGGTCGGAGCGGTGGCAGTGCCGCCGCCGCAGGCGGCAACAAGTGGCAGGAGCAGCAAGAATGCCACCAGTGCCGCCAGAGTGCGAACACGAGACATAACGATACCCTCCTCTGAGCTAGTCGTTGCGGAACACCCCTGTGGCATACCGCATTCGTGGCGTGAATATGCGTTCCCGGAGCGTCGCTGATGTGGAGCTTCGGGAAGGCGACTCGCAGGCGCACAGGCAGCGTGGCCTTGTTAGCATAATACTCACGCCAACAGCGACATCTTAGCGGTTTGAGATTAAATGCCGCACAAGGAAATGTTAACTTATTGTTAAGAGGCTGTCCGAATGCCGGTTAACTGATGACAGGCGGGGAGAGCTTTTCCTTGCCAGGCCCTGTGCGCCACTCGTAAGGTTGGCGCTGCCAGGCTGGACGGGCGTGGGGAAGCCCGGCTTCGCCGCCCTGCGCAACCTGGAGGGTTGCGCTACTGCGACAGGCGGGCGGGTAGGGAACCCGGATTTGCCCCCGCCACCTTCATACCCCATACACCGGATCACTCGTGCCGCTGCGGTAGGCATAGGCCATGCGGCGCGTGTTCCAGGCCAGGCCAGGCCGGCCGTCGGGCGTGAGCACAATGCAACCGCCGGCGCCGCCGCTGACGCGCCGGTTGAGGATGCGCACCGCGGCTTCGGCGGCGGCCTGGGGCGGCAGGCCCCGTTCGAGCATGTCAACCACACGGCGAGCGAGAGCGACGCGCACGATCGCTTCGCCCCATCCGGTGCAGACGGCGCCGCCGACCTGTGCGTCGGCGTACAGGCCGCAGCCGATCAGCGGCGTATCGCCGACCCGTCCGGGGAGCTTGAAGGGCGTGCCGCCGGTGGAGTTGGCGGCCACCAGGTTGCCGCTCTGATCGAGAGCGATGGCCCCCACCGTATCGCGGCCACCCAGGACATGCCGCGCGTCGCTGTCGGCAGCGGCGACCTGGCCGGCGCGCCACGCTTCCCACAGCTTGCGCTCGCGTTCGATCACTAGCTCGCTGTTGTCGCACAGGGGGATGCCCTGAGCGGCGGCGTAGCGTTCGGCGCCTTCGCCGACCAGAAAGGTGGCCGGGCCTTCCAGGAGGCGATGGGCCAGACTGATGGGATTGCGCACGCGGCGGAGATTGGCCACGGCGCCGTAAAGCAGGCTCCGTCCATCCATCATTGCGGCATCGAGTTCAACTGACCCCGCGGCGGTGAGGTGTGAGCCGGTGCCAGCATCGAAAGTGGGATCGTCTTCCAGCAGGCGCACGGCAGCCTCGCACGCCTCACGCGCCGACCCGCCGCGCTCAAGAATGGTCCAGCCCGCGGCCAGCGCGGCCCGGCAGCCGGCCAGATGGGCCTCAACCTGCTCATCGGGGATGGCCCAAGCGCCGCCGTGGACGATCATTGCTATACGCATGCGCTACTACCCCAGGTCTGCAATGCTACCGAAGTCTTAATCTATCACAATAGCGACAGGGGCGCAAAGGTGCGCTTGCGGATTTTAGATTCAGGGACCGAGCGTGTTGCCGCTGGATTCAGGCGGCGTTGGACTGATGCAGGTCGTCTGGAACCGTGCCAGTGTCAGTTAGGGTCGGTGAGAGCGGGCCATGCAAAGAGCCGCCGCACCTTGCTGCGACGGCTCTTGCTACTCTGGTGGAGCCAAGCGGGCTCGAACCGCTGACCTCAACACTGCCAGTGTTGCGCTCTCCCAGCTGAGCTATGGCCCCTACCCTGTGGACGCACGGGGATTCGAACCCCGGACCTCGACAGTGCGATTGTCGCGCTCTCCCAACTGAGCTATGCGCCCATGGCCTGTGAAAGTATACCACCACGGGTGACGGATGTCAAACGAGTCAGCCGAGACGCCAGGGCTAATGCAAAGTCTTTGGGGTTTGCCTCAAACGCCGGGTTTTCGATGGTTTTGGCGGCGCAGCCGCCCCACACCTCATCTTCGGCGACGGACTTTGCTCAAGCCCTGCTTCAGCCAAAACGCGTTGGACACGACGCTTGCAGACGTGTTACACTGTTTCTTAACATCCCGCGTCGCAGGAAGGACGGCTCTCTGGCCGGCAGGGGCGCAGGGAAAGGCGGTGTATCCGCTTTCACGTTAGAAAGGATTTGTTTGTGTCTACACCTGGTAATGAGCTTCGCCGGCTCGGCGCCATGCTGCTGCTAGGGGTTGTTGCGGGCGCCGCCGCGCGTCACTATATCGAGAGTCGCACGCGCAGCGAGGGCTACCGCCCGCCACGCCTGATTGACTGGCAGCAGGCCCGCGAGATGGCTCTGCGCGTGGCGCAGTGGGAGCAGGCGCCGGTGCTGAACCGCGCCTATCGCCAGGAGCAGTATTTTCGTCTGGTGAAGCGCAGTGAGCCGTTGATCGCGGAGTACCTGGGGGTGCAACTGCCTCAGCCGATCAGCCGGGTGTATGTCCACGACCGGCGCGAGTGGCTGGAGGCGAACTTTGCGTCGTTCGAGCAGTTGTTCCGCCCGATCGAGGAGATTTACGAGCGGAACGGCGGCGGGCGCAGCGTGAGCGCCGTGCTCTTCGGCGAACTGAACGGCAAGTTTCTCGGCGCGCAACTGGGCTTGCTGCTGGGCTATCTGGCCCGCCGTGTGCTTGGCCAGTACGATCTGAGTCTCCTCTCGCCTGATCCCGCCACCCGCGGCGCGCTCTACTTTGTCGAACCGAATATTGCGCGCGTCCAGCAGCAGCTCGGCCTCAATGACGAGGATTTCCGCCTCTGGATCGCTCTGCACGAGGCCACCCACGTGTTCGAGTTTGAGGCGTATCCGTGGGTGCGCCAGCACTTCCGCGATCTGTTGCAGCAGTATTTCGATCAGCTCAATCTGCAACTGGAGCGTTTCGGCAACGGGTTGCCGCAGTTGCTGGTTCGCATCGCCCAGGGCCTTGCCAGCGGCCAGCACTGGATCGAGACCATGTTGACCCCCGAGCAGCGGCGGATCTTTGAACAACTCCAGGCGCTGATGTCGCTGGTCGAGGGCTATGGCAACCATGTCATGAACGCGGTGGGCCGGCAGTTGCTGCCGAGTTTCGAGCAAATCGAACAGCGTGTGGCCCAGCGCCAGGCGAATAAGACGGTCCTCGAGGTGCTGATAAACCGGATTACGGGCATGGATCTGAAGCTGATCCAGTACCAGCAGGGTGAGGCCTTCGTCAACGCAGTGACGCAAACCCGTGGGGTGGTCTTCGCCGCCCGCGTCTGGGAGCGGCCTGAGAATCTGCCTACCCTGGAGGAGATCCGCAATCCGGGAGCCTGGATCAGGCGTATGGACCGGCAAGGATAATTTGGATTTTGGATTTTGGATTTTGGATTGCCATATACGGAAATCCAAAATCCAAAATCCAAAATGGCCATACTCCTCCACCAGTTGCCCGGCAGCGGTGCAGGGATCAAGAAAGTGGCCGCGTTCCAGGGAGGCGCGCTACGAAGGCGCGGGTCACTGCCAGACGGACGGGGGCGGGTGCGATGCCTGCCTGAAGTGAAGGCAGACGGCCCGGGGGCGGGTTCTGGGAGGGCGAGGATCTCTCACGAACACGTCTCAGGGCGGACAGGCAGGGGTGACCGGCTGGTCGCCCCTACTGTGTTTGTGGGGCCGGAGGGAGAGACGGCTCGCCTTCGATATTGCCGTCACCGGCGCCGATCAGCGCCAGCAGGCCTGCTTCGTCGAGCACAGGCACGCCAAGTTCCCCGGCTCGGGCCAGTTTGCTCCCCGGATTGGCCCCCGCCACCACGTAGCTGGTTTTCCTGCTGACGCTATCGGTAACCTTGCCGCCGTGGGCGATGATCAGCTCGCTGGCCTGATCGCGAGTGAGCGTGGGCAGCGTACCGGTGAGGACGAAGGTCTTGCCGGCGAGACTGGCGCTGGCGCTCGGGCGCGAGGTCCCGCCGCTCAGCCGCACCCCTGCGGCGCGGAGCTTTTTGACCACGCGCCGCTCCTCCTCGCGGCTGAAGAAGTCCGCCACACTGGCGGCCACCACCGGGCCGATGCCGTCAATGGCCTGAAGTTCTTCCTGGCTGGCGGCCATGATCGCGTCGAGACTGCCAAAATGGGCCGCCAGAGCTGCGGCGGCCACACTGCCGACGTGGCGAATGCCCAGGCCAATAATCACCCGTTCCAGGGGCCGCTGTTTCGACTCTTCAATAGCCCGCAACAGATTGGCGACCCGTCTGGGGCCGTAGCCCTCGACGCCCTGGAAGTGCTCCGGCGTCAGGTTGTAGAGGTCGGCCACGTCGTTGACCCAGCCCATGTTCACGAACAGCTCGGCCTGACGCTCGCCGATGCCGGCGATGTCCATCGCGCCGCGACTGACGAAGTGTTCAATCCGGCGCACCAGTTGGGCCGGGCAGATGCCGAAGTTGGGGCAGCGCCAGGCCGCCTCGCCAGGCTGCCGCTCCAGGGGCGTGCCACAGGCCGGGCAGTGGGTGGGAAAGCTCCAGGGCTGCTCGGCGCCGGTGCGCAGGCGCAGCACCGGTCCCACCACGTAGGGAATGACATCTCCGGCCCGCTGCACGATCACATAGTCGCCGATGCGGATGTCGCGCTCGGCGATGTAATCGGCATTGTGCAGACTGGCGTTACGCACGGTCACTCCGCCGATAACCACTGGCTCCAGTTCGGCGTTGGGCGTCACCACCCCTGTGCGGCCCACGTTCACGGTGATGTTAAGCAGGCGCGTGACGGCCTCGCGGGCGGGGAACTTGAAGGCCACCGCCCAGCGCGGCTCGCGCTGCACAGCGCCCAGGACGCGCTGTTGCTCGAAGTCGTCCACCTTGATCACGATGCCGTCGGCCTCGTAAGGGAGCTGGTCGCGGCGGGTCATCCACTCGCGACAGTAGGCGATAACCTGCTCGAAGTCCTCGAAGTGGCGGGCATCGGCGTTGACGGGGAAGCCCAGGGCGCGCAGGTAGCGGAGCGCCTGCCACTGGCCGGTCAGGGTGACGCCCTCGAAGGGGCCGACGCCGTAGGCGAAGAAGCGCAGGGGCCGCGCTGCGCTGATCGCGGGGTCCTTCTGGCGGAGGGAGCCAGCGGCGGCGTTGCGGGGATTGGCGAAGGTCTTCTCACCGGCGGCAGCCAGACGTTCGTTCAGCGCCTCGAAGTCGGCGGTGCGCATATACACCTCGCCGCGCACCTCGATCAGGCTGGCCAGGGGCAGCCCCGTCTCCTGCGGGTCGCGCAGGCGCAGGGGGATGTCGCGCACAGTGCGCAGATTGGCGGTGACATCCTCGCCCACCTCGCCATCGCCGCGGGTGGCTCCCTGCACCAGGATCCCACCGCGGTAGGTGAGGGCCACGGCGAGGCCGTCAATCTTTGGCTCGACCACATAGGAGACGGAAACATCGGGGCCGAGCAGCTTGAGCACGCGGCTCTCGCGCCACTCGCGGAGTTCGGCCTCGTTCATCGCGTTGCCGAGGGAGAGCATGGGTTGAGGGTGGCGCACCCTGGCGAACAGGCTGCTGGCCTCCCCGCCTACCCGCTGCGTAGGCGAGTCGGGGGTGATCAACTCGGGGTGGGCCGCCTCGAGGGCGCGCAACTCGCGCATCAGCGCGTCATACTCCGCGTCGCTCAGGGTCGGAGCGTCGAGCACGTAGTAGCGGTAATTGGCCTCTTCGATGGCGGCGCGCAACTCGGCCGCGCGCCGGGCGGGATCGCGGTGGTCCATAGTGGATGAAGCTCCCTGGGTGCAACCTGGAGAGTTGCGCTACGATTCGTTCCCTCAATAGCCGGGGTGTAGGGAAGCCGGGTTCCCCCTTTGTTTGTCAGAGTGACATATTTCACGCATTATGACGCATTATTCGATATAATTGTTCAATCTATAACCCCTTGCTGGTTGTATTGTACCTGTGGAGGAGGGTCAACGATGGACTTTCTGCAAGCGCCCAGGCAAACAACGACGCAGCAAGCTGCTACGGACTCGGTTGATCTGAGCCGTAAGATCCTGGCGGATCTGTTTGGACCTCCAGAACGGCGCGCTTTCGCCGTCGCCTTCTGGGATGGCAGCCGCGAGGCGCCGGGCGGGGCGCCCGCGTTCACGCTGGTGTTGCGACGTCCCGACGCGCTTCGGCGCATGCTCGCGCCCCCCTCGGAGTTAACCCTGGCCGAAGCCTATCTGCGTGGCGATATTGACATCGAGGGCGATCTCGGCGCCGCCAGCGGAGTGGCCGACGAGCTTGGGGCCTTGCTGACCGCTCCAGGGCGCCTGGCGCGGGTAATGCTGCGCCTGCAGGCCCTCCCTGCCGCTGATGAGACGCCGGTTGCTCAGACGGACGGGCGGTTTCAACACCAGGGTCAGCGCCATTCGCTGGAACGCGATCGCGCCGCCGTGCGCCACCATTATGATCTCGGCAACGACTTCTATGCCCTGTGGCTGGACCGGCGCATGGTCTACTCCTGCGCCTACTTCCCGACAGGCGGCGAGACCCTCGACGAGGCTCAGGAGGCCAAACTGGAGTTGATCTGCCGGAAGCTGCGCCTGCGCCCCGGCGAGCGCTTGCTCGACATTGGCTGCGGCTGGGGCGGGTTGATCAGCTATGCTGCCGAACGCTACGGCGTCGAGGCCCTGGGCATCACCCTCAGCGAGGCCCAGGCCGAACTGGCTCGCGAGCGAATCGCGGCGGCAGGGTTGAGCGGGCGCTGTCGGGTGGAGATCTGCGACTATCGCGAACTGCCGCCCTCAGAGGTGTTCGACAAGGTTGTCAGCGTGGGCATGGTCGAACACGTTGGCCGCGCGCAGATGCGCGCCTACTTCGAGGCGGCCTTCCGCCACACCCGCCCCGGCGGCCTGTTCCTCAACCACGGCATCGTCCTGGCGACGCGGCAACGCCAGACCAGCCTGAGCCGCATCGGGGCCAGGCTATGGGGGCAGGGGGCCTTCATTCAACGCTACATCTTCCCCGACGGCGAGTTGTTGCCCGCTGGCGAGATGTTGAGCTACGCTGAGGAGTGCGGGTTCGAGCCGCGCGACCTGGAGAGCCTGCGCGAGCATTATGCCGTGACCCTCGATCACTGGCGGCGGCGCCTGGAGGCGCGCCAGACCGAGGCGGTCGCGCTGGTGGGCGAGCGGTTGTACCGCGCCTGGCGGCTCTACCTGGCCGGTTCGGCCTGGCGCTTCCGCGTCGGGCAGATCGGCATTGTGCAGATGTTGTTCGCCCGGCAAACCGCCCGTGGCCGGGTTGAATTGCCCCCGACCCGGGCCGATCTGTACGCCGAGCGACCTCTGGAGTGGAGTGTAGGGGGATGACGCCGAAGGTTGGGCCACTTGTGCACCCTCGGGTGGGAGGGGAGGTGGGGAAACCTCTCAGGTGTAGGGTTTTTCGAGCGAGAAGGAGTTTTCGGCATTCCAATGCGCTTGTGATCCTCACCCCCCGCCCCCCTCTCCACCGTAGGTGGAGAGCGGGAAGTTGGGCGTCCCAATGTCCCGGATGGCGCATGTGACGCGAGGATGTGCTGGAAAACCCTACACCTGAGAAGGTGGGGAAACCCGGTTTCCCCGCTTTCCAACTGCTGTTGGGGCGCCTGAGCTCCCAGCACCGGTTGGAAGCCGGTGAAGCAATCTCAACTTGAGCGCGGCGGCGCGATCTGGTATAGTCCCATTTGTGATGGATGCCACGCAGATAGGGGAAGGAACTGTTCGCCGCCGCGCCGTATCGCTCTGCATGCCCGGCCGTATCGCCTGGAGCAGGAGTGCAGCCTGGCGCTGGCTGCCGCGCGCCCTCGGCCTGCTGATCGCCCTTGAACTGGGCCTGCTCGCGCCCCTCACCTGCGTGTTCCACTGCTTCCTGGCGGCGCGCGGGGAACGACCGGCAATCGCCTGGTTCCTCTGCGGCGCGCACCACCCGCCGGCGGCGACGATCGCCGACGCCGACGCGCCCGCGGCAGGCTCGCCCAGAGCCTTCTTCGAACTGCTTCCCCCGGCGCCGCCGCTGCTGCCCCTGGCTGGCCTGCTGACGCTTATCGCCGTCCTGAGCCTTGCTCGAGGTTATGTTCCGCCCTTCCTGTCACCGCCGACACCTCCACCGCGTTCTGTGTTCCCCAGGTAGTACAGAGGCAATCCGGAGGATTGCCCCACCCCGCAGGCAGAGGGTGGGGGAACCTTGTGTCTCGCAAGTTTACGACAGCAAGCGGATTAACCGCATTTTATACCTGGAGGACACGAATTATGCGAGTGACAAACGTGCTCGTGCTCATACTGGTGGGCGTGGCCCTGCTGGCTGGTTGTGGCGCGTCGGCGCCTCAGATTTCCGTCAACGAACCCTGGGTGCGCGCCGCCAAGATGACCGGGATGGATGCCCAGGGCGGGATGAGCGGCCATGGCAGTCACGGTGGCACCGATATGACGCCTCCGAGTGGCACCAGCGCCGCCTACATGGTGCTGGTCAATCGGGGCGGCGCAGGCGACCGGCTTGTCTCTGCCAGCACCGATGTTGCCGAAGTGGTCGAGTTGCACGAGACCAAAATGGTGGATAATGTGATGCAGATGGCGCCGGTCACCGGCGGCATCCCCGTCCCCGCGAATGGCCAGGTCGAATTGAAGCCCGGCGGCCTCCACGTGATGCTGATCGGATTGAAGCGTGATCTGGCCGCGGGCGAGACCGTCCGGCTGACGCTGAAGTTCGAACGCGCCGGCGAGGTGACGGTGGACGCTCCGGTGCGGATGCCTTGAGGTGGGCACAGGCCCCGTGAAGCGCATGTGGGACAACCCTCCGGGTTGCATGTGGGACAACCCGGAGGGTCGTCCCATAATCTGGCTACTTCATAACCGATTGGAAAAAAACTATGCCTCGTCTGGGATTGTTCTCGATTGCATTGATCCTGGCCCTCCTGAGCGGTTGTGCTCGACCCGCGCCCGGCCCCGCGCCCGAGTCTTCGGTCCAGCAGGGAACGCGCATCGAACCGCCGACGCAACTGAGCGATTTCACCCTGCCCAGCAGCCTGGGCCGCGATCTGAGCCTTAGCGAGTTGCGCGGCAAGCCCCTCCTGCTCTTCTTCGGCTACACCTTCTGCCCCGATGTCTGTCCGATGACCCTCTCGGAGATGAAACGGGTGAAGGCCGATCTTGGCGCTGATAGCGAACAGTTGCAGGTGGTGTTCATCAGCGTGGATGGGGCGCGGGATACCCCTGAGGTGCTGGCACGGCATCTGGCGGCCTTCGATCCGACGTTCATCGGTCTGCAGGGCGACGATGCCACCCTGCGGCGGATCGGCCCGGAGTACGGGCTGTACTACAAGCGCAACACGCCCGAAGGCACCAGCGCCGCCTACCTGGTAGACCACAGCTCGGCGACTTATCTGATTGACGCCGAGGGGCGCCTGCGCGTCGTATATAGCTTCGGCACGCCCCCTGAGGTGATCGCGGCAGACGTTCGCGCGTTGTTGAAGGAAGGTTGACCGTGCGCGCGGGAAGACTCCCGGCGCCCATGCCGGGACGTGATGTTCATCGTCACAGGGCTGACCGGCCGCTCAAGGAGCGCCGGTCGTGGCCGGGGCGGGGCGCCTGGCGCTCGCTGATGTTTCTCGTGGCTCTGGCGGCGGCGCTCCTGGCCGGCGCCTGTGGCGGGGGCAGCCTGCCGCCGCTCGCCCCTGACCAGGTGCGCGCCCAGCAGACAGTCAATGGCCTTACCATCACCCTGGACACGCAGCGCGATCCGCAGATCAACCAGCCCCAGCGCTTCCGTGTAACGCTCACCGACCGGCTGGGTCGCCCCCTCGACGGGGCCAGCGTTTACCTGGACCTGGACATGAACATGATCTGCCTCAGCGGCGCGCAGCCGCTGGCCACACCCGTGGGGCCGGGCCAGTACGAGGCCCGTTCGGTCTACCAGATGCCCGGGGAGTGGGAGATCACCGTGTACGCCCAGGTGAACGGCGAAACCCGCCAAGCCCTGTTCCGTATTCACGTGGCCGACCCTGACGGGTCGCCGCTGGGGTAAGCGGGGGCGCAGGGCAAGCCGGTTGCCCCGGGTGCAAATCAAGAGAGTTCCTGGGGAGGCCTTGCCCTCCCGAACCCTCACCGGGCAGAGGCCCGTGCGACCTGGTTGCCCCGTGGGTGTCAGGTCCAGAGGTGCGCGATGCAAAACCAGAGGTCAAAACGCGAGATGGCCGAGCGACTGGAGGGGCGTCTCGGATTGAGCACCGAGCAGTGGTTGAAGGTGATCGAAACCCTTTCAGCCATCCTGCTCTCGCTGGCGGCGCTGGGAACCTCCTGGAGCGGCTATCAGGCCGGCCTGTGGAACGGGCAGATGGCGACGCGCTATAACCAGGCAGGCGCGCTGCGCGTCGAGTCGGTCAGAAACAGCGGGATAGCCAGCCGCAACGTCCAGCTTGACGTGCAGTTGTTCACCGACTGGCTCGAGGCCGTCGCCGCGAAGAATCAGGCGCTGGCGGATTTCTACCGGACGCGCTTCCGGCCCGAGTTCGTGCCGGCCTTTGAGGCGTGGCTGGCCAGTCGCCCCCTCGAGAACCCGCAGGCCGCCTCCAGCCCGTTCGAAATGCCGGAGTACCGGCTCGCCGCTCAGGAGGAAGCCAACCGGCTGGAACGCGAAGCTGGCGAAATGTTCGACCAGGGCATCGCCGCCAACCAGACCGCTGACCGGTACGTGCTTAACACGGTGATCCTGGCCCTGGTGCTCTTCTTCAGCGGCCTGGTCTCGAACTTCAAGCTCCTCTTCGTGCGCATAACGCTCATCGCGATCGCAATGGCGCTGCTCACCTATGGGGTGAGCAGGCTGCTGGTATATCCGGTGCTTTGAGAGCCGCCGAAGGACGGGTCAATGTTCCGCGAACGTTGCCAGCCACGCTCTGGTGTGCGGCGCAACTGTCGGAGAGGCAGCGGCCAGTTCGATACGCAGCCGCGCCAGGTCGGCGGGGGTGTCCACGTCGTACCAGCCAGGTAACAGCGCGACGCGGAGATCCAGTTCGGCGGCGATCGCCAGGGTGTCGCGCAGCACCGTGGGCGTGCTCATTGTCACCTCGCGCAGCAAGCGCGAGTGAGGGCGATGCATGCCGATCAGATAGTAGCCGCCGTCATCGCTGGGGCCGAACACCAGATCGTGCGCGCCAAGGAGTGCAAACGCGCGATTGACGTAAGCCGCGGGCAGGGTGGGAATGTCGGAGCCGATCAGCACGGCGGCGCCGGGGCCGGCGCCCAGAACCGTGGCGAAGCAGCGCTCCATACGCTCGCCGAGGTCGGCGCCCTGTTGGGGCAGCAGGGCGAAATCAGGGGCCAGCGCCGCAAAGTAGCTGGCGGCCTCCACAGGCTGGTAGACGACCACCCGTGACGAGGCCGGGACCTGACGGGCCAGCGCCAGGGTGTCGCGCAGGAAGCAGGCGTACAGCTCCGCCGCCGCGGCATGGCTCAGGGGAGGGCACAGGCGGGTCTTGGTCTGGCCGGCGACGGGTTGTTTGGCGAAGATCAGCAGGGTCTGGCGCATCATTACGGGTACGTGTTCAGATTTACTGCAGAGCGCGCAAGGATTGTTGGAACCCTCCGCGCCCTCTGCGGTGCGAACATGTTCGGTAGATGCAATATTAGCTATTACGGTCGCAGTTGCGGCCCGAGCGGCGCTGTGCTAGAATAAAGCTGTTACTGGCGACGTAGCAAAGTGGTAATGCAGCGGTCTGCAAAACCGCCATTCGCGGGTTCGATTCCCGCCGTCGCCTCCAATCGGTTCGCCCCGCCGCCACGCGGGGCGTTTTACGTTCCGGCGCGCCTTGTCAGCCGCTGCGCGCGTCAGTATAATGCCGGAGTCTGTAGAGGGGTTCGGAGCAACCGGCTTTGCCCATGCCCCTGCCTGTGAGTAGTCTGTAAAGTAAGTTTCCTGGCCTTTCGGCCCCCCTCCCAATCTCCCCCCGTTGGGGGGGAGCAGCCGGACCCCTCCCCCGGCGGGGGAGGATTGGGGAGGGGGCGGGGTATAGCGAAAAACTTTGTTTACAAACTAGTGAGAGCGCCGGGCGCAACTCTCTCTCCGGGTTGCGCCCCGGACAAGGAAGGCGCCCGGCATCCCTGTCTGACGGAATGAGCCGGGAAGGTGTCATCCTCCCGGTAAACCTCCTTCCGAGGCGCCTGACGAGTGAAGAGCGAACTATGCGGATCTTAATCACCGGCGGCGCCGGGTTCATCGGAAGCAATCTGGCCTATCGCCTGTTGATGCGCGGGCACCGCGTGACGGTGTTCGATAACCTCTCGCGGCCTTGTACGCCCCATAATCTCGACTGGCTCGAACGGTTCGCCGACGACGCGCCCGGTGCGCTCGATTTTATCCGCGGCGATGTGCGCGATGCGCGGGCGGTGATGCTTGCCGCCGCCGATGCCGAGGCCATCATCCACCTGGCCAGCCAGGTCGCTGTCACCACTTCGGTGCTCGATCCGCGCACCGATTTTGAGATCAATGCCCTGGGCACCTTCAACGTCCTCGAAGCCGCCCGCCGCGCCCCGGCGCGCCCGGCGGTGCTCTACGCCTCGACCAATAAGGTCTATGGCGCGATGTCCGACCTGGCGATTGTTGAAGAAGAGACCCGCTACCGCTACCGCGACCTGCCCTACGGGGTGCCCGAAACCTATCCGGTGGATTTCTATTCGCCCTATGGCTGCTCCAAGGGCGCTGGAGACCAGTATGTGCGCGATTATCACCGCATCTACGGTCTGCCCACGGTGGTCTTTCGCCAGTCGGCGATCTACGGCCCGCGCCAGTTCGGCGTGGAGGATCAGGGCTGGGCGGCGCACTTCGTCATTGCCGCCCAGACCGGCCGCCCGATTGTCATCTACGGCGATGGCAAGCAGGTGCGGGACATGCTTTACATTGACGATCTGGTGGATCTCTACGAACTGGCGCTCGACCGCATCGAAACCATCGCCGGGCAGATCTACAATGTCGGCGGCGGCCCGGAGCATACCCTCTCGATCTGGGCCGAGTTTCAGCCGTTGTTGAGCCGCCTGGCCGGCCGTCAGGTCGAGGCCGCCCGCTTCGGCGAATGGCGGCCCGGCGATCAGCGCGTCTGCGTGCTCGACATTCGCAAGGTTGAGCGCGATCTGGGCTGGCGCCCTCGCGTCGGTCTCGAAGAGGGCATGCAGCGTCTCTGGAAATGGGTCGCGGAGCATCGCGAGTTGTTCCGGTAATGCGAATCCTCTGCGCCCTTACCTACTACCGTCCCTACATCAGCGGCCTGACGATCTACGTCCAGCGTCTGGCGACCGCACTGGCCCGTCGCGGCCACGCGGTGACCGTGCTCACCTCGCAGTACGATCCCAGTCTGCCCCTTACCGAGTGGATGGACGGGGTGCGCGTCGTGCGCGCCCCGGTGGTGGCGCGGGTGAGCAAGGGCGTGATCATGCCCACCTTCGGCTGGCTGGCCACCTCGCTGGTGTGGAACCACGATGTGATGAGCCTGCACCTGCCCCAGTTCGACGCGCCCGGCCTGGCCCTGCGCGGGCGCCTCTTCCGCCAGCCGGTCGTGCTCACCTACCACAGCGACCTGCAACTGCCCTTCAGCATGCTCAACACCGTCGCCAACAAGGTGGTGGACGCCGCCAACCTCGCCGCTGGCGTCCTGGCGACGCGGATCGTCGCCTACACCCAGGATTTCGCCGACCACTCGCCCTACCTGCGGCGCTTCCGCGAGAAGATCGTCGTCATCCCGCCCCCCGTGGAGGTGGCCGAGGCCACGCCTGAGGAGATCGCCGCCTTTCGCGAACGCTGGAACCTGCGCCGCCCGGTCATTGGCATGGCCGCCCGGCTCGCCGCCGAGAAGGGCGTCGAGGTGCTGCTCAAGGCCCTGCCCCGCGTCCTGGAGGTTTACCCTGAGACGCGGGTGCTCTTCGCCGGCCCCCACGAGAACGTCCTCGGCGAAGAGGCCTATGCCCAGCGCCTCGCGCCCGAGTTCGCCCGCTTCAGCCGCCACTGGACCTTTCTGGGCACGCTCGGCCCGCGCGAGATGGCCGCCTTCTTCCCCAACCTTGACGTGATCGTGGTGCCCTCATTAAACTCCACCGAGACCTTCGGCCTGGTGCAGGTGGAGGCCATGCTCTGCGGCACCCCGTCGATCGCCAGCGCCCTGCCCGGCGTGCGGCAGCCGGTGCACCAGACAGGGATGGGCGAAGTGGTGCCTGTCGGTGACAGCGACGCCCTGGCCGCGGCCATCCTGCGGGTGATCGAGTTGCGCGAGCGCTACGTGCGCCCGCGGGCCGAAATCGCCGCGAAGTTCTCCACCGAGCGGACCGCTGAGGCCTATGAACAGCTCTTTGAAACGCTGCGGAGGCGTGGCTCGAAAGGCGTGTCCCCCTAGGGTATGGTTCAGATCCGATTGTTTCAGCCTGACCGTATACGTTCACGTAACCGGTCTGTAGAGGTGTGGAGGTGTAGAGGTGTGGAGGTGTGGAGCGGGCGGGCACTCCACTATGGATCATACCATGCCATTGCGCTACACGTCTACAGCTCCACAGCTCTACAGCTCCACATGACATGGCACCCATGCGCCCAGCCTCCCCACCGCGGGACTACCTGCGGCCCCACCTGCTGACCCTGCCCGTTCACCGGGCCATGATCCGGTCGGTTGAGGCGCGCCTGTTGGCCGAACTGGCGCCCGATCTGCCCGAGCCGATCCTCGACCTCGGCAGCGGTGACGGCGCCTTCGTGCAGATCGCCCTTCCCGGCAAGACTATCTTCGGCATCGATCCGCTGCTGGCCGACACGCGCGAGGCTCGCGCGCGGGGCGTCTACGCCGGGCTGAGCGTCGCCAGCGGCGCGGCCCTGCCCTTCCCCGACCACTGCTTCGCCAGCGCCATCTCCAACTGTGTGCTGGAGCACATCATTCCCCTCGACGCCACCCTCGCCGAGACGGCGCGGGTGCTGCGGCCCGGGGGACTCTTCGTGGCCTCGGTGGTGGGCAACCGCTTCTCCGAGGAGCTGCTCGGCGTCTGGGTGCTCAACCGCCTGGGCCTGGACGGATCGCGCTACGGGCGCTGGTTCAACCGCATCTCCTACCATTTTAATACGTTGAGCGCAGACGAGTGGCGCGCGCGTTTCGAGCGGGCCGGCTTCGAGGTGCTTGCCTGGCGCCCCTACCTTAGCGCCGCCGCTCTGAAGCTCTTCGACCTCAGTCACTACTACGGCGCTCCCTCGTTGCTCACCCGCTGGCTCACCGGGCGCTGGCTGCTGGCCCCGCCCTTCACCCCCAACCTGCTCTGGGAGCCGCTGCTACGGCGCATCTATGACGCTCCGCCCGGCGACGACGGGCCGTACTACTTCTTTGTGCTGCGGAAAAGGGGGTAGGGGGAGGGTGGGAAAACCAGGTTTCCCCACCCCCCTGCCCCTAAGGGGAGGGTCTGGGAGGGCTTTGCCCTCCCAGGAAATCTCGTTCTCCCGCTCCCCCGGCGCGGCGCCGGTTACGGCCCGGTTCGCGAAGCGCCTATACTGAACCGTGTTGCGTTTATGCTGATGTTTTCGCAGTTTTTTGCATGCGAAACCAACTATGGTCGCTGGCGACCTGTTTGAGCATCCACCATGGGTCGTTGCGCCACGGCCCCCGCTTTCCCTCCCGCCAGGGAGAGGCCACTGACGCTCTTGTTTCAGCAGCGTTTACAGTCGCAGCGACTGGCGTAAACGTCACGTATTGGCTCTCATTATGGCGCGCCGAAAACATCAGTGAATACCAATAACAATCCGCAATCCAAAATCCGAAATTCAAAATCCAGGAGGTTCTGCTATGCCCGACGCCCCGCCCGCGCCACCGTCTTCCATGCCCCTGCGCGTGCTCATCGTAGACGATCACGACCTTGCCCGAGCGGGGTTGCGCGCGTTGCTCGCCGCGGAGCCGGGGATCGTCGTGGTTGGCGAGGCCAGCAATGGCCCGCAGGCCCTCGAACTCTGCCACCGCGAACGGCCTGATGTCGTGCTCCTCGATGTGCGCATGCCCGGGATGGACGGCCTGGCCACCGCCCGGGCGCTGAAACTGGCCCATCCCCACATCCAGATGCTGATGGTCACGTTGTACGCCAATCCTGAGTACATGCTCGAGGCCTTTCGGGCCGGCGCGGCGGGCTATGTGCTCAAGCACGCCTCCCGCGACGAGCTGGTGGAGGCTATCCAGCGCGCTGGCCGCGGTGAAAAGCTGCTGACCCAGAACCTGCTTATCCAGGCCCTGAAGCAGTTGGGCGCCATGCCCGCGCCGGCCCCTGCGGGCCTGGCGGACCGGCTGACGCCACGCGAGCTGGAGGTGCTGCGCCTGCTGGCTCAGGGGCGCACCAACCGCCAGATCGGCCAGTGCCTGGGGATCAGCGCGGGCACGGCCAAGAACCACGTTGAACGCATTCTTGCCAAGCTCCGCGCCGCCGACCGCACCCAGGCCGCCGCCCGCGCGGCGGAACTGGGGTTGCTGCAGTGAAGATGGGGAAACCCGGGTTTCCCTGCGCATAACCCGGAGGGTGGCGCTACGGTCCATTTCCAGACCGGCAGGGGGGTGGAGAAACCAGGGTTTTCCCACCCATCCCTCGAAGTCATTGCCTGGCAGTCCGTCCTCGCCCTCCCCCGCTGCGCCAGCGGCGGGGAAGGGTGAGGACAGCCCCCCGCGCCACCGTCAAACTGTTATAATGACCCTAGGAGGGCCATTATGACAGACATGACCGAAACTACCGACGATGTGACCGCGCTGGTTTCCGAGGGGAATGCAGCGCTGATCGCCGGAGACACCTATACCGCGCGCCAGCGTTTTCGCGCCGCGCTGGAGCGCGATCCCCGCCGGGTGGACGCGCTGATCGGCATGGCCGGCAGCGTGCGCCCCTACCGCGAGAAGCGCGAGCACCTGCTGCGCGCCCTGGAGATTGACCCCGACAACGAGCACGCCCGCGCCGTGCTGGAACAGGTCGAGGCGCGCCTGGCCGCAGGCGAGGTGCTGGCCCCCGGCGGCGTCCGCGAGCGCGAGCCGCAACCTGCCCCCGCGCCCGAAGCGCCTCCGGCGCCGCCGTCTGAGGCGACCGTCGCTCCGGCTGCAACCCGGTTCTGCTATCTGCACCCTGACCGCGAGACCGGCCTGCGCTGCACCAGTTGCGATCGGCCCATCTGCGCCGATTGTGTGCGCCCCGCCGCTGTGGGCCAGCTCTGCCCTGAATGCGCCAGAGCCCGGCGGCCGGTCAACTACCAGGTCTCTGCTGTCGAGAGCGCCATCGCTGGCGCCACGACCGTGGTGTACAGCATCCTGGTCTCGACCCTCGCTTTCCTGCTTCTGAGCGGCATTGGCTTCTTTGGCTTGCTCGTCGCCTTGCTGCTGGGGCCGGTGGCCGGCGACCTGCTGGTGCGCCTGACCGACCGCTTCACCCGCGGCAAGCGCGGCCAACTGATGCAGTTGACCGTGGGCATTGCCTATGTCGCGGGCTTTCTGTTCATGTTGAGCGGTCTGGCCGTGGCTATGATTGGAGTGCTCTCGCCGGGGGTCATCGGGGCGCTGTTCATCGGAATGCCGCTTGGCCTGCACCTGTTTAACATCATTACGATTGTGTCCGCCGTCATGCGCCTGCGCTGAGGGACATCGCCCCACCCCATAAGGCCGAAGCACAGGCGCAGCCAATGCTTCGGCCTTACTCCACCTCCGAGGCTACGGTATCGTACACACGGCATGCTACAATCGTGGCATGGAAATGCCTGAGGAGCGCCAGATCCACTGGCGCCGCGCCACCAGTTCCGAAGAGGCGGTATGACAGAGAAACACCGGGGTATGACGCGGGCGGTGCGGGGCAACGCCAACCCGCTGGATGCGGTAGAGCGCCGTTTGCGCGAACAGATCTTTGGCCAGGAACGAGCCATCGAGAGTGTGATCCGCGTGCTGAACCGCGCGCGTTTTGGCTTTTCGGCGGGTAATCCCCGTCGTCCTCGCGCCACGCTGTTGTTCCTCGGTCCAACCGGCGTGGGCAAGACGGCCACGGCACGCGCCCTGGCCCAACTGCTCCGGCCCGACGGCGAGGCGTTCCTGAAGATTGATTGCTCGCTCTTTAGCCAGGGCCATGAGGTGAGCGCCCTGGTTGGCGCCCCTCCCAGCTACGTCGGGCGCGACCAGAAGCCGTTGCTCAACCCGGAGATCATTGAACAGGAAAATAGCGTTGTTCTCTTCGACGAGATTGAAAAGGGCCAGCCAGAACTGTGGAACCTGCTGCTCCAGGTGATGGAAGATGGCGAGATCTTGCTGCTCAACGGCGGTCGCCGCGTGAGCTTCCATAATAGCATCGTCGTTTTTACCACCAACGTTGGCGCCAAAGAGATGGTGGATTATCTCGACCGCCGCACGATTGGCTTTCGCACCCCCCACGGCGATGTTGAGGCCACGGGTCAGCAGATCTATCAGATTGGCTTTGAAGCGCTGCAGAAGGTCTTTCAGCCGGAGTGGATCAACCGCCTGGATGAGATTATCGCCTTCCGCCCGCTCTCCAGCGATGTGCTGCGGCAGGTGCTCGACCGGATGCTGCGCGAGTGCAACGAGCAGTATCTGCGCCAGGCCGTTCAGGTGAGCGTTACCGCCGAGGCGCGCGAGTATCTGCTGAGCAAGGGCTTTGACTCCCGCTTTGGCGCCCGTCCGCTGCGCCAGCAACTGCTCAAGTTGATTGACGCTCCCCTGGCCGATCTGATCGCCTCCGGCGGCATCCCCGCCGGCAGCCATGTGGTGGTTGACTACACTGGCGTGGATAGGCACGGCGAGGCGCTGGAGTTTTTCTACGAAGCGGCGCCCCATCTTCTGCGCCAGGCTGAGGAACTGCGCATGCAGGAGGTTGGCCGGCTCCATATCGCCCCCAGTGACGGCCCGCAGCCTCCCAGCATCAGCCTGACGAACGAGAAGGCAAACACCGCCGAGGGCGGCGCCGGTCCCTTTGCCGCTCGCGGCCCGCGGGTTCATCCCCGCCGACACGAGGGTCGTTCGTAAAACGCGGAAACCTACGGATCGGAGAGGGTCTGGGAGGGCCATGCCCTCCCAGAAACGTTTCGGGCTACAACGACACCACCTGCGGCCCGACGCCTCCTTCATGCGGCGGCGCTGGAGGCGGCGTCTGGCCCTCCGGCTGCATCACCGCTTCGCCGCGCACGACCGAGAGATCCGGCTCGGCGTTGCCCTCCAGAGGGCGCTTAAAGATCAGGTAGACTCGCCCCGGCATCGTGTGCTGCACGCCGCTCAGTTCCCACCCATCGGCGCCGAGGGTGTTGAGAAAGCGCCGCCCGAACGCGCTGCGCCGCTCGCCCTTCTCCGGGCGCGTCTCGCGCCCCTCCACCGAGACACGCTCCCACCGCTCGACAAAGGCGACTTTGTATTCCCACTTCGTGCTCATCTGTTCCTCCTCGTCTCCTGCGGGTTACCCGGGCAGCCGGGCCGCGGCAACCGGCGCCGCCGCCCGGGCGCTCCCTGTGGGCGTCATGGGGTGAGTGTAGCACGGAGAACCGGTGCGTTCACGGGCCATTTGACCGGGTTGCGAGCGGCCACCTACCTGCCAGTTCTTCCGGGTTGCAAAGTATGGGAAACCCGGTTTTCCCATGCCCCTGCCAGTCTGCCAGCGAACGGCAACCCAACCTTCCAGGTTGCGCCCGGAATGCGCGAGGGCATCTCCCATGCCCTCTCGGGTGCAACGCGCCCTCGATGAATAAACAAAGTATTTTCCTTTTTTATTGACAAAACCTCTAAACGCTGGTAGACTATACCCCAGTAGTTCGGAGGATTGCGACTATGCTTGTGATCGGCTACTCCGCCAGCAGTGCAGCCGGACAGATCTTGCAGCATCTTCAGCGCGCTGGCGAGGCCACGGTCAAAGACCTGGCCGCTCTCCTCGGCGTTAGCACCACCGCTGCGCGCGACCATCTCATCCATCTCCAGGCCGAAGGCCTGGTGACGGTGCGCGCCGAGCGCCATGGCCCTGGCCGGCCCCGCCTGGTCTACACCCTCAGCGACGAGGCGCGCAGTCGCTTCCCCAAACAGTATGATCGTCTGATCACCGGCCTGCTCCGCGAGTTGATCGCCCTGGAGGGGCCGGACAAAGTCGAACTGTTGCTCGAACGTGTCAGCCGGCGCCTCGCCGAGGAGTACGCCGATCGCATGGCTGGCACTGAGGTCAGGGAGCGGCTGAACGAGTTGCGCCGTCTGCTCGAGCAGCGCGGCGTGCCCGCCGAGGTGGCCGAGGGCGGCGATGGCATCCGTCTCTTCGCCTGCCCGTTCTACGATGTGGCCCAGGATCACCCCCAGGTCTGCTCAATGGAGCGCCAGATGATTGAATATGCCCTGGGTGAGAAACTGGCTTTGGAGAGCACCATTCGCGAAGGCGCCCATACCTGCCGCTTCGTGCTAAAGAGCGGGGACATTCCCCTGACCCCCGCGCGCGCCGCTGATCCCGTGGGCGCGCAGGACGAAGGGTAATGGGATTTTGGATTTTGGATTTTGGATTTTGGATTGCTGTATGTGGCTGTAGGGTCTCGGTGATACATGGCGATGATGCGCCGCGTTATTTCCTTTTACAGGAATTAAGGTTGCGGGGAGGGCTTGCCCTTGAGCGTGGCGGGCCGCTCTTGCAAGGAGGGTTGCAGGGAAAGCTTGCCCTCCCTGAGAAACATCCTCCCACCCTATGGCATCCGGAAACTCAGGTTCAGGCACTCAACGAAGAAACATAGAGGAGCACATGAGCAACGACCTGGTCATCAAGGATCTGTATGCGCAGATCGGCGACAAGGAGATCCTCAAGGGGGTCAACCTGACCGTTCAGGGCGGCACCATCCACGCCATCATGGGTCCCAACGGCAGTGGCAAGAGCACGCTGGCCAGCGTGATTGCCGGCCACCCCGCCTACGAGGTCACCGGCGGCGAGATCTGGTACAAGGGCCAGAACATTCTTGAATTGGAACCTGATGAGCGCAGTAAGCTCGGACTGTTCCTGGCCTTTCAGTACCCGGTGTCGGTGCCGGGGGTGACGGTCGCTAACTTCCTGCGCGCCGCGATCAACGCCCACCGGGCCGAGGAGGGCAAGGACCCCAAGGAGACCGCCATTCCCGTGGCCGAGTTCCGCAAGCAATTGCGCGAAGGGATGAAGCTGCTCGAAATGGACGAGAGCTTCGCCCGGCGCTACCTGAACGAGGGCTTCAGCGGCGGCGAGAAGAAGCGCCTGGAGATCCTCCAGATGACCATGCTCAAGCCCAGTATGGCGATTATGGACGAAACCGACTCGGGCCTCGATATTGACGCGCTGCGCATCGTCGCCGAGGGTGTCAACCGCCTGGCCGGGCCGGAGATGGGCGTTCTGGTGATCACCCACTACCAGCGGCTGCTTAACTACATCAAGCCTCAGTTCGTCTCGGTGATGATGGATGGGCGCATTGTGCGCGAAGGCGGCCCCGAGCTGGCGCTCGAACTGGAAGAGAAGGGCTACGACTGGCTGCGCGAGGAGCTGGCGGGAACGGCGTGATGAGTTGAAGGGCCAGAAAGACCTATGACATCGCTTACCCTGAAAGAACTGAGCGCCGATGCCATCGCCGCCATCTCGCGGCAGCGCGGTGAACCGGCCTGGCTCACCGAGCGCCGGAGTCAGGCCTGGAGCTTCTTCGCCCAGGCCGGCCCGCCGGAGTGGCGCCGCACCGACCTCAGCGGCCTGCGCCCCGAAGAACTGGCGCCAACTGCTGGCACTGCCCTCACCCTGGAGTGGGACGAGGCGCTCGCCGGGCAGGGCGTGACGCTCAAGCCGCTGGGCGCGGCGCTGGCCAGCCACGCCGAATTGATCGAGGCGCGGATGGACGCCGCGGTGGCTCCGCTGGAGCATAAGTTCAGCGCCATGCGCGCCGCCCTGTGGCAGGACGGGGTCCTGCTCCATGTACCGAAGAATATAGCCGCTGAGAAGCCCATCCGCGTGCGCTACGGTCTGCCCGCCGGCAGCCGCACGACCTTCCCTCGCACGCTGGTGATCGTCGAGGATAACGCTCAGGTGACGCTGATCGAGGAGTTCATCTCCGATGATCAGCCCGACACGGCCCTGGCCGCTCCGGTCACCGAGATCTTCGCTGGTCCCGGCAGCCGCGTGCGCTTCGTCAGCATCCAGCGCTGGGGCGATGGCGTGTACCATATTGGCGGGCAGAAGGTCGTTCTTGAGCGCGACGCCGACCTGGAGTGGACCAGCGTGGCTATCGGCGCGAAGGTGCAGCACATCGAGGCGGAGACCACGCTGAAGGGAGACGGCTCGCGGGTCAACTGGCTGGGGGCTACCTTCGCCGGTGACGCGCAACGGTTGCTTATCGCGCCCTGGCTGCGGCATATTGGCCATCACGCCGAGAGCTACATGGAGTTCCGCACGGTGGTCAACGATACGGGGTATTCGATCTTTGACGGAATGATCAAGATCGAGCGCGAGTCGACCGGCACCAGCACGCGGCTGGAGGAGCACGCTCTGCACCTTAACCCCGGCGCCCGCAACGACTCGATCCCCGGCCTCAAGATTGACACTAACAACGTGCTCAAGGGCGGTCACGCCTCCACCAGCGGCGATGTGGACGAGGAGCAACTCTTCTACATGCAGTCCCGCGGCATCAGCAGGACTGAGGCCAAGCGCATGATCGTCATGGGCTTCTTCGGCCCGGCCTTCGACACCATTCCCGTCGAGGCGCTGCGCGCGGAGCTGGAGGCGGCCATCGAGGCCAGGATCTGAGCTGAACTTCGAGAGGTCCCGGGAGGGTACGGGTCTCGTCGCTCCCGCCCCCTCCCCAACCCTCCCCCGCCGGGGGAGAGAACCTTGCTCCTCCCCCAACGGTGGGAGGGTGGGAGGAGGGTGGATCGGTACAGGACCCTGACGGAAGCATGGCTCTTTTGCAATCATCTCTCATCGTGGCGCGCGGATCGCTAATCGGCGCGCCGCCCGGCCCGTACCGGCTAGCAGGCTCGCTATGTCTATTCTCTCCCAGTTTGACGTGCTCGCCATCCGGCGCGAGTTTCCCATCCTTCAGCAGGAGGTTAACGGCAAGCTCGTGGCTTTCCTCGACAGCGCCGCCTCCTCGCAGAAGCCGCGCCAGGTGATTGACTGCCTTGAAGACTTCTACCGGCGCTACAACGCCAACGTGCACCGGGGCATCTACAAGTTCAGCGAAGAGGCCACCTTCGCCTACGAGCGGTCCCGCGGCAAGGTGGCGCGCTTCATCGGCGCCGCTTCGCCGCGCGAGCTGGTCTTTACGCGCAACGCGACCGAGGCGGTCAACCTGGTGGCTCGCGCCTGGGGCGATGCTACTCTGCGTCCTGGCGACCGCATCCTGCTCACGCTGATGGAGCACCATTCCAATATCGTCCCCTGGCAGATGCTTGCTGAGCGTGTGGGCGCGAAGCTCGATTACCTGAACCTCGACAGCGAGGGCCGCCTGGCGCTGGAGGAACTGGACGCGAAGCTCACCGAGCGCACTCGCCTGGTGGCGGTGACGCACCAGTCAAATGTACTGGGCACGATCAACCCGGTGACCTATCTGGCCCGGCGCGCCCATGCCGTCGGCGCGAAGCTGCTGGTGGACGGAGCGCAGAGCGTGCCGCACATGCCGGTGAACGTGCAGGAACTGGAGTGTGACTTCCTGGTCTTCAGCGGCCATAAGATGTGCGGCCCGACCGGCATCGGCGGGCTGTGGGCGCGCCGCGAGATCCTCGAAGCCATGCCGCCCTTCCTCGGCGGCGGCTCGATGATCAAGGTAGTGGAACTCGACCACAGCACCTACGCCGATGTGCCGGCGCGCTTCGAGGCCGGGACGCCGGCGATCGCCGAGGCGATCGCCCTGGGTGAAGCGGTGGACTTCCTCAACCGCGTGGGGATGCAGGCCATTCGCCGGCACGAGCTTGAATTGCTGGGTTACGCCCTGGGGCGTCTGGCCGAGGTGTCGGGGCTGACCATTCACGGTCCGCACAGCACCGATCAGCGTGGCGGGGTGATCAGCTTCACCCTGGCAGGCGTGCATCCTCACGATGTGGCCGCGGTGCTTGACAGCGAAGGCGTTGCGGTGCGTGCGGGGCACCACTGCGCCCAGCCGCTTCACCGCCATCTTGATGTTCCAGCCACCACCAGGGCCAGTTTCTACATCTATAATACAGCGGAGGAGATTGACCGGCTGGTCGCGGGCCTGGAGAAGGCGAAGCGCCTGTTCGCCTGAGGTGTGGAATGGAAGATATCTATCGCGAGCAGATCCTCGAGCATGCCCGCTATCCCCGCAACTACGGCACGCTCGAACACCCGACCATCAGCCACGAGGAGTACAACCCCCTCTGTGGCGACCGGGTGCGCATTGATCTGCTGATTGAAGATGGGGTGATCGCCGATGTGCGCTTCAGCGGCAAGGGCTGCGCCATCAGCCAGGCTTCGGCCTCGATGCTCACCGACGAGATCAAAGGCATGAACGTTGAAAGGGCCAGAGCCTTCAGCAAAGACGATCTGCTTATGCTGATCGGCATTCCGCTTAATAAAAATCCCACCCGTCTCAAGTGCGCCCTTCTCGCGCTCAAGGCGCTCAAGGCCGGGCTGTACGGAGTGGGGTCGGTGGATGTTGATGACGCGTAGGGCCGAAGCAACAGCTACGCCGCTGCTTCGGTCCTACCGGGGCGTGACATATGACAATCAGCCGGTGCGCGCCGAACAATGGATAATGACGCATAACCATTACTGAGGAGGATATGCATGGTTGCCGAGGCGGTCAATCTCCAGTTTGACTATAGCAAGTATGGTTTCCGCAACGAAGAGAACTACCTCTACAAGGCCCCGAAGGGTCTGAATGAGAAGATTGTGCGCGAGCTTTCGGGGATGAAGGGCGAGCCGGAGTGGATGCTGAAGCGCCGGCTGAAGGCCCTGGAGATCTTTAACCAGAAGCCGACTCCGCTCAGCGGCATGTGGGCCAACCCGGAACTGGCCGAGTTGAACTACGACGACATCCACTACTACGTGCGCGCTGGCGAGCGCCCGCAGACCGACTGGGACGCCGTGCCCCAGGAGATCAAGAACACCTTTGAGCGCCTGGGCATTCCCGAGGCCGAGCGCAAGTTCCTGGCCGGCGTGGGGGCGCAGTATGAGTCGGAGGTGGTCTACCACTCGTTGCGCGAAGAGTGGTCAAAACAGGGGGTGATCTTCCTCGACACTGATACGGCGCTCAAGGAGTACCCCGAGCTGTTCAAGCAGTACTTCGGCACGATCGTGCCCGCCGCCGATAACAAGTACGCTGCGCTCAACACCGCGGTCTGGTCGGGCGGATCGTTCGTCTACGTGCCCGCCGGGGTCAAGGTGGATATTCCGCTCCAGGCCTACTTCCGCATCAACGCGGAGAACATGGGCCAGTTCGAGCGCACGCTGATCATCATCGAAGAGGGCGCCGAGGCCCACTACATCGAAGGCTGCACCGCGCCGATCTACTCCACCAACTCGCTGCACTCGGCGGTGGTCGAGGTGATCGTGAAGAAGGGCGGCAAGTTCCGCTATACCACTATTCAGAACTGGGCCAACAACATCTTCAACCTGGTTACCAAGCGCGCCGTGGCCTACGAAGAGGCCAGCATGGAGTGGGTGGACGGCAATATCGGCTCCAAGCTGACGATGAAGTACCCCTCGGTCTACCTGATGGGGCGCAAGGCCCGCGGCGAGGTGTTGAGCGTGGCCTACGCCAGTAAGGGCCAGCACCAGGACGCCGGGGCGAAGATGGTCCACATCGCCCCCGAAACCACTAGTCGCATCACCAATAAGTCGGTGAGCAAGGATGGCGGCAAGACCACCTACCGCGGTCTGGCCAAGGTGGCCCGCGGCGCCTACGGCGCGAAGATCAACGTGAACTGCGACGCGCTCATCCTTGACGAGCGCTCGGCCTCCGACACCATCCCCTTCATCGAGATCGAGGAGGATCGCTGCACCCTGGCCCACGAGGCCACCGTCGGGCGCATCGGCGAGGAGCAGCTCTTCTACCTGATGAGCCGTGGCCTGCCCGAAGCCGATGCGCTCTCGATGATCGTCCTCGGCTTCATGGAGCCGTTCACCCGCGAACTGCCCATGGAGTACGCCGTGGAACTGAACCGCCTCATCCAGATGGAGATGGAGGGGTCGGTCGGGTAAAGAGCTGGCCGGATGACATAGGGTGGGGCAACCTTCAGGGTTGCCCCCCTGGAACCACCAGGCGCTTATGCCAAACATCACCATTGCAACCCTGGCCGATCTTCCCGACGGGACGGGACGGGCCTTCGAGGTCAACGGGCGGCGCATCGCCGTGTTTCGCGTCGCCGATGAGGTGTACGCGATTGACGATACCTGCTCTCACGCCGAGGCGTCCCTCAGCGCGGGCGAGTTCGATCCCGACGAGCTGTGCGTTGAGTGCCCGCTGCACGGCTCGCTATTCGATGTGCGCACCGGCGCTCCTCGCACCCTCCCCGCCTTTGAGCCGGTCGCCGCCTACCGCGCCTTCATCCAGGGCGACGCCATATTTCTTGAGTATCCAGAGTAACAACTTGACTAAACCCGGCGCCGGGGCTACAATGGGTGCATGCCGATAACAGCGTCGAGTGTAAAGGAGCATGCGATGAGCGGCTACGCCCATCCCGAAGTGCTGGTTGATACCGCCTGGGTCGCCGACCACCTGAATGACCCCAGGGTGCGCATCGTCGAGAGCAACGAGGATGTTCTGCTGTACGATACCGGCCATATCCCCGGCGCGGTGAAGCTTGACTGGATGACCGATCTGAACGATCCGGTGGTGCGTGACTATCTGGATGCCGAACGCTTCGCCGAGGTGGTGGCGAGCAAGGGCATTTCCAATGATACTACGGTGGTCTTCTACGGCGATAAGCATAACTGGTGGGCCACCTACGCCTTCTGGGTCTTCAAGCTCTTTGGCCACCAGGACGCGCGTATTCTGAATGGCGGGCGAGCTAAATGGATTATGGAAGGGCGCGAACTGACCCGCGAGGTTCCCTCCTATCCCCGCGGCGTGTACGTTGCGCCGCCTCGCGATGACACCACCATTCGCGCCTTCCGCGACCAGGTGCTGGCCCATATCAAGCGTCCCTCCGGCGTGGCGCTGGTGGACGTGCGCAGCCCGCAGGAGTTCACCGGTGAGCGCACCCATATGCCGGAGTACCCCCAGGAGGGCGCCCTGCGCGGCGGCCACATTCCCACTGCTGTCAACATTCCCTGGGCCCAGGCCGTGCGCGAGGATAGCACCTTCAAGAGCCCCGAGGAGTTGCGCGCGCTCTATGAGGGCAAGGGGATTACGCCCGATAAGGATATCATCGCCTACTGCCGTATCGGCGAGCGGTCCAGCCATACCTGGTTCGTGCTTACCTACCTGCTTGGCTATCCTCAGGTCCGCAACTACGATGGGAGCTGGACCGAGTGGGGCAATGCCGTGGGCCTGCCGATCGAGAAGGGCTAGCGCCAAGGCCCCTATAGGGGCGCTGGCATAGAGTGGCCATTGCGGTTCTGGGCGCCTGCTCGAGCGTCAATCAGACTACGTCCGCGTCCAGATGAGCCGCGGCCAATCCACAATCTCAAATCCAAAATCAAAAATCGCAGTATGGACCGCCAGGCGATCATCGAACGGCTGCTCGATCACTACGAACATCCCCGCTATCACGGCCCATTGGCCGATGCCGACGTGATCGTCCCTGGCGGCATTCCCGACTGTGGCGATCAGGTGACGATCTATCTCAAGGTTGATCCGGGGCGCGAGCGAGTGGCAGCGCTGCGCTTCGAGGGCCAGGGGTGCAGCGTGAGCCAGGCCGCCGCTTCAATTCTGGCCGAGACGCTCCAGGACGCTGCGCTGGCGGCCATCGAGGCCCTTGATGACGCTGCGGTCCTCGATCTGGTCGGCTACGAAGTCGCCCGTGCTCGTCCTCGCTGCGCCACCCTGGCCCTGCACACCCTTCGGGCCGCCGTGCGGGCCTACCGGCGCCGGCAGCGCCAGGCGCCCTTCCAGGAGACGCGATGACCACGGCCCTCGATCTGATCGGTGAGACGCCCCTGCTCCGGCTCACCTGCCTGAACGCCGACCTGCCGCCCGGCGTGGAACTCTACGCCAAGGCGGAGTGGTACAACCTCGGCGGCTCGGTCAAGGATCGCCCGGCGCTGTGGATGATCCGCGACGGCGAACGCCGGGGCCTGCTGCGCCCCGGGATGCGCATCGCCGATGCCACCAGCGGCAACACCGGCATCGCCTATGCCACTATCGGTGCGGCCCTGGGTTACGGCGTGACCCTGGCGCTGCCGGCCAACGCCAGCCCCGAACGCCAGCGCACCCTGCGCGCCCTCGGTGCCACGCTCATCCTCACCGACCCCGCCGAGGGCATGGACCTGGCAATTGCCACTATTCGCCAGCTCGTAGCACGCGAGCCTGAACGCTACTTCTATCCCGACCAGTACAGCAATCCCGCCAATCCCCAGGCGCACTACGAGACTACCGGGCCGGAGATCTGGCGTCAGACTGGCGGCCGGGTGACCCACTTCGTCGCCGCTCTGGGCACCAGCGGCACCTTCATGGGCGTCACCCGGCGCCTGCGCGAGCTGAACCCCGCCCTGCAGGCTATCGCCGTGCAGCCCGATAGTCCCTACCACGCCCTGGAGGGAGTGAAGCACATGGCTTCGACGCGCCTCGTTCCGGCGATCTACGACCCGGGGACGCCCGACGCCATTCTGGAGGTGAGCAGCGAGGCCGCCTTTGCTATGGCCCGGCGCCTGGCTCGCGAGGAGGGGCTGCTGGTCGGCATCTCGGCGGCCGCCAATGTCACCGCCGCGCTACAGGTGGCCCGCGACCTGCGCTCCGGCGTGGTGGTGACCATCCTCTGCGACAGCGCCAATCGCTACCTTAGCGAACGCTTCTGGGAGGAGCCGGGCTTCGAGCAGGGCAGCGGGATCTAATGCCATTTTGGATTGTGGATTGTGGATTTTGGATTGCTGAATATGGCTTCCCAGTGAAATCAGGCGATCACATGCATGCACCGTATTGAGTATTGAGAGTGACCTGCTCGCCCAGACTCTCCATATGCTGGAACCGGGAATGACACGCCCTATCCTCACCCTTTCACCCGCCGTCGCGGCGGCGATCGCGGCCCACGCCGAGGCAACTTACCCCGACGAGTGCGTCGGCTTGCTGCTGGGGCGCCTGGAGGGCGCCGCGAAGCTGGCTCTCGAAGCCTTTCCGGTGGAGAACCGCTGGAGTGGTCAGGTGCAGCTCAGCTCGAGCGATGATCCCACCTCGCGGCGCGATCGCTTCTACCTCGACCCCCGCGACTATCTGCGCGCCGACCGCGCGGCGACGGCGCGGGGCCTCGAAATCGTCGGCTGTTACCATTCCCACCCCGACGCGCCCGCCACCCCCTCCGAGCGCGATCGCGTCGGCGCGCAGGCCATTGGCGGCTCGACGTTCGCCTTTGTCATTCAAGCCGTGCGCCAGGGCCGCGCCGCCGAGGTGACAAGCTGGCTGCTGGTGGATGCCGGGGCGCGTTTTGAAGCCGAAGAGGTGATTATTGCCGGGATGTGACATAACAACGAGACTTCTCCTGCGAGGGGAGGCTCGGAGGGGCGCAGCCCCTCCGAAGCCCCCTCTGCGGCGCGGCGAAGCTGCGCCGCAAAGGGAACGGTTGCGGGGGCCGCCGGCCCCCGCAATCCCCGTCGAGACGAAGTCTTGTTGTCGATCAAACCAGTAGTAAGGAGTGTTAACCTATGCCCGTAACCATAACCATCCCCACCGCGTTACGCGAGTATGCCGGCGGCAATGCCCAGGTGCAACTGGAAGCTGACACGGTTGGCGCACTGCTGCGCGGCCTGGTCGAACTGCATCCTGCTCTGGGCCGGCACCTCTTCGCCGAGGATGGCCGCTTGCGCAGCTTTGTCAACATCTATGTCGACGATGAGGATATTCGCTTCCTCCAGGGTGAAGAAACCCCCCTCAGCGCCGGTGAGACGGTGTCAATCATTCCTGCCATCGCGGGAGGAGGCCGATGAGCAACGTTTCGCTTTCTAATGAAGAAATTGCCCGCTACAGCCGCCACCTGATTATGCCCGAAGTGGGCATGGAGGGCCAGCGGCGTCTGAAGCAGGGCAGTGTGCTGCTGATTGGCGCCGGCGGCCTGGGGTCGCCGCTGGCTCTCTACCTGGCCGCGGCGGGCGTTGGTCACATCGGGCTGGTTGACTTCGATGTGGTTGATGCGAGCAACCTGCAACGGCAGATCGTCCACGGCACCAGCACCGTCGGCATCGCCAAGACCGAGTCGGCCCGCCGGCGCCTGCTCGACCTCAATCCGCATATCGAGGTCACTGTCTATGAGACGCAGATCACCTCGGCCAACGCCTTTGATCTGCTGCGCCCCTATGACGTCATTGTGGACGGGACCGACAATTTTCCCACCCGCTACCTGACCAACGATGCCTCGGTGCTCCTCGGTAAGCCCAACGTCTACGGCAGCATCTTCCGGTTCGAGGGCCAGGCGACGGTGTTCTCGCCGCAGCATGGCGGGCCATGCTACCGCTGCCTCTACCCCGAACCGCCGCCTCCGGGTCTGGTGCCTTCCTGCGCCGAGGGAGGCGTGCTGGGAGTGCTGCCGGGCGTAATCGGGACGATTCAGGCGACGGAGACGATCAAGTTGCTCACCGGCATCGGCGAGCCGTTGATCGGGCGCTTGCTGCTCTACGATGCTCTGAGCATGCACTTCCGCGAACTGAAACTGCGGCGCAATCCGAACTGCCCGGTCTGCGGCGAGAATCCCACCGTCACCGCCCTGATTGACTACGAGCAGTTCTGCGGCATCACCCGCGAAGCGCCTTCAATTGGCGGCCAGTATGTGATTACGCCGCTCGAACTGGCCGGCTGGCTCCAGCGCGACGATCGGCCCTTCCTCCTCGATGTGCGCAATCCTTACGAGGTGGCCATTGCCAGCATCCCCGGCACCGACAAACTCATCCCCATTGACCAGTTGCCGGAGCGCATCTACGAACTCGACAGCGCCCGCGAGATCGTGGTCTACTGCCGCAGTGGCGTGCGTAGCTGGCGCGCGGTCGAACTGCTCAAACAGGCCGGCTTCCGTAAGGTCAAGAACCTTGAGGGCGGCATCCTCCGCTGGAGTGATGAGGTGGACCCGACAGTGGCAAAGTATTAGAGACCGGAGAAATTAAGGTGGGGCCAACCCTCAGGGTTGGCCCCTCAGGGCAACCCGACTGCCCTCTTGTTTTTCCCTGTTTCCTCACCGTAATAGCGCCACCAGCCCCTGGGCCAGAATGATCTTGGCGATGGTCGCCAGCGGATACACCGTGGCGTAGCCGATATTTGGCATATCATTGCGGGTCTGTTCCGCAGCGAAGGCCAGCGCCGCCGGCTGGGTCTGCATTCCCGCCAGCAGGCCAATGCACAGCCCCAGCGGGATCTTGAGCAGGCGGTACCCGACGAAGAGCAGCGTCACGGCGGAGATGGCGGTAATCAGGGCCCCGGCGACGAAGATCGCCAGACCTCCCCCCTCTGCCAGCGTGCTCACGAAACTGTAGCCCGAGCGTAGCCCCACCCCTGCCAGAAAGAGCGTCAACCCGACCTGGCGCAGGGTCAGGTTGGCGCTGTAGGGCAGGCTCCAGACGATGGGCCCGCTGCGCTCCAGCCAGCCGAGGATCAGCGCAACGATCAGCGGCCCGCCGGCGAAGCCCAGGGTAAACGCGCCGCCTCCGGGCAGCGGAAAGGGGATCATGCCTGCCAGCAGGCCCATGGTCATCCCCAGGCCCAGCGAGACGACGTCAATCTCGGAGAGACGCTGGTAGGAGTCGCCGAAGTACTTGCTGACGTTGTCCAGGTTTTCGCGCCGGGTCACCACCCGCACCCTGTCGCCGAGTTCGAGCACTGTGTCGCCGTGGGGCAGAATATCCACATCACCGCGCCGCACGCGGGTGATAATCGCCCCCTGGGTGCGTGGCAGGTCAAGATCGCGCAACCGTTTGCCCGCCACCTCCGGATTTGACACGAAGACACGCCGAAAATCCAGCGTGTGACGGTCCAGCTCCAGCCCTTCGGGGGCCGGTTCGCCCAGGACCGTCACCACGCGCTCAACCTCTTCGGGCGCGCCGATGACGCTCACCAGATCGTTGAGCCGGAGATAGGCGTCGCTGGTGGCGAGGCTCGCGTGCCCATCGTGTTGCAGACGACTGAACACCACGTCCCAGCGATAGGTGCGTACCAGTTCGCCAAGGTTCCGGCCATCCATGTCAGGTCGAGTTACGCGCACGGTGCGGTTAACCAGGTTTTCGACTCCCAGGCGCAGCTCGGGCGAGGAGCGCGCCTCGGCGGCGTAGTCAACGCGCCACAGCCGCTGAAAGACATGGATCGCCAGGATCACCCCCAGCACACCCATAGGGTACGTGACCGAGTATCCGACGACCGGCCCGGCGAGGGCGGCATCGTTCTGCTCGGCGCTGCGCTTAAGCTGTTCGATGACACTGGCCAGGGCCGGGGTGTTGGTCAGGCTGCCAGCGAACATCCCCGCGGTAATCGGCGGGCCTGTGCCGATCACCAGATGCGCCGCGACGGTCAGCGCCGTGGCGAAGAGCAACACCCCCAGCACCAGCAGGTTATCGCGGAGTCCCCTGCGTTGCAGCGAGGCAAAAAAGCCGGGGCCGCTGCTTAATCCGATCGTATAGACAAACAGCACCAGGCCGAGTTGGTAGATAATGTCGGGGAGTTGCACGTTCGGGTCGAGGGCCCCAAAGGCCAGACCCACGAAGAGCACGGCGGCGACGCCGAGACTCACTCCCCCGATCTGCACACGGCCCAGCACATAGCCGATGGCCGATACCACGAAGAGCAGCAGAAGAGGATTGTTGATCAGCAGGTTTATCATGGCTCAATCCAGGAGCAGACGCAAGTTCCCGGGAGGGCGGCGCCTGCCCGGCTCCTCTCACAGGCAGGAGCGCAAAGACAGCGGGTTTCCCGACGCCTTTCCCTTGAAGCCGCGCGGCTGAAAGAGGCATCGCCCCGCGGAGCTATGGTATCATAGCGGTATACTTGATAACGCAACCAGTGTGGCCGAAAGGGGCCGAAGAGGGGCGGCGGGCCGCGCCCGGATGAACCTGTTCGGTGTCAACCCCGGTCACGCCTGATAGAAATCGAGGAAGACGATGGTCACCGAAGAAATGGTGCGCGCCGCGCTCAAGAATGTCGTCGATCCTGAGATCGGGCTGGATATTGTCAACCTGGGGCTGGTCTACCGCATTGATGTGCTGGAGGAAGGCCGTGTGGTGGATATTGACATGACCCTGACCACGCCGGCCTGTCCCGCCGGGCCGCAGATCCTCGACCAGGCCCGACGCGAGGTGCTGGCCTTGCAAGAGGTGTTCAAGAATCTCGAAGACGTGCGCATCAACCTGGTATGGACGCCCTTCTGGAACCCCAGCCTGATGAGCGACGAGGCGCGCGAGGAGCTGGGGTTTTTCTAGGCTCTCTCACCTGAACGTGGGCGGCTGGAGGTGGGTGGGGAAACCTGGGTTTCCCCACTCCCACACCTCCACACCTCCACACCCCCTCACCCCCTCACATCCCCTCCCGATCCAGGGCTATCTTCCACAGCGCCAGGCCGATCAGGGTAGGGTCATGGCGGATTGTGTCCTGTTTGTTCCAGAGGGTGCGTTTCCCTTCCCTGGCTTCGGCCAGATTACGCACCAGCGGTCGCACGCCAAGGCGGCTGATCTGCTCCAGATCGGCTTCGGTAGGTTCGAGCACGTGCAACCCCTCGGCGGCGTACTCGGCGATGATCTCCGGATCGAGCTGGTCGCTACGGTTGATCAGGGCAATATCAACCACACCCGAACCGAGCAGCTTGACCAGATGGCGCACATGATCGGCGACGGAGAATCCGTCGGTCTGGCCGGGCTGGGTGGTAGTATTGCAGATGAAAACCACCGTGGCACGGGTGTCACGGAGGGCCTCGCCAACGTGATCGAAGAGCAGGGTCGCCAGCACCGAGGTAAAGAAGCTGCCGGGGCCAATCGTCACCACATCGGCCTGGAGGATGGCCTGGATGACAGCGGGGTTGGCAGGGGCCCGGGGCGTACTGAGGTAGAGCCGGCTGATCGGCGCCTTGTTGAGGGCCCGCACGGCCAGTTCGTTCTCGGCCACGGTGCCGTCCTCAAGCTCGGCGCAGAGGTGGGTATTGACCGTGGAGATCGGCAGAATTCGGGCGGTGCAATCGAGCATCAGGCTGGCCGCCTCGATCGCCTCGGCGAAGTCTCCGATCATCTGTGTCAGGGCAGCGATCAGCAGGTTGCCGAAGGCCATCCCATCGAGCACGGGCACAGCAGGCGAACGCAGGCGGTGCTGCATCAGGCGGGCGAGCAGCGAGTCGGGATCGCGGGCGAGAGTCGCCAGAGTGTTGCGAACGTCGCCGGGGGCGGGCATACTGGCAATCGCGCGGGCAGTGCCGGTGCTGCGACCGGTATCGGTTACGGCAATCGCCGCCGTGAGGCCGCCGAAGTAGGGCCGCGCTCCCAGCAGCACCTGACTGACGCCGCCGCCGCCCCCGATGGCGACAAGTCTGAGCGTGGAAGCGGGTGTGTCGCTGAGGTTCATAGGTTTCTCGTTTGTGCGTCTATCGCTCAATCACACGGCCGGTCGCACTTCTGGCGCTTATCGCCAGCAGTTCCTGGTACAACTCAAGCGTCTGACGGGCAACCACTGGCCAGGCAAAGGTCGAGCGCACGATGCGCGCGCTCTCCTCGCCCCAGGCGGGCCAGCGGGCGCGCGCCCGGAGGGCCAGGCGCAACTTCGCCGCCAGGTCCTCCACGTCGCCGGGGCGCGCCAGATAGCCGTTGCGCCCATCGAAGACCTTGTCAGGAATGCCGCCGCTGGCCGAGGCCACCAGCGGCTTGCGGTGAATCATCCCCTCCAACGTCACCAGACTGGAGCCTTCATACAGCGTCGGGTGGATAACCAGATCCACCTCTTCGTAGAGGCTGTGCAACTCCACATCGTCGAGGCGCCCGACGAAAACAATGTGGTCGGCGATCCCGGCCTGTCGCGCCTGGCGCTCCAGCACTGCTCGCTCCTTGCCGTTGCCGACCAGCAGCCAGCGCCAGCTTGGCGGCAGTTCGGCCCGCAGGCGGGCGAGCGCCGCGATCAGCACGTGAAACCCCTTGTTGCGCTCCAACCGTCCCACGCTGAGCAGGAGCGGATCAGCCGCGTCAAGGTTCCAGCGCTCGCGCAGCCGAGACCGGATATCTGGCCTGACATACCCCAGACACTCATCCACATCAATCGCCGAGGGGATGACTACGACGCGCCGCGGATCAACGCCGAGGTAGCGCGGCAGATCGTCGCGGGTGCAGGCATCGGTGGCGATGGCCCGATCAGCCTGGCGGTGGCCATAGGCGTAGAGGGCGCGGAAGGGAGCGTAGGCCAGCCACTTGCGCCGGTCGGGGGTGCGAAACTCCTCCATGCCGTGCGGATTGGCGACGAAGGGCAGGGCGCGCAGCAGCGGGTCGCGAGAGCGGATAAAGCCATAGCCGGCCGCGCAGAGACCCTGACTGTGCACCACATCATAGGCCCCCCGGCGGGCGGCGCGAGCGACCACGCAGCCGAGTCGCCAGGAATACCAGGGATAGTTGATCTGGCGACCGGCAATGCCATTAGGCGGCAACCATGGCGAGGTGTAATCGTAGCGCAACTGGATCAGGCCGTGCAACCCCTGCGTCACAGCGCGGGTGGCCTCGTCATCAGCGGTCTGGCGGCGCAGATCAGCCGATTGCACATACAATGTTACCGCGGCCCCCAGGCGTGTCAGATGGGTCGCCAGGTGGAAGACATGGCGCTCGATCCCGCCGTACCCATGCAGCGGAAAGACGACACGGGCCAGCATCGCCACGCGGATCGGACGGCCGTTCAACGAGGAGGCGACCTTCATAGCGTGCATGATACCACATAGCCAGACTGAACATAGGCCCTGCACAGCAGGGTCAGGTCCTTCGCAACGTCCGCCTCCGGCGATGAGGTTCGGGGCGGTGCAGCCGCCCAGAAAGGTCTTTGTCGTCGGTTTTAACGGCATTGCCGTCAAAACCGACGACAAACTGTAGAGTTCGGGAGCTTGCCTCCAGGATAGCATCAGCCCTGCCAGACCTTGGCGGGGCTGTTCCCTGTCCAACCGTAGTGCCATCTCTGCAGTTGCGTCAGCGGCCTGCAACAGACGATACCAGATATGTTACAATCAGCGCTATCCGGCGTAGCAGGAAAGGAGCGGCACCTATGAGCAACAGCGGCATTTCGAGCCCGGGCACTCTTGCGCAGCGACTGGTACCCGCGCAGGGCGCGCTGCAACGGCCCTTCGTCCGCGATGGTCTGCTGGTTCTGGCAGGTTCTCTGCTCATGGCGCTGACAGCGCGGATCAGCATTCCTCTCCCGTTCACCCCGGTGCCCATCACCGGGCAGACTTTCGGCGTGTTGCTGCTTGGAGCGCTCCTGGGCCCGCGCCTCGGCGCGCTGACCATGCTGGTCTATCTGGCCCAGGGCTTGCTGGGGTTGCCGGTGTTCGCCGGGGGGCGCAGCGCCTGGACACCCAGCAGCATTCCCGGCCTTCCGGTCATCGTTGGCCCAACGGCGGGGTACCTGTTCTCCTATCCGATTGCCGCGGCGGTCGTGGGCGCGCTGGCCCATCGTGGCTGGGATCGCCGGGTGCGCACGGCCATTCCAGCGATGCTTCTGGGGAATGTCATCATCCTTGTCCTGGGCTTTCTCTGGTTGGCCGCAATCACGGCTATGTTCCGGGGATCGGTAAACGTCATCACGCTCTTGAATATGGCGGTGATCCCGTTCCTGCCAGGCGATGCAATCAAGATGCTGCTGGCAGCGCTGGCGCTACCGGGGGGGTGGCGCTTGCTTGAGAGTCTGGATCGGCGCTAGTGCTCTCGCGCTTGACCATTCTTGACTGATGAGGGTAAACGGGCGTGCAATGGCGACGCCCATCTCACAACAACATTGCAACGAGGCTGTGAGTAAAGAGGGCGCGGCTGTTTGATCGACAGCCGCGCCCTTGGTCTTGTTGGATATACTGCCTGGCGGGAACTTGCGTTTTCTGCACTTGACAGCCCCTGCGAGTTAAGTTAGTATTTCCATGACCTCAAAATATTCTACCCCGCAACTCTAAGTGACAACCCCGGTCACCAAGCACCGTCGAAGGCTGCTTCTGAAGACAGCCTGCTGGTGCGTCTGATACCGCCAGTCCCCATCGGAACAGGAATAAAGTGCGGCAACAGGAACTGAATCCCATATGCAAATGTGCGAGAGCGCGTCGTTATTATGACGCTGGGCCTCACACAAATTGCTCAGTAGGAGTGCGGGGAACCCGGGTTCCCCGCACTTTTGTCCGGGTAAGCAAGTTTCTCTGTTCTCCTCTTCTCGCAGGTCGCGGCGGCATGGCTTTCAGGCCTGAATGAATGGCGGTCATTTTGACGTTAAATATCGAGGTCGTGTAGCTCACATACGACGCTCAGGAGTTCTGTAACTCAGGATTATGGTCGAATGGCGGGGGGGCCATGCATATTCTGATTGCCAGCAGTGATATCCTGTATTCGCGCATGACCAGGTTCTTGCTCGAAGATGTAGGATATACGGTCCAGCACGAGGTTGACGATCAGGGAATGCGCCAGGCATTCAAGACCGGTCATTTCGACCTCTTGCTCTTAGATGAGCAGTGCCCGGAGGCCGGGGGGTATGTCTTGTGCGGCGAGGCGCGCTCGCTTTACCATACGCCAATTATTTTTCTCTCTCAGGAGCAATCCGTCGTTCAACGTGTTCAGGCGCTGAAGTCGGGCGCTGATGATGTTCTACAGAAGCCCTACAATCCGGCGGAGTTACTCGCGCGTATTGAGGCGATTATGCGTCGGTACGGTAATAATGATCTGCGTCTGCATGTTGGCTACCATCCCATCACGGTCGGCCCGCTGAGTCTCGATCCGGTTCGCCGCCGCGTGGTCATCAATGGTCGCAATGAACAAACCTTGACCGAGCGCGAGTTCCAGTTGCTGTACTATCTGGTGCAAAATGCCAGTTGCGTCCTTAGCACCCAGCAGTTGTTGCAGAAAGTCTGGGGCCTGGAAGATACGACAGACAGTAACCTGGTGCCTGTCTACATTGGGCGGCTGCGCCGCAAGATCGAAGCCGATCCGCTCAAACCCGCCCATATTGTGCGCGTCCGCGATCTGGGCTATACCTTTCGACCATGACAGGGGGCGTCCTCACCATCTGGCCGTGCTTCTGGGAGGGCTCTGCCCTCCCAGAAGTGTTTTTTAGTTGAACGGTCTGGCCGCACGGGCGCCAAAGGGGCGCTTACCTCGCGTCATTTCACGCTGCTCGCTCAGGCGGCAACCCCTACAGTCATTTCAACCACGTTAGTTCCGCCCTGGAAGGCAGACCCGGCTCGGATAATCTGGTGCGCCATGTCCAGCGCCGCGATGCCATCCTCACCACTCACCGCTGGTGGATGGCCATGACGCACCGCCTCGCAAAAGGCGCGTAGTTCCTCAAACAGCGGCTCACGTCGCTGTACCTTGAGGCGGATCATGCGCCCCTCACTGACCCCTATGGTCGCCAGTGTCGGCCAGTGCTTGCCCGCGCATTCGTCGTTCTCAAAAAAGGTCAGATCCTGGGTGAGATAGTTGGCGACAAACATCCCCCGCTCGCCCACGATGCTGAGTTCGCGGATCTTCGTCGGTGTCAGCCAGTTGATCTCGAGAATGCCGACAACGCCATTTTCGAAGCGCAGCACTGCCGAGAGCAGGTCTTCGTGGGAGCGATGCAGGTGGCGATGCAGTTCGACGTGCATCCGGCTGATCTTCGAGCCGAGAAGGTAGTTGAGAATATCCATCTCGTGTGTCGCCAGGTCAATCGCCACGCCGACGTCCATGATCCTTGCCGGGAATGGGCCAACCCGGCGCGCGGTGATCTGAAAGATATGGCCCAGTTCGTGCGCTTCAAGTTGCTGCTTGAGCGCGATGATCGCCGGGTTGAAACGCTCAATGTGTCCCACGGTGAGCAATACGCCCTTGCGCCGGGCAGCTTCCACCAGCGCGTATCCGTCGAGCACCGTCGCGGCGATCGGTTTCTCGATCAGCAGGGATACGCCGTGTTCGATCACGTCCTGCGCCACCTCGAAGTGATGTTTGGTCGGTACGACGATAGAAACCAGATCGAGGCGCTCTTCCTCCAGCATCTCCCGATAGTTTGTATAGGCCCGGCAGCGATACATATTGCCAACACGCGCTGCGGTGGTTGGATCGGTATCGCTGACCGCAGTGAGTTCGACTCCGTCCATGCTGGCATAGACGCGGGCGTGGTTCCGGCCCATGCTGCCGACACCGATAACGCCGGCGCGAAGTCGTGCATGCATAACAACCTCCAGACACGATGCACTGGTTGGATGATCCGTGCGTTCAGGCAGCGTGCAAACGCCTTGCGGCCTCAGTATGCTCCGTGACCCGAGATGACCACGGCAATGGTGCGATAGATAATGTACAGGTCGAGCCAGATCGAGTAATTGCGAATGTAGTGCATGTCCAGGCGCACACGCTCTTCGTAGCCTAGGTTGCTGCGCCCGCTGATCTGCCACAGGCCGGTAAGCCCCGGCCGCACGGTTACCAGGTTGTGACGCCAGCGTCCAAAGTGCCGCAGTTCGTCGGCCGTGATCATCCGTGGGCCGACCAGGCTCATTTGACCCAGGAGCACATTCACCAGTTGCGGCAATTCGTCAATGCTGGTGCGCCGCAGGAAGCGTCCGAGGCGCGTAACCCTGGGGTCATTTTGGAGTTTCCCGGTTTCTTCAAGTTCTTTACGCAGCTCAGGCGTTAACAACTTGTCGCCATCCACCCGCATGGTGCGGAACTTGAAGGCGTCAAAAGTCCGGTTGCCAACCCCCACGACCCGGCGGCGGTAAATAATTGGCCCCGGGCTGTCGAGACGCACAAGGATGGCAACAATAGCCAGCAGCGGGCTGAGGAGTATCAAGGCTGCCAGCGCTCCCCCCCGGTCTATAATTGTCTTCCACACCCCATGGAGGCCGGTAATGCGCGTCTTGTTAAGACCGAGCAGCGGCACGGAACCACGCTCGCGCACCTCTACTCCGACAGTCAGCAACTCAAAGATCCCTGGCGCCAGCAAGACGTCAAGCTGGCGTAGGGTCTCCATCGCGCCGCATACCGAAGGCAACCGCTCGCGCACCATCTCGGTGTCGGCAATGATTGCGCTATCTACCCCCGTATGCGTGACGATGGCTTCAAAGGCCGTAACCGGTCCGAGCACCGGCACACCCGGCAGCGCTTCCGTGCCCGGCGGCAGATGATCGTCAATGAAGCCGATGACCCGCATACCGCCCTGGCTTGAGGCGTTCAATTGCTCGGCAACTGCCCGGCCTTCGGCGTTGGCCCCTAGCACTACCGTGCGCTGGATCAGGCGTCCCTGTTCTCGGAGTGAGTACACGAGCCGTCGCGCAAGGAAGCGCCATCCTATGGTCATTGCCAGGACAGAGGCCCAGGCCAGCAGCAGCCATCCCCGCGCAATCACGAAGTCCGGCTGCAGGAACGTGAGGACGATAATCACCAGCACACCCACGGTACAGGCATTGAAAATGCGGGCGTATTCGGTTGTGCCTCCGAAGATGATATTAGGGTTGTACAGCCCATACATGGCAAAGAGCACAATCCACGATGGTACGAGCAGGGCGATCAGTGTGGCGTAGAACTCCAACCGCGCATCGCCGGGGTAGAAAATCGCCCAGTCGGTAAAGAAACGCAGCACGTAGGCCAGGATAAATCCCCCGGCCACGCATAGGGCGTCACCCAACCCGATCCCCAGGAGCACCCATCGCCATTCGTTGCGCCGAGCTTCTCTGGCTGGGAAAAGCTGTCCGGCTAGAATGTCAATCATCTGGTTGTTCATAGCTGTCCCCACCATTTCATTCGATTGAGTGTCTCAGGCGCTGATAAGGGCTGGCGAGATAGAGGTGTTGCGCCCGGTAACGTCTGTGATAATTTCCCATGCCGTCCGGCGCGCAAAGGCACACACGGACTCGCCATTCGTCAACTGCGGGTAGATCTGGCTAGTGTTGGCCAGGTAAAGCCCGGTGATCTCGCTACGTACCGGCGGGATGAGGTCGGTCATTCCCACAGGATGTAACGGTTCGACATAACGCTCGCGACCAATACGCACCGCTGCAATCTCGTCATCACGCAGGTCGGGAAACATCTGGCGCAGGTAGCCGAGGAAGGCTGCGCGCAGCTCGTCATCGGACATGGTGGCGAAACGGCTGCCCGGCGCCACGTACTTGGGAAGGTAGACCAGATGGTAGCCGCCCACACAGGCCGGATCGATAAGGTTCGTCGTCTCGATCACCCCCGTGAAGGGGATACGCTCGTCGGTGATGTTCAGGGTGTAGTATGGTGTTAGACTGCGGCGCAGCACCAGCAGCACGCAGACGATGCCCAGGAAACCCTCTAGCCTGCCCCAGCGCTCACTGACGGCCGTCGCCTCAGGCGGCAACAGCCGGCGCGCGATGGGCGTCTGCGCAGTAATGATCACCCGGTCGGTGACCTGCTCGATCCCGTTGATGCTCAGGCTTACTACTCGCCCGTCGGCAATCCGCACCTGCTCGACGTTGGCCCCCGTAGTAATCATCCCTCCTCGCGCTCGTATCGCCGCTGCCAGCGCGTCAATCAACTCCTGGTAGCCATTCGGCAGGTAACCCATCAATTCCTGGCTGCCACCTCGGGTACGTGTGTCGGTGGTGCGAACCAGTCGTGACCAGATGTAGGTCGCAGGCACCTGCGAGAAGTCGCCGTCAAACTTGGCTCGTAGCAGCGGCTCCCAGATATGGCGGGTGGTTTTTTCCCCGCTCAGTTGCCGCAGCCAATCTGCAACTGGGATCTGCTCCAGGGCGCGCCAGTCTTTGATCCGGCGGCAGGCCAGAATGGTGTACGCCAGGCGCATCCGGTCAATCAGGTTCAGTGGCGGGAAGCGCAGGAACTCAAGGGGCGTCGTCATAGGATAGCAGCGCCCATCGTGGTAGAAGCCCATTTTGGTTGAGACCATCCGCAGGCGGCTGCGCAGGCCCAGTTCGTCCATCAGACTCATCAGGGTCTGATCGCTGCTCAGGATCGCGTGATAGTAGCGATCACAGCTCATGCCGCCCAGCTCGGCGAAGGTGGTGCGCCCCATCAGGCCGCCCAGGGTCGCGGCGCGTTCCCAGACCCTGACCGATTTGCCCCATTTCAAGAACTCATGCGCCAATGTAAGTCCTAAAATGCCACCGCCAATGATGTCAATCATTCGTTCATTCCTGTAAGCGTCTCTGAAGGCGGATTCTGGAAGAGGATCGCCGGGAGGGTGCGTCCCTCCCGGACTGTCCGTGTTCGGATGCGCCACGTCGAGGCTGCAATCGCACATCGGCGAGCTGAAATCTTCAGTCGCGTCATTCGCTCAATACCTCGCTGGGTTCGAGCGACAGGGCATTCAGCGCTTCGCTGATGTGCGCTAGATCCTCGCTGGTGAGACCTGGATGAACCGGCAGGGATAGGACTTGCCGGCTAAGACGTTCAGCAACCGGCAGCGACTGATTGTAGCCCAGCGCGCGGTACATCGGCTGGTGCGGAATAGGCAACGGGTAGAACACTGCCGTATCTACGCCTGCAGCGCGGAGCTGGCGCATCGCTTCATCGCGATCGCCCAGGATGCGCACCGTGTACTGGTGGTAGACATGGCGGACATCAGGGCGCACAGACGGTTTCAGCACCTGCGGGTGGGTGATCGTCTGGTTGAAGTAGGCCGCATTGGCAATCCGGCGTTCCGTGAAGCGTTCGAGCTTCGCCAGTTGGGCGTTCCCGATGGCCGCCTGCAGGTCGGTCATGCGGAAGTTGTAGCCCAGGAAATCGTGGTAGTAGCGCACCCGACTGCCGTGGCTCCGCAGGAGCCGCAGCCGGTCGGCAATCTGCGCATCATTGGTGGTGATCATGCCGCCTTCGCCCGACATGATGTTCTTCGTCGCATAGAGCGAGAAACAGCCGGTTCCAAAGCTTCCGACCGGTCGTCCCTGATCGCGCGCCCCAATCGCCTGGGCGGCATCCTCGATGATCACCAGCCCGTGGCGCTCCGCGATGGCGCACAGGGCGTCCATCGCAGCCGGTTGACCATACAGATGGACAGGCATAATCGCCCGCGTTGCCGGCGTGATGGCCGCCTCCACCTGGTCGGGATCGAGATTGAACGTGTGTTCATCAATATCCACGAAGACCGGACGGGCCCCGGCCATCAAGATACTGTTGCCAGTGGCAATGAAGCTGAACGGAGTGGTGATTACCTCGTCGCCGGGGCCGATGTCGTGGGCGCGCAGCGCGAGAAAGAGGGCTGCCGTGCCATTGCTCACGGCAACGGCATGCGCCACGCCGCAGACCGCTGCGAAGGCCGATTCGAGTCGCGCCACTTCGGGCCCCTGGGCCAGCATGCCTGAACGCAGGACGGCAAGGACGGCTTCCTCCTCCTCGGGGCCGATCTGGGGACGGGCGACGGGGATCACAGCCGGCCTCCTCCCGCTACTCGCGTCGCCAGGGCGTACTGCGGTTCAGCCGCGACCTCTCTTACCTCCAGGAGGCTCTCTTCGATGCGCAGGCCCATCGTGACTGCCAGTGAGTGACAGACAGCACTATGCACGTCCTCCACTGCTGGCATGTGATAGGTCGCGCTGTGCAGGCTAATCTGAGCAAGCTGCGCCAGCTTGCCGCCGTCGAACCCCGTAAGACCGATGGTGATCGCCCCACGAGCGTTGGCCCAACTGACAGCTTCCAGGACATTCGGCGAGTTGCCGCTGCCCGAGATGGCGAACAGCAGATCGCCAGGGCGATAATGGGTCATCAACTGCTCGACAAAGACGTCGGCATAGCCCTGATCGTTGGAAAAGGCGGTGATCACCGGGACGTTGTCGGTGAGGGCCAGCGCCCGCACGCGCCGCGCCCCGGGCCTGATTGTCCATTTGGTCAAGTCACAGGCGAAATGGGAGGCTGTCGCGGCGCTGCCGCCATTGCCGCAGATAAAGATCGTACCGTCGCGTTCGTATGTGTGCCAGAGTGCATCGGCGATTGCCTCGAGGGGCTCTCGCGGCAGTTGTTGCAGGCTCTGCGACACCAGGTGGAGATAGCGATTGAGCGGGGTTGTCATAGGTGTCACGACTCTCTACCAGGGCCAAGCTACAGAGCTTAGCTCCGGGGCAGTTGTTGAGCGGTTTATGTGCCACAGATAGTCAAAGTGTGTGTCTGACAGGGGGCAGGGCTGCTACGATCTGGCTACCAGGATCATACCGATGCAGATCACGGCGACGCCCGCCGCTCGTAGCGGATTGACGCTCTCACGCAGAATGAGCCAGCCAACCAGGAACAGAAGCACATGGTTCAGGCTCACAAAGGGATAGGCGACGCTCAGGTCGATCCGTGAAAGGGTTACTAACCAGAAGAAAGTGCCGAAACCGTAGATGAGCAATCCGCCAATAACATATGGCGAGCGTACGATCTGCCAGATGATCCCCGGCACTGTCTCAACGCTCAGGCCCAGCGGACCCATCTGGTTCATTCCGTGCTTTAACATCGTTTGGCCAACAATCCCCATAACGGTCGCGATAAGGATCAGCATCCATGTGCTCATCAACAACCCTCCGATTCGCCGTGGCGTTGCTCTCGTTAGAGCAGAGACGCGCACGGGAGCGGTCACTTCATCAATATGCTGCATTCCCTGGTTCTCCTTCGCGTGGCTGATCGGGCGATTCCTTACTGCGGGCGCGCTGCAGTGTTCCAACCCTGTCGCCCGGCAAAGCGTCGCCCGATCAGGCCGGCCATATAGCGCAGGTGGGTGCGGGTGATGCGCAGCACTTTCGCCTTGGATTGCCCATAGCGGCGAACACGCAGGGTTGTCGGATATTCGGCGATGCGGTAACCGGCCAGCCGGGCTTCGACCAGCAGTTCGGTAACCATCAGGAACCCGTCGGCGTGGGTGGTGATCCGCTCGATCACCTCGCGGCGGCAGGCCCGGAACAGCGCGGTGTAGGTGTGGATGTTCCAATCAATCAGCAAGCGGTAGCAGAGCGAGGCGCTCTTGCTGATCGCCACCCGATACGTCGGCACGTTCTCGACCCTGCCGCCGGGATGGTATGGTGACGCTGTGACAATATCAACATCAGGGGTCAGCCGATCAAGCAGCGCGGGGATTTCGGCGAAAGGATAGGTGCCGTCGCTGTCACATGTGACAATCACGGCGCCCCGGCTGTGCGCGAAGCCGGTGCGCAGGGCGGCCCCCAGGCCGCGGTTGCGCTCATGGCTAACGATTCGCGCTTCGGGCACATCACGGAAGGCGCTCGCGAGCAACGCGCCGGTGTTGTCGCTGCTGCCATCGTCAACCAGAATGAGTTCGACGCTACCGCGCTGGCGCAATTCAGGCAGCACCTGTCCGATCCGCTCGCGCATCGTGGGAATGCCTTCAGCCTCGTTATAGCACGGAACAACAACAGATAAATCGACATTCTGCATTGCTTGTTTTCTCCTCACACGCCCCTGGGCCCTTAGATGGCTCTTTGTTCCACACGAGCCACCGCCGGCTTGTGACCTCTAGTATGCCGGAGGCTTCTGACTCTTGATTAAATCGTCCCGATTGAGCATCTGACAGTTCGTTTAGCGGTGGTGCGTTTCTGCCGTTCTGAACGCGGGGTCTCCAATGTTTCCCGCTTCCTGCTCGTGAGAGCGCACGAGAGGACGCAAACCTCTCAGGCCGGTGCCTGAGCGGCTCCTGGCTGCGCAAGCTGTCGATTGTTACTGTTTGGGACCGGCGGAAGGGGTCGTCTGCAGGGCGGCGTGGTAGGCGCGTTCCAGAGCCGCGGTGCTGGCCTTCCAGGTGTGATGGCGCTCGATGTAGGCTCGGCCAGCCTGCCCCAGCCGCGCGCGCAAGGTTGTGTCTTCAAGCAGCGCGACGATACCGTCAGCGAAGTTGCGGACGCTTTCGGCGGCCAGCAACTCAATTCCCGCCCGCACCTGCAGGGCGACCGTAGCCTGGCGCGCAGCAATTACCGGGGTGGCGCAGGCCATGGCTTCCAGCACCTTGTTCTGAATACCCACCCCATACGTGAGCGGCGCGACGGCGAGTGTGGCGCGCTGCATATAGACGCGGAGATCCGGGACGTAGCCGGTGATCTCGACGCGCGGGTCGCGCCTCCAGGCGCGCAGGCGCGGCCCTGGGTTCGCTCCGGCGATGACCACGCGCGCGTCAGGGCGCTGCTGCCAGACCAGGGGCATGATCTCGCGGAGGAGGCGCAGGGCGGCGGCTTCGTTGGCATGGTAGCTCATTTTGCCGCTGAAGAGGATGGTTGCTGGTTCTCGCTCGGTCTGTGGTGGATGGAAGTACTCGCAATCAACCCCATTCGGCACGACCTGAATCGGGGCGCCCGGAAGCTGATTGAACCGCCTTCGCAGGATGTCAAGCGCCCAGCGGTCTTCTGGTGAAGTGATCACCACCTGGGCGAAGGCGCGCCCGTAGGCTGCCTCGTAGCGCCGAGTGCGAGCCAGGTCGAGGAGCGCCATGGCCCGCGCGCTTAGCACGGGGTTGTGGCGCAGGGTCCGCTCGAAGAGCAGACTGATGCTGTCAACCGCGTCCAGCACCAGGGGCGGAGCATAGGATAGACCCGCCGCTGCGCTGCGGGCCACCTCGGCACCCCGCAGGTGTTCAATATGTACAATGTCATATGTGTCACTGACCATTGCTGTGCGCACTGCCTGAACCAGCGCCGGGTTCAGACAGTGGGCCGCCTGGAAGGGCAGCGCGCTGGGGATGGCACGCAGGTACGCTTCGAGGACCGCCCGGCGACCGTGTGGTACGGCTATGGTCGGGCAAAGCCCGCGGAGCGCGTCGAGCGCCCGTTGATCGTCGGGGCCACTGATGGGGCAGACCAGTGTCACCGCATGGCCCCGCGCAACAAGCTGACGCAGAAACTGGAAGGGACGCACGCGGATCGGCGAAGGTGCGTATGGGGCGACGAAGAGCACACGCAAGCGTGAACCCGCTCCGTTGGCGCTGACTCGATCAGGTGAGGCGGAGAGGATGCTCATAGGTGCACCTGTGATGCTGTAGCGCCTCGCGCCTCAGCGCGGGCCAGGGCCGCGCCGTAGGCCGCTTCTACACTCGGATTGACCACTCGCCAGTCGTAGCGTTCCTCGGCGACGCGGCGCCCGGCAGCGGCCAGGCGCTCCCCCAGGCCCGGATTGCGCAGGATGCGCACCACAGCCGCTGCAAACTCGGCAGGGGTGTCGCCGACCAGCAGGTGTTCGCCCGGTGTAAGGTCAATCCCTTCGTAACCAATGGTGGTTGAGACAATCGGCAGGCCGCGGGCCAGCGCTTCGAGGATCTTCACTCGCATCCCGCCCCCCGCGCGCACCGGTACGATCAGCGCGGCGGTCTGTTCCATGTACGGACGGGGATCCTCCACGTAGCCGGTTACGACAATGCTTGGATCGTCCTTGCTCAGCCGGCGCACGCTTGCTGGCGGTCGCGCGCCGACCACTGCAAAGTTCGCCTCCGGCACTTCACGCTTAACGAGCGGATACACCTCGTGGGCGAACCAGAGCACCCCGTCAACGTTGGGCGGCCAGAACATGGTAGCCATACTGAGGATGGTGCCCGGAGTCGCAACCCGCTGTACCGGCCCATTGCCGCGTGCGTCTACGGCGATGGGAACGATGGTTGTCGGCGGCAGACTGGTCCTGGCCTCGGCAGCGGCCAGTTCGAGGAAGCGCACATCCGACTCGCTGACCGCCAGCAGAGCGTCGAATCGGGCGCAGATGTGTGCCTCGTAGCGACGCAACCGCCGCGCCTCAAGTTCGAGGAACAATCGCTTCGGCAGCGGCCCGCCGTGGCGGGCCATCCGGGCGACAATCGTCCAGACCGCATTGTGCTCATCCAGCACCCGCGCGCCAGGCAGGTCCGCAGCGAAGCGGGCCATGTTCAGTTGATCGGCGTGGATAATGTCGAAGGTCTCGCGGCGGACCAGATCGCGCAGAAGGGCTTCTAGCTCAGGCGAGACGTCGCGACGCATAATGAATGACTCGCCGGTCATCGTACTGTGCAGCAGATGTTGCGCGTCACGCAGGCGCGAGCGTCTGAAGGGCACAGTGTAGACTGCCTTGCACAGGCCGCGCAAACTCTCGGCATGTTCCCGCTCTCGCTCGGATCGCACCAGCGAAACAAGGGTTACCTCGTGTTGCTGGCCGAGGTACTGAAGCAGGTTATAGGTCTTCACCTTGGGACCGCTGTCCGGCGGATAGGGCGCCACCAGGGTCAACATCAGAATGCGCATGGCAGACTCGCGTTTCGCACAGGTTTTGATGGATATATTGCTCTTTAGCCATCGAGGGGCGAAGCCCGCTCATATAGAAGTGCGAGGAGGAACGGTTTTCTCGTACCTGCTGTTTTTATCAAACAACCTCCTCATGTACCAGAGCGGTATTACCACCTGCGATTGCTGAAGGGCGCGATCGCCGATGGTTCCTCGGGACCACCATCAACCCCGCCAGTGCCAGGATTGCCAGCAGCAGGGGGATCAGGCTCCATGGTCCGGTAAGGCCAAGGACCATCCCCAGATTGCGCGCGATATCGCCAGCGGCCCAGGCAGGGAACACGTAACCGGTCCACGTGTTCCGGATCGCGTCGGTGGGAAAGAGTTGACCTGCGAGGCTTTCAGCCCAGACCAGGGCGATCGAACCGATGACCAGGGTCGTCACCGCCGTGCGGCCTGCCGGTCGCGACCAGAGCCGGGCGGCGAGCCAGGCAGCGCTAAGGGCCAGGAAGGGGATGATCGGCACAATATAACGCGGGCCAGCCGCAAAGCCGCCCCACCACATCACCGATGAACCGTAAAAGAGGATCAGCGTGAGCGGCGCCAGGACCAGGAGCCACCACTCGGCGCGTCGCTCGCCGCCACGCCACCAGAGGATCGCTGCCGGCAGCGCGAGCAGCAGCCACGGCGCGCGCACGAACAGGCCGCGGAAGGCGCCGAAGGTCAGGCCCCAGAGGGCCTCGATCCGGGGCCCGGTAATGCTCATAAAGCCAGTGTGGTGCTGCTCCTGCCACAGGGCCGAGTGGGCATAACCGATAGGCAGCGGCGTACCGAAGGCGACCAGGTCGTACACGATCAGGAGCGCCAGCGGCATGGCGCCGCCAAGCGCGAGCGGCCCGATCCAGCGCCAGCCGCGCCGCGCCAGCGCATAGAGACCAATCAGTGCGGCGGGCAGTACAACAGGGTATTCGCTGATGACTGCCCAGCCCAGCAGCAGTCCGCAGAGCAGGCCGCGGGCGTAGGCAGGCCGGCCCCTCTCGTCATCGCGCGGCCAGGCCACAAAGAAGGCCCCGAAGAGCAGTGCAGCGGCGACCTGATGGCTGTAGAAGTTGCCCGCATAGGGCGCGGCGCTGGTGCCGAGGCCGTAGGCCAGGGCGCCCAGAGCAGCCAGTGATGGGACTACGCCCAGCCTCACGAGCGCCAGGTGAAATACCACCCCTAGGCCTGCTGCGGCGATAGCGACAACTGCCAGAGTTAACGCATACTGCACCAGAGCGAAGCGGATCTTGTCGGCCCGCAGGCCGCTGCCATCCTCCCGCAGCGTGGACTGAAACGCCGTTCCGCTGCTAATGGTCTCCAGGCGCTCACGCACCGGCGGGATGTTTAACGCCGGGCTGAGGACCATGTACACGGGCATGGCCAGAAACGATAGCCCCGGTGGCTTGTCGGTATACGCGCGTCCTTCGTAGATGGCATAGTCGCCGGTATTGGCGACATAGCGATCAATGCTGACCGTGCCATCGTCAACCATAGCCAGCACCAGATTGAGCCGCGAGTTCTGGTTCCAGTCCGACCAGCGAGGCAGCACATAGGTATAACAGATGAGGAGCAGGATGAAAATCAGAAGTGAGCGTTGCATCGCTCCTGCCTCCCTTTCACGGCCCGCTGCGCTGTAGCAATCTATACGGCTCAGCGGTGTAGATAACCTGGTAGTCGCGGGCCAGCACCTCGTCCGGGTAGATCCTGGTGTATGCACTGAACGGCCCGAGCAGCACATAGGGCGGACGGGCTTCCAGCCCATTGTACTGGACGGGCGGGCCGCCGAGCCAGACGTGGCGAACAGCCGGATCGAGCAGTTCGGTTGGTACGTAGTGATAGTTATGGTCGGTGAGCACGCCCATCTCCGGCTCCCAGGTTTCGATGATCGGGCCGACCGGCACATTCCGGTCAAGGTAGGCAGCCATCTCGTGGGCAGCGTAGCGGGGGCTAAGTACGCCCCGGGTGCTAAGGGCTAGTGGCACGAGAATAACTAGCGCCAGATAGGCCGCCCCGAGCCAGGCCGGGGCTGTGCGCTGGCGCTTCCACAGCGCCTGGAAGAGATCATAGGCCAGCAGGGCTGTTGTGAAGGACCCGAGGATCACGGCAGGGAACGCGTAGCGCGGCCAGCCCAGCGAGATCATGAACCAGGCGAGCCAGAGTACCGCCATTAAGGTCGCGGCCAGGTGCGTCAGCGCCCACGGGCTGCGCGTGCGGGCGCGCCAGAGGCCATAGGCCAGACCGGGGAGGAGCAAGCCGCCGTAGACCTGGATCAGGTAGCGCGCGGCGCGCAGACTCGCCTGCGTGTCAAAGACAAAGATCGCTCCGCCAGCAGCCTGGCGCGTCTTGGCCAGGTTTGCTGCGAAACCATCGGGACCAAAGAAGGTGAACATGACCACGGTCCAGATCGTGAAGCAGGCCGTGGCAATCATTAGTGGCGCCAGGCGCACCCACCAGTTGCCCGCCCGGTAGTAGAGCCAGTCGAGCAGGGCCAGCAGCGCCAGCGATGGCAGAACAATCAGCACAAACTGATTCTTGGTCACCAGGGCGAGGCCGAAGGCCAGCCCGGCGAGCAGGCTGGAGCGTCGCGCTGTCGCTGGCCTCAAAATGGCGGCGCTATAGCCAAGGAGTCCAAGCAAGAGAAAGGCGATCCCTGGCACTTCGCCGAGCGCCTGGCGCCCGTACTCGATCAGCCCCTCGAAGCGCAGGGTTCGAGAGGCCAGCGCCAGCAGCACTGCCAGCATGGCCACCTGCCAGCCATAGAGCCGGCGCGCCAGGAAGTAGAGCGCGACGAGCGCGAGGGCCATATAGGCCACAATGACCAGGCGCGCTTGAAGCAGGCCAACCCCGCCCAGTTTGAACGCGGCGGCCACAGGCAGCATCACCGTCGGCCCGACGCCGATCGTCGGCCCGAAGTAGCGAAAGCCTTCGCTGCTGATGTCAGCGTACACCCCGTAGCGCACCAGCGTCTTGGGTACATGCAGGTGCGAACCCTCATCGAACCAGGTTGGCGGCGCATAGGGCAGGTTGATCAGCGCGAGAAGCGCGATCAGAAGAGCGAGGGGCAGGGCGATGATCCATTCCCGGCTTCGCCGAGCAGCGGCTGATTGGTGTGCGAGAGGCGAGCGTCTAACTGAGAGTTGTTCTGACATCGTTATCCCGATCCGCGTTGAACAGACCGCATGCGCTTCATCGCCAGGTCTCGCCAGGACGCCAGATACGGCAATCCTCATTCCGAAATGGCATCAGCCGCCTTCAGTCGAACGAGAGGGGAGGTGACGGCCTCCCCCTCTCATTCGACCATTACAAAGACACCAGTCGCCCTCAGTCACCCGAACCGGCCAGGCGCTGCATCCCCTTGGCCTGCAGGCTGCCCCCCATCCATTTGAGATGATTGATGCCAATGGTCCAGAGCTGGCCGAGGGTGTCGGGGTTGGTCGCGCCCTTGAGGAAGGTCTTGATTGGCCCTGGACGCAACGACCACTCGCGGGCGGCGCGCCTGGCCCAGTATTCCAGGTCTTTCGAGCTGAGGTGCGGATAGTTCAGCACCGTGTGGGAGTACATATCGTAGTCCTCCCACTGATTCATCTGGATCCAGCCATTCTCGACCGCTTCGTAGTAGAAGGGCGTACCCGGATAGGGGGTGGCGATATGGAACAGGGCGATGTCCAGCGGGAGACGCTTGGAAAGGGCGATGGTCTGCTGGATGGTCTCGACCGTCTCTCCGGGCAGGCCGATGATGAAGTAGCCCCAGTTCATGATCCCGGCCCGGTGGCTGGCGGCAATCGTCTCTTCGATGCGCTTGACGGTCGTGCCTTTGCGCGCCCGCTTCAGCACCGCCTCGCTGCCGCTCTCCAGTCCCCAGGCGATCATGAAGCAGCCTGCCCGGCGCATTAGTTGCAGCTCGGCCTCGTCAACGAAGTCCACCCGGCTGTTGCAGCTCCAGCGCAGCTTCAAACCCTCTTTGATGATCGTGTTGCAGAGGTCGTAGACGAACTCCTTCTTCACCGTGAACAGGTCGGCCTCGAAGTGGATATGATGCATGCCCATTTCTTTGAGCATGAACATTTCCTGGAGCACGTGCTCAGGGCTGCGGTGGCGCACGCTCGATTGATAGGTGACGTGCTTGATACAGTAGCGGCAGCCGGCCGGGCAGCCGCGGCTGGTGAGCACAAAGGTGTAGGGTCCGCCGACAATAGGCACCTTGTACTTGCGCCAGGGCAGTTGATCGTGGAGGGGGATGGGCAGGCTATCCAGGTTCTCGATGAAAGGCCGGTCGGGGTTGATGCGCACCTGGCCGTGCTCATCGCGGTAGGCGATGCCAAGGGTCTCGCGCAGGGCGCGAGCGATCACCTGCGGGTAGACGCCAAGGAAACGCCCGCGGGTGGTCAGGTAGGAAGCGTCGGGGAAGGGCAGCTTGCGCCAGGGCGCCGTCAGGTCAGGGTTGCCGACCGGCACGGTCTCGGTGGCCTTCTCCAGTTCCACCTGGCGATCAATCGTCTTGATCACATCGACAATGGTCAACTCAGGCTCGCCACGCACAACGATATCGAGCGTCGGGTATGCCTCCAACGTTTCGCGGCTCATCGGGGTCACGTGAGTGCCGATGGCCATCGTGATGGTGCCGACGGCCTTGCCGATGAAGGTGGTGCGCATGTCGTTCGTCAGCGTGGGCGCCGTGGCGTGAATGATCATGTAGCGCGGCTTTTTCTCCCACATATACTTCTCGAACGACTTCCAATCCATCATCAGGCCGATTGCGTCAATGACCTCGACGCTGTAGCCAGCCTCTTTGACCACAGCGCCGATCTGGGCCAGAGCGGTCTGCGGCCAGATGATCCCGTCGCGGGTGCGCCGTCCGACGCGAGCGATGTCGCGCAGGAACAGATCGCCATCGGGCGAGGGCGGATTCAACACCAGTACGTCAAGGCGCTTCGTGCGCTCGCGGGGCATCTCAACGAAACGGATCTCGCCGGCCCGCTCGTCGGCCCTGGCCGGCGCCACCAGCTTGATGCCGCTGGTCTTGTCCCCGGGAGCGACGCGCTTCTCGGCGCCGTTGTCGGCAGGCTTCGGGGTAGTAGTGTCATGCACGTGCTCGCTCATCTGCTAGTTCTCCTCGTTGCGCGCGTCGAGCGCGATAGTTGTCTAGGAAACCTTATGAACCTTGAGAGTGAATTGGCCCTTGGGTTATGCTATCACGCTTCCTGGCGCGTCGAGCGGCCAGAGAGAGCCTCAGTGATTGGGCCAGCATTGCCAGGAAGCTGAGTTGCAAGATGATTATGGCTGCTGGCCCGACCAGAAAGTGCAATGGTCGATTCAAATTGGCGATCTCTAACCCGAAGAGAAAGTCTATCGCTGCGTGCAACTCTCTCGCTATGTGCTTGGCGTATTCGTAGAGCAGACCGAATAACAGGCCAGTGAGTAGCCAGCTCACGTTCAGCCGAGTTGGTTGTACATACGCTCGGAGTCCGAACCACCCGCTAAGCGCCAGGGCGAGCATGATCGGCCAGTTGTGACTGACCAGGACAATCGCGTATCCCAGGACGTAATGCCATTGTCCAAGGTTAGCATAACTCCATTCCTCAAGCGCCAGCAGCTCTTGTACCGCCTCCATCAGATTGCCGCCTCGCCCCGCAATGCCGGCGCGGGGGTGTAGGTCCAGTTCAGGTCGGCTTCCGCTTCGACGTCGCGGCGGCTCAGTTCGGCCAGCACCCGCGCCAGGCTCCAGGCGCTCACCAGTTGCACGCCGGTCAGCACCAGCAGCGCGCTGACCACCGGCGCGAACCACGAGGCGGCCAGGGCCGGGTTGGTCAGGTCGAACATGACGGCTGCAAGGTAGGTGGCGAAGCCGCCGAGGATCGCCAGGATGCCCAGCCACCAGTAGTGCTTCTCGATGCGGCGACCATTGCCCCGGCGTCCGAAGAGTCCCTGACGGATTGGCCGGCGGTGGAAGAGAGCCACCACATAGCTGAAGGTCGTGCCGGTGGTGTACAGCGTCACTCCGGCCACAGCCAGAACCAGGGCGCCAAAGAGGGTGGGGAAGGACCAGCCAGCCTGACCGGTCGCAAAGTGCACTGCGATCTGACTGCCGATGATCAGCATAGCGGTGAGAAGCAGCGCCAGTCCCAGCCCGCCGAAGATCCGCACCGGGTTATAGGTCAGCGCGGTCCAGATGATCGATTTGGTAAAGCGCAGCCCGTCACGCACCACGCTCAGTTTGCTGCGACCGGAGCGTTCCTTGTAAGGAATCGGCGTCTCAACAATCTTTACCCCTTCGTGCAGGGCCCGTGTGCTCATTGCCGGAGTGAAGTCCAGCGTGTTAGGCAGGGGATAGATCATTGGCAGTACCGAACGGCGCAGCACGCGCTGACCGCTGGCGCTGTCGGTGATGCGCACACCCGCGACCAGCGAGAGCATCGTGGCAAAGATCGTATTACCAATGCGGCGCACCAGGGGCATCTCGCTGTGCTCGCCAGACATACGGCTGCCAATCACAATCTCGGCGCCCTCGAGCGCCAGGCGACACATCTCCGGGAAGCGCTCAGGCGGGTAGGTGCTGTCGGCGTCGAGGAAGCCGATCAATTCGCCGCGAGCCACGCTGAAGCCGGTTTTCAGGGCGCCGCCGTACCCGCGATTCTGCTGCCGGATGAGGCGCACCTGCTCCCCAAAACCCTGCACAATCGCCGCGGTGCGATCGGTCGAGCCGTCGTCAACCACGATGCACTCCAGGTCATCAACACCGACCTCGGCCAGTTGCGGCCGGATCGCCAGAACGCGTTCAACAATGGCTGCAATGCCGTCTTCTTCGTTATAGGCGGGTATCACTACGGAGAGCGTGGGCATACAAGCCGCTCCTCTGTACGCCCGACCGGGACGGTCGGGGTGACGGTTAATACACGACAAGCTCAGGCTCAGGCGCGGGCAGCGGATCGCGACGCAGGTCGCGCACCACACGGGCAGGATTGCCCACTGCAACACAGTAGTCAGGCACGTCTTTAGTGACCACGGCGCCGGCCCCGATCACGGCGTTGCGTCCAATCTTCACTCCGTCGAGGACGATGGCGCCGCTGCCGATCCATGCGCCGTCGGCGATGCTGATGCCCTGGGCGGTGATCCCCTGGTGGCTGATGGGCCGGTTGGGATCGCTGAATACATGGTTGACGGCCAGGAGTTGCACCAGGGTGCCGAGATAGACGTCATCGCCAATGGTGATCCCCCCCTGCCCCCGCAGGATGCAACTCTCGCCGATCAGCGAGCGCGCCCCGATGGTAATGTGGCTGTGGGGCAGATTGCGAAAATTGTAGACGTGCAGAATGGCGTTCTTCATCACCAGACTGTCGGGGCCGATGCTGATCCCGCCAGGACAGGCGTGCAGATACACTCCGTGGTCCAGGTAAGCGCCTCGACCCAGCCGCACGTTGTTGGCGAAGCGGATGCGCACGCCATCTTCGATGGCGGCAACCCCGTCCATACGGAGAATTGTGCGGTAGGCCAGTGCGCGCAGGCCGATGCCGGGCAGCCCCGGAACCCACGCCAGCGTTGCCTGGACTGCTTGCTCAAGCACGTAGCGTGGCAGCGACGTGGCCTGTCGTGACAGGTAGAGTTTGAGCTGGTCGAGCATCGGAGAGCAACTCCCAGGCCGTTATTGCAACATGGATGCCGTGGTGCGTTGTACCGCAAGATACGATACAGAAGGCTTCTAACGATTAGCTAAATCAGGCGCTTATCAGCGCTGACAGTTCTGTTACACGACGCCAGCTTCCTACGAACTGCTGAGGAGGTCGGCTATGGCGTCAACGGCCCGTTCTGCTGCCCCGGCGCGCACCGGAGCGGGCGTTTCGCGCAGGCGGGCGAGGGCCTGTGGCGCAAGCCAGGCGCGGGCGCCGGTCGTGATAGACTCAAACGTATTGCCGATGAGCACGGCTACCCCGGCATCCACCAGGTAACGCCACTCGGTTTCGTTGCGTACAATCAGCAGCGGCGTTCCCAGCACCGCCGCTTCTTCTTGCAACCCGCCCGAGTCGGTCAGCAAGGCGCGGGCGGCGCCGACGAGCCGCAGGGTGTCGAGGTAGCCCAGGGGGCGGCAGACGCGCACGCGCGGCGACAGAACCAGCCGCTGCTGATCCAGGGCCGCCTGGGTGCGCGGATGCACCGGGAAGACGATGATATGCTCTTCAGCCACCGCGTTAATCGCTCGCACGATGCCGGGAAGGACGTCGGGAGTGGTGTTCTCAGCCCGATGAATGGTTAGCGCCAGGTAGCTCCGGGGTTGCAGTTCGAGTTGTTCAAGGATTGGCGACAGTTCGGCGCGGCTTCGGTTGCGCTGGGCGGCGTCAATAGCCGTGGAGCCGATGATCCGGATACGTTCCTCCGGCAGCCCTTCGCGACGCAGGTTCTCAGCGGCGATATCGTCGGCGGCGAGGAGCAGGTCGGCGATGTGATCAACGATGATCCGGTTTAGTTCTTCTGGCATGGCCCGGTTGAACGAACGCCCGCCTGCTTCCAGATGCACCAGCGGTATACCCAGCTTGGCCGCGCAGAGCGCGCCGGCCATGGTTGTATTCGTGTCGCCCTGAACCAGGACTGCGTCGGGGCGCCGTTCGAGCAGGATTGGCTCCAGACGGGCCAGGATGCGCGCCGTCTGTTCCCCGTGACTCGCCGAACCCACCCCCAGGGTATGCTTCGGCGTCGGCAGGCCCAGTTCCTCGAAGAAGATCGCGTCTACCTCATATGAGTAGTGCTGCCCCGAATGGACGAGCACGTGGTCGAAACGCTGCTCCAGCAACGGAATCACCGGCGAGAGCTTGATAATCTCAGGTCGCGTGCCCAGGATGGTGAGAACGGTCGGCATACAATTAACACCTTTCTGCATACTCAAGTTGCACGCCATAGTAGCGTTTGAGAAACAGCATCAGTTCGACATAAATATGGTCACGTGCGCCGGTCATCTGTTTACGATCCAGATCCAGCCAGAGATCCGGGGCCGGGGGGCGCCAGTCGGGGCGGTTCACCAGCCAGATGGTGCGCTCGCTGGGGGCGCTCGGCGCTGGCAGCGGCCCCTGAGCGGGAGCGATAGCGATGCGGTACGCTCGCCGGTGATGGGTGAACCGGAGCGCACCCGGCTCCTCCCGCGGCGCCAGTCCCATACCGTCGGCAAGGATCAGTTCGCCAAAATGACGCAGCATCTGTGTCACCGCTGCATCCCGCTGGCGCGGGTTCAACGTGCGACGCATCCGTTCCATCGAGCTGACAACGCGGGCAGGGCTGCCCTCGGCGACGCTGCCGGGGGGCAGCGCGCCGCTCACCACCGTGCGCGAGTTGACAAAACTGTTGTCGCCAACCTCGGCGCCGGGCTGAAAAAAGACCCCCGCCGCGCACCACACGTAATCGCCCACGGTTACCCGCCCGAAGCGCACCCAGTAGCCCTCGGTATAGGGCAGAAACGAGCCGTGCGTATAGACCACGCAGCGCGCCCCCAGCGCGCTCCAGTTGCCGATGCGCACCTCCTCTTCGGTGTTAATCAGACATTGCGGGCCTACGTAACTGTGAGCGCCCAGGCGTAGGCCCCTGGCCCCATAAACCAGCGTAAAGCTGCTCACCAGCGTATAGGGGCCAATCACTACATCGCCGTCGCAGCGAATGAGGGTAAGCGCCCGAATCGCGCAATGATCCCCCAGGCTGATGTGACGGCCCATCACGCTGGCGAACCAGCCGATCTGCACGTTGCGCCCGATCCGCGCGCCGCAGCACACCCGCAGCACCCACGGTTTGAGCGCCGGCGGCAGGACGAAGAGCAGCGCGAAGATGAAGGTGCGAAAGCTCATAAATGTTAGGGAAGGCTCTTCTCACCGGGGCGTGTGCGAAGGCATTGCATCTGCGGCTGAGCGCCGGTTAGAGGAGGGAAACCTGGTTTCCCCGCCCTCCTGCCTGATAAGACGGTTCAGCAAAGCGAGGTTTTCCCGGAGTGTAAGCAGATAACCTGGTCATCTGAACAGATCGGAGCCTCGCCGCGTCTGGATATGCGACATCACCGGCATTGCAACCGGGTCGAGCCCCGTGCTGGCCCGCTCAAGCATGGCCTGGCGGTCCGCCCAGTGGGTCGCGATTGCCTCTGGCGTGGCGAACCAGACATCACCGCGGGCGAATAGTTCCTCCCACAGCTCCCGGTACGCCGCTGCCCAGCCAGGGAACAGCGTGTCGTCATAGACGTACTCATGAACGTTTACCAGTAGCAGACCGCCCTGCCGAGCGGCGGTCTCGACCAGGCCGCGCAACAGAGAGCGCCGATCGCCGGGATTGTCGGCCTGGTGGCCAAACAGGTGATCATCCATCCAGGCCGTGGGGAGTTGCAGGGTGCGCAGGGGCCGGCGCTGCCCCTGATGCCAGGGGTAGAATGGCCAGCTTGAGCCGCGCCGCCAGCCCAGGTAGCGGTTATGGGTCAGCGAGGCGTCGTAGGCAAAGCCCACCTGCTCGTGGAGCAGCAGAGTATCCTCCGGATTGCGCGGATCGAGGTGCCAGTAGTGGTGGCGGTTACCCTTGATTGGCTGGCCGCTGACTTCGGCAAGCAGGGCCCGCTCGGCGGCGAGCTTCTCGGCGCTGGTGTAGGCCAGGTAACTGGCGTGGAGACCGATCTCCCAGCCCTCGGCCGCCAGTTCGCGGAACAGCGCGCGAAAGTGTGGCGCTCTGATGTCGTAGAAGCCGTCGGGCAGGCCGGTGGCATACTGGTACAGCGATCCCTTGCGCGCCATAAAGTAGAAGGCCGAACGCGCCCCGAAGCGGCGCTCCAGTTCCATCCACGAGCGAAAGTGCCAGTGAGTGTGCCAGCCCAGGGCGACGGACGCGGCTGCTCCCAGACCGGCGAGGCGCTGGCGAGCAAGGATGCGTAGCGGCTCGATCCAGCGAATAAGCTCCGGGTAGTCTACATCGTGGCCGCAGGCCGCCGCCATGCGCGCGCCGTAGGGCCAGCGCGCTATTCCTGGCCTGTAGCCCAGTTCGGCGAGCTGTGTCTCGATGCGTTGCCCGATGGCTGAAGCCAGAGCCTGGCGAAGCACGCCCAGCTCCAGGGTTGCCGTGCCGCTCAGGTCAGTGTAACCGTGCCGCCTCCGAGGACGCTGGTATTCCTCTTGCCCCGTAAGGAGCCAGAAGACATCGAACACCACATCGCGCTCGATGATTACCTGACCCTCCTGCAGGGCAACCAGAGGGCGCTGTTCGCTCGAGCTGGCAAAGTGTGGCCGGATCCATCCCGACCTCGCTTCTATTCCCTGGAGCACCGGTCGTGTAGGATGCGCCCATCGCTCAGGGCTGGCCCGTATCAGCAGGCGCGCTGGCGGCGCTAGCTCCGGTTGTACCGTGTATGCAATGTCCACCAGGACGCTGTTCCAGGACTCCTCGATCCAGGCGTACCCCGTACCCGTAAGTAAGGTGCGCCAGGTGTAGGTTATTTCTGGCCGGAATGGCTCGAGGATTGGATCGAGCGCGATTATGAGTCTCGGAACCATAAACCTGCCTGACTTCTACTTTCTCCACGGCATAAGCGGGGTAATTCCACGCGTCCAACCTTATTCCAACTGGCGTTCGGATGTTGAACATCTTCCTGCAATTAGGAAACCCGATTACCTGTAACCGTCTGACCGCCTATCTTTATGTCACGCGCTGAGAGCGCGCTCAGTCTGTTGGGCACGTCACCAGTGGCAGATAGATCCGGAACGGGAAATTGGCTCTCTCTGCCCGGGCCGGAATGACCCGGGGTTCGCCTGCTGACGTGACATTGGTTCGGCCGGTCGAGCAACCGCCGGGCGGGCCGGCTGAGGGTGCCAACGACGGCGTAGGGCTGGAACCGGGGCTCGGGCTGGGACCGGGGCTCGGGCTGGAACCGGGGCTCGGGCTGGAACCGGGGCTCGGGCTGGGACCGGGGCTCGGGCTGGGACCGGGGCTCGGGCTGAGACCGGGGCTCGGGCTGAGACCGGGGCTCGGGCTGGGACCAGGGCTCGGCGGTGGCGGCAGCGAACTGCTGAAGGGTGTATCGCTGGACCAGTGCTGAGCGGTGCCGCCCGCGCGCGGGTTCAGCGTGCCATTGCTGGGGCCGCCCGCTGCGCCCGAGCTATCGCCGATGGTGGCGCCGGCGCCCTCGTCGAAGCGGTAGAGCGCCACAGTGTTGGCGTCAACAGGATGCGGGGCGTTCGGGCGCGTGAACGAGGCGCTATAACGCACGATGTTTGAGATCCGCAGGTCGTCGAGCAGGCCAGCGTAGTAGCGGCTGCCCGGGTAGTCGTGCTTCTCGGCGGCCAGCACGAGGTAGGGGTCGCTGTTCGGCCAGCTTGTGCCGCGGTTGAGCCGGTAGTCGATCGGTCCTGTCGGGCCGTCCCGGCTTGCGTCAAGCGCGCCATCAACGAAGATGCGCATCGGGCCGTTATTCGAGCGCGTGACGGCGATATGGCGCCAGGTGTTCGTTGTGACGACGGTGTTGCCGACGAGCAGGCGATCGTCATTGCCCACCGCGACGCCGAAGACGATCCGCCCGTTACAGATGGCGATCCCGTAGTCGCCGCGATCGCCCGCCCCAAACACATCTCGATCGATCACGATATTGCCGACGTACCAGCCGTCAGGACATGCCGGGGCCGAGTTATCAGCAGCGGCCGCTCGCATCCAGAACTCGATGGTGAAATCACCACTGACATTTACCGGGCGCGAGGCGGTGATTTGCCCATTGCTGATCGGCCCCAGGGGAATCTTGACCCGATCCAGATCGCCTGAGCCCGTGCCGAAGAAGCGCAGCGAGTTGCCCTGAGAGGCCGGCACCGGCAAGGGTCGGGCCATCTGCCAGCTACAGAGGATGAGAAGTGTCAGGACCGTGAGCATGGCGCTGCGCGCGAAACGAAATTGCCGCATGAGCTCTCTCATCAGGATTCTAGAAGTTATTTACTTACGCTGCATCTGCTCGCATAGTCGGGCGATGACGGCGATAGTAATCATAACCGCTGCAGCTATCCGTGCAAGCACCAGAACCGGTTGAACGTAAACCTGATGCTCTTCTCACGCCGAGCGATTTTCGAGGACAGAAGTACGATGAATCCGTCGCGCCGCTGTTGGGCTCGATGGAATGGCTTCGGGAAAGCTCTGCCCTTCCCGAAGCCATCATAATCCTAAATGACCTTACAGTTTGTACAATCCCATGTGGTTCTGAGATAATTTCTCAATGACGCAGAAGCGGCACGTACACCCGGAATGGACTGCTAATTGCCGAACTGGATGGTGTGGCGTTAGGCGTTGGAGTGCTGCTTGGATCGCCATTGGAACCTGGCGGTTGAGTTGGCGCGACGGTGCTTGTGGGTGTAACAAGAGGCGCCCGGATGTCCGTCGGCGTCGGAGTGGCCGTTGGCGCCGACGTATTCGTCGGCGTCGGAGTGGCCGTTGGCGCCGACGTATTCGTCGGCGTCGGAGTGGCCGTTGGCGCCGACGTATTCGTTGGCGTCGGGGTGCTGGTGGGAGTAGGAGGCGCCTCGCTGAAAGACACCTCGGCGTACCCGATCACTTCCCGACGGTTAAAGATCTGGATAAGCGCCGCTGCGTCGTCTGGCAACGCGCCGCCGAGCGTGAAGCTGATCGTCTTTTGACCCGCTGGCGCGCCTTGCGGCAACCGCGCCAGCAGCGCTCCTCGCGCCGTTCCGCCTGACCATGCATCGGTCACCGCCGCCGGATCCGCAGCCAGAGTCGCCTCGACGCCGAAGCCGCCAAGGGTTTGCGGGACAACCGTTGCGATGTCTACCTCCGGAGGCAGGGTTACCAGTACGCTGCCCCCATTAGGGATGGCTCCGGTGGTAAAGCGGAGGTTATAGAGCATTCCAGCGCGCTCGATACTGACGCCAGTAAGCGGCGTCCCCGGAGTCATCTCAGCTAACCCGAAGCGGAAGGAGTTCGGGCGCGTGCTGGTGGCGTAGTAGAGCCGGTAGCGCGGCCCCTCCTTCAACCCCCGCACCGCCCAGACCTCGTCTGGCGCGCCGGCCACGATCGCGTCGCTGGCGCCCGTGTACACCGGCGCATTCGGCGTGGGCCGCACCCACGCGCGCCCGTCGGTGGAGACGACGTGGCCGGTGGTGAAGCCGGCAGTAAAGCCTTTGGCCTCGTACCACATCCGGTAGATGGCGCCGTCTTTGATGACGAAGGGAACGCCGACGCTGTTATCGTCGAAGGTGCCGAACGGCCCGGCGCGGAAGATTGAACCATCGCTGTAATTGCTCACCCGGGTCCAGTTCACCCCGTCGGGGGAGAGGGCATAGCCGATGGCAAAGCTATAGGCCGGGCTGGTGCGCACGCCCTCGAACCACATGCGGTAGCAGGGGCCGCTGGCGCGTCCGCCCTCGCAGGGCGCAGCGGGGCTGGCCTGGTCGAGGAGGACGCTGGGCGCGACAACGTAGGAGGCGTCGAACTGCGCAGGGTCGCCGGAGTGGCGCAGGACGGCGCCGCTGCCCGCGTTGCCGGGGACGCGGGTCCAGGTCCGCCCGTCCACCGACTCGGCCAGACCGATGCCAGCGATGGTGTTGGGATCGCTGAAGCCGCTGTAGTACATGCGAAAGATGCTGCCAACCCGAATGATGTTCATAGTAGAGACCCCAGCCCGGTCGAAGGCGCCGGGCACGCCGGAGCCCTCGAAGACGGCGCCGCCGTAGGCGTTGCCAGGGACGCGGCTCCAGGCGATGCCATCGGGGGAGACGGCATAGCCGATGCGGCGCTCGTAGAGGGGGGCGGGGCCGGTGCCAACGTACCACATGCGATAGCAGAGGCCGCTGGTCCGTCCGTTCTCGCAGGGGGCGGCGGGAGAGGCGGCATCGCGCAGGACCTGTGGGGGGAAGATCTCGGTGACATCGAAGAAGGTGCCTGCACCGCCGCACCCATCACCCGCGCGGCCAAACACCGCGCCGCCTGCGCAAGGCCCGACTACCTGCTGCCAGAGCTGGTTGTTCGGCTCGGAGGGTTGGGCGAGGATGCGGTTACGAATCGTAACCTGCTCCGCGTGTGAATGGTGGGGTCTCGAAATGGTCGCCACCGCCTGTTTCGGAGCGAAGAGGACCGAAAGGAAGATAAAGGCGCTTGCTAAAGCGCCAGACACGAGCAGGAGGGTGCCAGGACGTAGTGCCACGATGCGTTGCTCCCCTGGATTGTTGCATCTGGTATACAGATACAAGTTTGATCCAGCGAATTCTGGCCAGTAATCACATGCAGAGAAGCGTCAGCAAAGCTGCTAGAAACGCCGCCTATCAGTATTGAATGCACCGCCGAAGATGCAGGCAACACAGGACTTGTCGGCAGCTTGTAGCATCTACGTGCAAAGCATAGTATCACATCATCGTGAATGCTGGCTGAGCAGGCTTTTGCTTTTCGTGAGCGGGTTGTCATTGAATGCCTCGATACCGAAGTGTCTGTACGACACAGGGACAGGGGAAAAAAGATTGGAGTTCGCTGCATCCTCCTCGACGTGCTCATCCACGGCCATATTCGCATCAGTGGGGCATCAATCGAAAACACTGCCGCCATCGTACTCATCGTAAAAGTCGGGTTATAACAATTAACCAGGTTACAGCGGTTGCAGTTGCTGACCTCGAGCGAATTGACAATAGCTGCTGTTCTGGGAGTCTGGAGTGGATTACTGTATGTTAATCCCCTGTGAGCGATCGCCAATCCAGAGGCTGGCCATAGCCATCCGATGGAAGTGAAACAGGACATCGCTGGCGTTGGTCAGCGCACCTGCTTCGTTGGCTGGCGTGCGCCATTGCCAGGCGCCTGCCAGTCTAGCGCGCTCTGACTGCTTCCCCGAATCAGGTGCATAGTCAATAAGTCCTAAAAACTGATCGTCGCTGCGCGCAACCAGCCTACCAGATGCGCCATTGCTCCCCGATGATAGCGCTTCGTCCAACCTGGATCGCTCCAATCTATGGGGCCATTAGTAATGTCGAACAGTGTATGCTCAGCCCCCTCAGCAATGTATAGATCCGCGCCGAAGGGCAGCTTCTCTCGATGGGCGGTCACTGCGTCCAGGCCGATGCGGGCCAGTTCCGGCTCGCTATCGGCGACGATGACGAGGATCGGCGCAGCGACAGCGGTAATCTCCTCCGGGCCAAGCAGATTGGAAATCAGCGCAACGCCCCGTGGCGGCTGGATGGCCCGGAACGCGGCGAATTGCGCGGCCAGGTGCCGGGTGCCAATGCTCTGAGCCACGATAAACACCCGTTCAGGGTCGATCCCCGGCTGGCTCGCAGCGGCGCGGTAGGCGGCCAGCGCGTCATCGGCTTCGCAGCAACCGTAGACTCCTGTGCTCTGCCCGGCGCCGCGCTTGTCGAAGCGGAACACGGCAAAGCCTGCAGGCAGGAGGATCTCGGCCAGGTACCCGTAAGCATCCCGCGTTACCGGGCCGGAGTGGTGGATGATAAAGACCAGCGGCGCGAGCCTGTCACCTGCGGGGAGATCGAGTTCCCCGGCGAGGGTTGCCTCGTCGCTCTGAAATTGCACCTCGCGCCGCTCGCGGGCAATGCCCTCCAGTTGGGGGGTGGGGAGGGCGTCGGGCAGAGGCGAGATGGTCACCTCAGGCAGGGACGGCGGTGGTGACAAACAGGCGCTGAGATACAGCAGGATGATCAGCAGGCTGCACGCGATAAATCGTGACCGTTGCATTTGTATATACTGGAACTAGTTCTGGCCCTGAACTGGTCTCAAAGGCGATGCGCGGGTGATCCTGCTCGCGCACGATCACATACGTTACCCCGAACTCGTTGAGCAGCGCTCGACGCTCAGGCCGGGATGTGGCGGGATTGACCACCCGTTCCGCATTCTCACGTTTAGTAAAAAAGTCCAGCGTCCCGGCCCAGTGCGCCACATAGGCCCGTGCGTCGGACCAGACGGGGACATGCTGGTTGATTTCCAGCACGCCCAGCACCACATCCTGATTGGTCGCATGGCTTCCCAGCCAGCGCAATGCGGCCACCTCATCCTGACTCAGGAAGTAAGGCTGGCTGTAGCGTGAGAGGTCGTAGAAGCGCCAGAACAAAATATAGACATTGGTCACGACGCACAGCCCCAGGATGGTTGCCAGAGCAGGCCGCGCCAGGCGTGGCGTGTGCGCGCGCAGCCATGGCCAGATGCTCCGCTGGATGGCACGGGCAGCGAGGATGGCAATCGGCGCCTGCCAGCCCAGGAGCAGGTGGATCTGGAAGCTGAGCGGTAAGTAGATAAGCACGAAGTGGGCGAGGAACCATACCGCCACCAGCAGTTCGGCGTCGTCGCGGCTGCGGAGCATCCGCGGGCGGAAGGCGAGCAGGGCCAGCAGCAGGGGCAGACCCATCAGGATCGGCAGATGCAGGGGTCCCGGCGTCCACGCCCCGGCATTGTCGAACTGCGCCAGCTTACCGCCCCAGGTGGCATCCGTCAGCACCAGGTAGGAAAGGTAGGCGGCCGGCGGAAGAGCGAAGGCCACGATGATCAGGCCAGCCTTGAACAGGAAAGCCGGGAAGCGGCGATCACGCCACCAGATCAAAAGCCACCACAGGCCAAGCACGGCCCCGACAGTGAGCAGGTCGTAGGCATGCTGCAGGCCGATCAACGCCCCTACGATCCCGGCCAGCACGGCGTAGCGCAGTTGCTGGCGCTGCTGGGCATAGAGCGTCAGGCCGATCAGGGCAATAATCAGTGCCAGGGCCACGCCGAAGTGGGGAAAGGCCAGGGCGATGAAGAAGCTATTCGGCTCGGAAGTATAGATGTCGAAAGGGAACGGCGCATCAGGCAGACCCCGCATGTACTTGACGAAAATCCAGATGACGCCAAGCCCTCCGCCAAAGGCGAACAATACGAACGCCAGACGTCGCTGAACATGATCGGGCACGGCAATGCAGAAAGAGGCATATGCACATGCCAGGAACAGGATTGTGGCAAAGATTCGTAAGATCCCAAACACCGTGCCGAACTCCAGACCAAATAGCGCGCCAGCGCGACCGGCGCTCCACCAGAGTAAGTGGAAGAGCGCTGGCTCGTTCGGTTCGGGGGTAAGCCGGTTGGCCGCGAGGTTCTGGCGGCTCAGATCACGCATCCATGCGAAGTACTGGTTATGGTCGGGGATATTGAACATTACACCAGTAAAATGGCGGCCTGGCGGCGCGGTGGTGTAGGCAAAGATGAATGGCAGGCTGGTCAGAATCAAAACAACCGTTATGACAAAAGCGCAGAAACGCCAGCCGAAACCTGCCGAGTATTTTCTTGCGGCCTGATCCGCGACAGCCAACCGGTCTGGCAGAGATGGATGGAGCGACATACTTCAGACCTCCTGCGCGGGTGCTCTTGAGGCGGCAACGCTTTGCCGATCAACCATCCGCCTCACCACAATGAGCAATCCGAGAAAGAGCCAGCTATAGATCGCGTAGCGAAAGCCCGCGATGCTCTGGTTGTAGACAAAGGGCAATACCCAGTCACCCAGCATCATTGAGACCTGCGCAGCGGCCCAGCCGGCCGTGGCGACAATGGCCACCGTGTGTAGCAGTCCGGGCGGCGCGATCTGCACTGTGCGCCAGCCATACCACAAACTGGCGCCCACGAACCAGAGCCAGAGCCCTAAGCCAACCACCCCGAACTGGGCCAGAATGTCGAAGTAGTTATTATGGGTCGAGCGGGCATCCCAGGGAAAGTAGGTCATGTTATAGGGTGCGTAGCCCCCCGGTCCGGTGCCGAAGAGCCAGTGCTCGCGCACGATCCCCAGGTTACGCTCCCAGATCTCCAGGCGTCCGCTGCTGCCTTCTTCGATGTTTGCAGCAGTTACTCTATCCAGGTAGGTCCGCCCCGGTCCGAGGACCGCAAAGGGGATAGTTATGATTAGCAGCATCACGAAGATTTTGCGCGAGTGCAGAAAGCTTAGCGCAAACAACCCCGCCAGGGTCGGGAGCCAGCCAGAGACCCAGAGGGAGTTCTTAATCGCTGCCAGGTACAGATGCCAGCCGAGGAGCGTCACGCCCAGCAGTCTTCCATACCACGGCGTGTGCGGATAGACAAGCGCCAGTCCGGCCAGCGGCACTGCAAACCACAGTCCCCACAGTCCTTGATCGCTCAGAAATGGCTGGCGTATCCCGAAAAACTGGGTGAAAGTCATCATTGCGCCAGCGACGATGAATGACCATAGGTAAAACCAGATCTGCCAGGTCTGGTCAATGAAACGTGCAACCAGGAACGGAACCCACATCAGGGCCAGCAACGACAATAACGAGGCGATCTGGACCAGGCGGAAGTTGCCCATGACGCTCCAGTTCAGGATCGGGTCGGCCCACAGGATGCCCCAGGGCAGGGAAATAATGCAAACGACCATGAACGCCAGCAACACCCGGTTGAATGGTGTGGGTGTCACCTCCCATTTGCGCCGGGTCAGCATGCCGACCAGCCACAACCCGGTCAGCCCGAGCGTAATGACCATGCTGATAGGCATTTCGCTGGCATTGCCTACCGGCATATTGGCCGTGCGCATCGCGAGCGCTGTCAGGGGCAGGATCAGAACAATGGTCGCGAAATAGCGCGAGGCGAAGCTTATGGCGATCGGTAGCAGCGGGAGCACGACAAGCATCAGCGCCAGACGCGAGGTCCCGCGGGCGAGGATCATCCCGATCAGAACGCTGTAGGCGATCATGGCCACGATGACGGCAGACATAATGAGCCGCCGGGGGAGTGAGGGCAGCTCCTCCGGTCGTTCAAGCATATCAAGCCATCGCCACATGGATCGCTCCTGCCATCTCAGCACTGCTCGGGAAGCGGCGCTTGCCAGATATGGCGGCTGAGCGCCATCAGCAGCAATCCCCCGTCGCGTGCGAAGGCGTGTCCTGTGGGATGGCGCGCTGCGGTTGCCATCAGCATCAGACCGCCAATGGTAGCCTTGCCGAGAAAGATAAACTGCAGTCCCAGACCTAGCAGTACAGCAGCCGGGCGACCGTAGTGTTTGCGAAAGAAGCGCAGCTTGCTCCGATACAGTTCAAACTTCATCCGTGTCGCTGCCTGTTTGCTGCTCTGCCCGCCGAAGTGGATCACTTCCGACCCCGGCAGGTAGCACACCTTCCAGCCGGCCTGACGCGTGCGATAGCACCAGTCAACTTCCTCGGTGTACATAAAGTAGCGTTCGTCCATCAGCCCGACCTGGGGCAGGATGCTGCGCCGGATCATCAGCACTGCGCCATCAATCCAATCGGTGCTGTAGGCCAGTGTTCCGTCCGTTGTCGGATAGCGCCAGCGCAGGCGTAGTTTCTTGCCGAGCAGTTCGGTGAACAAGCTGGGAAACAATGCCCACGACGGTTGCAGAGAGCCGTCGGAATTGAGGAGGCGCGAACCGACGATTCCCACGTCCGGGTGAGCATCGAGAAAGTGCACCAGCGCTGCCAGTGAGCCGGGGCGCGCGATCGTGTCGCTGTTTAACAACAGCACGTGCCGGCTGTCGCTGGCCCGGATGGCCTGGTTGTTCGCAACCGCGAAGCCCAGATTCTCCTTATTAGCGATGATACGCACCTCGGGGTATTGCTCTCGCACTGCCTCGACGCTTCCATCGCGGGAGGCGTTGTCCACTACCCACGTTTCGGCGGCAATCCCGGCGGTCGCCGCCGGCAGTGAGGCCAGGCAGTCCAGCAAGAGCTGGCGCGTGTTCCAGTTGACAATGATGATGGCCAGATCAGGCGTGTGGCGCGACATAGGCCAGGCTCCTCTGGGCAACGATGGCTTCGATGAGGTCAACGAAGCGGGTTCCAATAGTTCGCCAGTCGTACCGTTCAGCCGCTGCGCGACGACCATTTGCACTTAATCGCGCGCGCTCCACGGGATGGGTGAGCAAACGCACGGTAGTTTCAGCAAAGGCCGCGGGGGTGTCGGCGATCATGAGATCCTGTCCAGGCACGAGGTCAAGCCCCTCGGCGCCTTTTGTGGTGCTGACTACCGGTGTGCCCAGGGCCAGGGCTTCAAGGATTTTCAAGCGTGTGCCCCCACCCTCGCGCAGAGGCACGACTTCGACTGCGCTGCGGGCGATCAGGGCGCGCACATCTTCAACATAACCGGTGAAAACGACCCCCTTCGACACTGGTAAAGCCGTTCGCTGTTCGACCGTGTTGTGTCCAGTAACCCGGAAGGTTGCCGCAGGGCGCTGGCGCTGGATCTGCGGAAAGATCTCCGTCAAAAAGAAGCGCACGGCATCGAAGTTGGCGGCATAGGTCAATGCACCGGGGTAGATCAGCGTGTCGGGCTCTGGATCGTACCGGTAGCCCTGACAGCCAATCAGATCAGCACCGTTGGGAACAATGCTGATTTCGACCGGCGTGTTGCCTGTTAGCCGGCGGGCCAGTGCCGCTTCGCGCTCGGACACCACGGTTACCGCGCTGAAGCCGCGCAGCAGATGGCGTACATAGCGCTGGTGTTGCAGCGCAGTGAGCAGGTAGCGCAGGCGTCGGTGCGGGCTGCGCTGCTTGCGGTAATGCTCGAGCAGATAGGCCAGTTCCAGCTCTTCCAGGATACGGGGCGCCCTCGCGACTCTGAGCGCGTATGGGGCCATATCGATTTGAAACGCGATGACGACATCGGGCTGCCACTGTCGTGTCGCGGTCTCGACGGCCCTGGCCAGTTCTGCGCTCCACGTGGCGCGTACCGAGGCCGGCTCTGGCACCACCAGACTGGTCAGATGGTCCGTCAGCCGTAGCGGGCGCCCTGGGCGTTCGACAGCGGTAATCGAAGCGCACATCTGTTGCAAGGCTTCGCGTCGAGCCAGTGTAGCCGGACCCTGCGTACAGGCAATCAGATGCACTTCGTGGCGCTTGGCCAGGTGACGCACCAGTTGCATGATCCGCATGCGTGAGCCATTATCAGCAGGCTCAGGCCACCAGGTTGAGAGAGCGAGGATGCGCATCAGGGTGTTTCCTTGTGGCTGTGATGAGAATCAGGTGTGGCAGGACGGGTCGGCGTAACCCCTGCCGCTATCCGGGCATGGACATTCTGCATCGTCTGGAAGCGGGCGTAACTTGCCAGCGTGCGTTCAGCCGTGGAGTGCCACGAAAACTGTCCGGCTCGGGCGTAGCCGAGGGTGCGCAGCCGTTCGGCTTCCTCCGGGTCGCTTAGCACCCGAGTAATCAATGCTGCCAGGGTGCAGTCGTCCTCGGCATCGCAGATCAGCGCAGCGCCCCCGGCGACTTCGGGGATCGATCCGCGATCCGAGGCAATCACCGGCGCGCCACAGGTCATCGCCTCCAGGATAGGGATGCCAAAGCCTTCGATCCACGAAGGAAAGACAAACGCCTCCGCCATACTGAAGAGGGTGATCAGGTCCTCACGGGGCGGCCGCAGGAGCAAGCGGGCATATCCGGCTGCCACGGCTTCCTGAACGATGGGGAGCGGCTGATGTCGTGCGAAGAAGACGATCACGTACTTCGAACGTATCTTGTCCGGCAGGCGCCGCCAGGCGCGCACGATCACCGCAGGGTTCTTCAGACCATCGGCGAGCACGAAGGGCAGCCGCAGGTCGTAGCGCTCTCGCACCGCCGCCTGGATCTCGGGATCGCGCACCAGGCGCAGGTCGGGGGTAGGCGCGAGGTAAATCGCTGTGATCCGCTCCGGATCGATCCGGCAGTAGCGCAGAATGTCCCGGCGCGCGTGCTCGGAGATAGTGAGAATGCCGTGGGATCGTCGCACCGCCGCGCGGCTCATCAGGTGCAGGTAGGTCATCATCCCAATGGTCCGCGCATCTTTGCGATGGCCAGCGATAATCTCCCTGAGAGGCATGACATTAATTGCGTCGTGTAGCGTAATTACCGTTGTCGTCCCCTGAGGCCCGAAACCATAGTTGGCCGGGAAGTGGGCCACGTCGAGCCGGTCACTGGCCATGGCTCGCCGGAGGAGGAGCAGATCGTTGACCACACTCGAGGGCGCCCCGCGGTACGGAAGGTAGCGCACGGTCGCGTGTGCGGGCAGATCGCGCAGTTCAAAGGGCGCCTTCGTGTCGGCATACAGGATAAACTCGTGCTCCGGACCTGCCGCAAGCAAGGCCGGAACCAGGTGCTTGACATACGTATGCACACCGCCCACCAGGCCGTGGGAGAGGTAGCGAACGTCAATTCCAATGCGCATCATTAGCACCTTTATCGGTATAGGGCTGTGGGGTGGTCAGGTTGGTGTACCGCAAGGCTTCGGCCTATCGGGAGGCGGGGTTGGCGGCTTCTGACGAAATCACCTCCACGCCTCCACGCCTCTACGCCTCTACACCTCCACACCTCCACACTAAATCGCTGTCTCCAGTCGCCCGAACCGCCCGCGCCAGAAGTCAATCCATGCCAGGCGCATCCCTACTCGCCCCCGGCGGGAGCGCCACTTCGGGCGCAGGCACAGGCTCAGGTAGGTGCGCAGATCCTGCAGCACCAGGGCGTTGAACCAGGTCCGCGGTCGGGCGCCTGTGGCCCGCAGGAACAGTAGCCGGTTGCGCGTCATGTAGTAAGCCAGGTACTCTTTATCAAACCGGGCATTCAGGGGAATCTTGTGCCACAGCTTTGCCCGCGGCGCGAAGAGGATGCGAAAGCCCGCCCGGCTGGCGCGCACGCACCACTCGGTCTCCTCGAAGTACATGAAGAAGCGTTCATCGAGCAGGCCGGCGCGCTCCAGGGCGGCGCGCCGCAGCAGCATCGCACACCCGGTAACGAAGTCTACCTCGCGGGTTGCCGTAAATTGTCCCCGATCCTCAACCTCGCCGTCCATGCGGCTGATGCCCCGTTCCCAGTCGATCCAGCCGCCCGCCGACCAGACGCGCATCGGCGCGGCGTGGTAGTAGATGATCGGCCCGACCGCGCCGATGCGCGGGTCGGACTCGGCGGCGTTCACCAGTTCCGTGAGCATATCCGGCGCCGCTTCGGTGTCGTTGTTGAGCAACAGAGCATAGTCGCAACCCTGCGCCAGCGCATAGCGCAGCCCGACGTTGTTTCCCGCTGCGAAGCCGAGGTTCGCACCATTCTCAATCACCACCACCCGGGGACAGGCTTCCCGCACCGCCGCGGGGGTGCCGTCTTGCGAGGCATTGTCTACCACCACAACGCGATACCGCTCGCGGGGGTACTCGAGACCTTCGAGCGACGCCAGGCAGGCCAGGGTGTCGGCAAGGCCGTTGTAGGTCAGCACAATGATGGCGACGCTTGGCGACATCAACCCACCTCCACCGGTCGCGTCACCCGGCGCTGCTCGATCACCAGGCGATAGGCCTGCATCAGTTCTGCCATCTCGTCGTCAATGCTAGGTGGCGGACGCACCCCGGCGCGCAGCCGTTCCAGCAATCCTGGATCGTCGCGCAGGCGCTGGATCTGCCGCGCCAGGTCGTCGGCGTCGCCGGGCTGGAAGTGCAGCCCGTCTACCCCGTCGCGCACCAGTTCGGCCATACCGCCAAGGCGAGAGGTGATCACCGGTCGGCCCGCAGCGTGGGCCTCCATAATCGCCAGCGGACTATTCTCGTACCAGATCGATGGAACAACAGTCAGATCCAGATCGCCAAGCACCGCAGGCAACTGCGTGCGATTGTATGGACCTGCCAGCGTAATGCGAGGATCGGCGTCTATCAGTGTCCGCAACTGGCGCGTATAGTCCGGGTTCCGCTCAAGGTCGCCGAAGACCCGCAACTGGATGGGACGTCCATCAGATGGTAGTTGGCGCACTGCTTGCACAAGCACGTGAACTCCCTTATGCGGTGCAATCTGGCCGAGATAGCCGAGGCGTAGCGTGTCGCTCAGTGACGGTGGCGGCACGGCAGCCAGCAGGTCCGTATCGAGGCCACAGCGTAGCATTCGCAGTTTGCTATAAGGCAGATGGTTGGCAAACATTCCTGCCAGGAACCGCGAGGGGGCAATCACCAGATCGACCCGCGCCAGGGTCTCGCGCAGGTACGTGCGCCGCGCGGCCTGCGCCTCACGTCCTGCGCTGCCGGCCAGGGTGATCCAGAGCCAGCCTGCGGCTCCCTGGCTAATCTGCTCGGGCAGGCGATAGCGGCGCCGGTCGAGGTTGAGACACCAGGCGCAGCCGGCCGGATCGGCGGGGATCTCGGCGCAGACGTGGCCGTCGCCGCGCAGCAGGGTAAAGCGCGGGCAGAGGAACCAGTAATCGTGCAGGGTCACCACGCTCGGCACACCGAGATGGCGGGCCTCCTCCAGTGTGCCCACGCCGATCAGGTAGCCGCTATGCAGGTGCAACAGGTCTGGGCGGTTGGTCTGCATATGCCCGGCGATCCACTTGGCAACCATGGGGTTGGCGTAGGTCCAGTTCGCCGGGGCGCCCCGCAGACCCAGGTGCAGCCGCCAGACCGGCACGCCCTCGTAGCTGTCACGCTCGGCCTCGACCCCGGCAGGCCGGTCCGCGTTGAGCGTCTCAACGCAGACCACCTCAGCCTCATGCCCGTGAGCCAGCAGCCAGCGTGCCAGGCGGAAAGTGTACAGTTCGGCGCCGGCGCTGTAGCGCGGCGGGAAATGATGGATGGCAAGCAGCACCTTCAAGAGGATCTCCTTGTCGCCATTAGCCGGAGTGGGAGGTCGCCTGGCATCGTCTACGGGAAAATCGCAGCCTTCATTGTTATTGTTATTGTTATGGTTATAGAGCTACTGCTTTTTCTCTACTCAACTCATCTCATCGGCTGGCTCATAAGCTTATCGTCACTTGCTAAGCGGCGGTATAACTCGGCGCAGATGTAAAGCCTGGCGAAGAAGGTCCTGTCACCGAGGGCAACTCACAAAGCACTGAAATCTTAGAAAGCGGTAACGCCAGCGACTCAGTAGCGAAATCACGGCTACCGGCCAATTAATCGAAACAGTCAGGCAACGTTCGAATGGACCAGTTCCGTGTAGCGGGCTTCGTACTCTTCACGCATCTCGTCGACCGTCTTTACCGGATCAATTCCCAGTCGAAGCCGTGGAAGCAGCTCAGGTTCCACAATCAGACGTGTGATCCGTGCAGCGAGCTCTCGCCAGTTGCCGCGCGGAAATAGCAATCCATTTCGCTCGTGCTCTATCAATTCATTCATTCCCGGAAGATCGGTTGCCAGAACCGGCGTCTTCGTAGCTAGAGCCGAAGAAACGACTAGAGGAAAATCATACCATATTGAAGGAACCACCAGTACGTCAATCTCAGTAAGGACATCGCCCATGCGACTATTCTCGAATGTGCCAGCGAAGCGTATTCTTGGATCATTAGCCGCCAATTGGCGCAGCGTATTGCCATACGCTGGCTCCTTATCGAGGTTGCCATAGATCACCACCTGGACAGGCAGGTGATCCGGCAGGCTCTTCACGGCTTGCAGGAGGATGTCGGGGCCTTTCGATGGGATGATCTGACCAATGAAACCTATGCGCAACTGATGCGACGGCGTTTTGGTCTCATACCCTCTTGCCCAGGTCGTATCCAGACCGTAGGCCGAAACTTCGATCTTCTCGGGCGCTACACCATAGGTGATGAACAATTCGCGCACGAAGCTGGAAGCTGTGACGATCTGATCTACTTTTTCGAGTGACTGTAGCAGAAAATGGGTGCGGGCCTCCCAATCTCCGATCATGCCGCGTAAACCACGCTGAGATGTCAACCAGGCATTGCGACTCACCGTACGGATGAACGCAGCAGTTGCGGCTGCTGGTAATAGCTTGCCCGACCAGCGATAGATTTTGGTCTGTGAAGCCATGCAGCGGTTACATTTCCATGAGTCAGTTGGACCGTCGCATAGCGAGCCGTCCGGCTGCAAGAGCGTATTACGTGCGCAGAGGAACCAGAAGTCGGTCGCTGTGAGTACAATCGGCAAACCGAGTCTGTATGCGGCGGAAATGACACTGGCAGACAGTGAATAGCACGACGTAATATGGACAACATCTGGCTTGAAGCGCTCAAAGAACCTGGTGAGGTATCGCTCGACCTCGGGGTTATTATACAGATAGCCAAACACGTCGGGCGCTTTCATCCAGTTAAACCGCAGCCGTTGCACAGGCACGCCCTGGTATACATCATCTACCGGATGGATTATATGACTTTCCGCCGTTGTCCAGTCTTCAGCACAGATCACCTGTACAGCATGTCCGGCCATGTGAAGACTGGTGGCCAGATTTGTCGTCAGAACTTCTGTGCCGCCGAGATGACCGGGTGGGAAAAAGTGAGTAATAAGTACAATGCGCATACAACGTATCCTTCGCAGTTGATGTGTAACTCGCCATCTATAAAGTACAGCCGCTGCTATGCGGCAGTCTTCGATGCTATCCTGCGACCAAGGCCGCGCAGGCGCTTATAGAGACGGTACAGCCTGTTCGCGTTCCAGACGTAACTTCCGAAGAAGCGTTTCTGGGCGCCGAAGGTCTCTTTGTAAAATTCGACTCCCGACAAGCCGCCACTTGGCCCAAGGTCGAGATACTGCAACCCCTGGCGACACGCATCTCGCACCACTTCTGTCATCAGGAGCGGCGCTGGATGATGATCGAAGTAACGTTGAATGGTCGCTCCATGCCAGTACAGCGCCTGGCGTTGGTGATAAAATACAAGTTTCCCAGAGATAACCTGACCATTCTTCTTTGCGATCCAGAGCCTGATTGCATCAGAACGATGACGGAACAGGTGCTCAAACAAACTACGCGGGTAACGCACGAGTGTTGATGCTCCCCAGCGCTCCAGCGTATCCAGATAGGCTTGATAATACTGCTCGTATTCCTCCCACGTTTCGGCTACGGAGACAACCACGCCAAGTTTGACGGCCTTGCGAGCATACCGACGTTTCTCGGCTGAGAAACGATCGTGGACGCTATGAAATCCATCCTCCAGGTACAGGAAATGTGTATACTGTAGCGAGGGCGTAAACGCTGCATCTACGTGAAAATCCTTCTCCGAACCGAGGAACGGGTTGCCCATTATTTGCACATAGGCGGTATGGCGACTCGTCAGGTGATGAGAAATGGCCTTCATCTCGAATGGCGTCAGGGGTCTTTCCGCTACCGGTCCGCCATAGGCGCCAGGATACATCGACTCGAACCATCCGAAGAAACCATTTCGCTCCATCGTGCCGATGATCGGCACTAGCGCCACCGTGTTGTCGTCCAGACAAAACGCTTTAGTGGCGATATGCATCTCAGGAAAAGTGGAGACAAGAATATCAGCCCACGTCGGCGTGTGGAAAAACGTGGCATATGGCGATCGAGCGACAACCTGGCTCCAGAGTTCACGTGATGGGTGATCGATGATCTTCATAGAGGATAGCCTCGCTCTCGCTAAGTCCATAGGCCAAGTGAAAAGTTGTTAGCGGATCGCCTCCGAAACGCCTATGGGCCACCGCGACCGGACGCGTGCAATTCTGACAATCCTCAGCATCCCCCACAACATCTTTCCCGCTGACGGGTTGCGAAAATGTCGTAGATTGTCTCAATAATGTATTCCTGGTCTTCCGCGCTGAGATCAGGATAGATTGGAAGCCGAATCAGAGATGCCGCAACACGTTCAGTAATCGGTAGATCTTCAGGCTGATACCCCCACCTGGCACGAGCGTATGGTGCAGAATGCAACGGCACAAAGTGGAATGTGGCGCCTATGCCACGATGTTTGAGTTCATCAAGCACTGCGTCTCGGCGTTCCACATCAGTTACACGAAATGCGAATATATGCCAGTTGGGCTCGGCTGCGGGTTGCACATAGGGAAGAATGATGTCTCCTCGCTGCTCTAGTTCGCATAATCCTTCCCGGTAACGTTGCCAGATGGCTCGCCGCTGTTGATGAATTTTCTCCATCTTGTTAATCTGGGCAATAATGATTGCGGCAAGAAGGTCAGAGGGTATGAAACTCGAGCCTATCTCAACCCAGGTGTACTTGTCCACTTCTCCGCGAAGATATTTGGAGCGATTGGTTCCCTTCTCACGAATGATTTCTGCTTTCTCGGCGATGTGATCGTCGTTGGTGATAAAGGCCCCGCCTTCTCCAGCGACGATATTCTTGGTGACGTGAAAACTGAAGCATCCGATATCACCAATAGTTCCCAGGAATCTCCCGCCATAACGCGCCCCGATCCCCTGGGCGGCGTCTTCGATAACGTAGAGTTGATGACGGCGAGCTATATTGAGGATCGCATCCATGTCGCAACTTTGCCCGGCATAGTGAACCGGCACGATGGCCCGCGTGGATGGAGTGATATGCCGTTCAATCTGTTCTGGATCGAGATTGAACGTCCGTTCATCAATATCGACGAATACGGGCCGAGCGCCCTGTCGCACGACCGAACTTGCCGTGGTGACAAACGTAAAACTTGGCATAATTACCTCGTCACCAGGTCCAAGCTGGAGCACCATCGCCGCCATTTCTAGCGCATGACTGCACGAAGTGGTCAGCAATACGTGCCGCGCACCAAGAACAGTCCGTAACCGTTCCTGCGCCTGCGCACTGATTGGTCCATTTCCACCGAGCGCTCCGCTATCTAGAGCGCGTAACACGGCTGTGCGCTCCTCTTCACCGATTGAGGCCTGATTAAAGGGGATGTACTTGCGCATTTTTCTAGAAGCCTCTCTAGTGCTTTCGGTTAAATGATGCTAGAGTAGCGATGAAATATCGCTTTTGACGCCCACAGGTAGCAGAATAATGAACGCTAACAGAAATTCTTTGTCTCATGTTGTGCCTACATTGTTTTTCTGGAAACGCGCCGCGAGCATCTCACGCACAAAGCGAGTTTCTTCCTGACCAATCACCCCCATTGCCAGCAGCAATCCACCATAGAGCGCCCCGCCAATGCCAATGGTCAATGGCGCTGGCAAATAGCGGCATAAATATGCGACGATGGCCATTGAAAGTAGCGCGGCAAAGAAGCGTGTGATCAGGAGGATGCTCCATTGCATGTTTCTCAGCAGTTCGCGCAGCATCCAGAGATACTGGCTAACCAGCACCATCTCTGTGACCAGAGTGATAATTGCTGCTGCTAGAACACCGTAGTGAGGTATCAGGATGAGATTGGCGATGACGCTGACGCTGCTACTGACAACAATCGCCCTTGCTGCTGATGCCTCGCGTCCAGCAATCGTAATCACATAGCCGAGAAATTCTGAGATAAACATCAGCGGCACGGTCCAGATCAAAATTGCCAGGAGTTGCGCCGAGGGCTTGTACTCCGCACCAAAGAGAAAGTCTACCAGCGGCTCAGCAAGGATGAAACCGCCGACGGCAAGTGGCAGTGCCACCAGCAACAGGTAGCGCAGCAAACGCTCATAGATCCGCGGCAAACGGGCCGGGTTATTTACCGCCTCGCGCGATAGTGAGGGGTAAAGCGCCGTGTTGAGCACGTTTGACAGAGTCACCAGGGCGAACACTAGATTGTAGGCCGCGTTATAGTGACCGGTGGGCACGTCGCCGCTGTAGATGTTGAGCAACACGGTATCGAAACGATACGAAATCCCCAGAGTCAGGCCCACGATCCCAAAGGGGAAGGCGGCTCGCAGCAGCGGAACCCAGGTCTGCAGACCCAGCCGGCCCGGACGAATACCAAGATTCCAGACCGCGCGCATCACCAGCGCCGTCATCACGGCAACACCGGCCATCGTGGCCATAATCAAGCCGTAGTAGCCCAGGCCCAGCCAGAGAGCCAGGCCACCCAGACAGACGAAGATCAACTGGTTAACCACCTGCATCCCGGCGGTCAGATCGAGGCGCTCGTGACCGGCCAGCACGGCCTCGGTGCTTCCGTGGAAGGCGTAGATCAGCACGGTGAGCGCGTTCAGGGCAAGGGCGCCGATCATCATTGCAGGGCGCCCGGTGAGGATGGCCGCGCTAACCACCAGCACGCCGGCAACCAGCGCCAGGATGAGCCGCAGGGCCAGCACATTGGCGTAGAGATCGCTGATGCGCTCCTGACCGTCGGGTTGATCGCGCAGGCGGGCCACCTCGCGCACCGTGTAGGGCGCCAGCCCCAGATCGGCGATGAACAGGAAGACCGTGCCGAAGCCGATCACCGCCGCGTACTGGCCGAAGTCGCTGGCCCCGAGCTGGCGGATGATCAGCACCGAGAAGGCAAATGAGAGTAGTTTAATCGTGATCTGAGCAAAGAGACCGGCAATTGAATTGCGTAAGACGGTGTTGGCAAGCTGGTGCATAGCTTAACGATTTCTTGTCAGGCCCGGTGCGGCTGCGCCGCACAATGACGGGGTGAGCAGGGTGCACAAAGGGTCTCTTGGGAGATCGCAGCCTTCCCAACCTCTCCCGTGCAAGGCCTGTATTCATGCCGGAAGTATGGGTTGTTCCTGCTCTCCAAAACCAATGACCGGCAGGGTCATGCTGGCTCAGGCCCGGTCCGTTGCCGCGCTTATGACCCATCCCGATAGGCTCAGATGTTTACTCCTTGCTCTGCAACCTGCCAGGCGATTGACTCGACACGTTGGAGCCAGGCATCGAGCGAAAAGCGCTCCTGCATCCACTGCCGGGCCTGGCGACCCATCCGCGCCACCCGCTGCGGTTCGTTCCAGAGTGTGTCAATAGCTGCGGCCATCCTCTGGTCATCGCCTGGATCGACCAGTAACCCCGTTTCTCCTTCGACGACGTATTCGCTCAGGCCGGGCATGCGAGTCGCAACGACCGGTTTGCCCATCGCCTGTGCTATCTGCACCGATGTGCACCCGGCGCTCCACTGCGTTGTTGCGCGGATCGGCACAATAATGAAGCGGCTGGCAGCATAGTATTCGCGCAGATGACTCGGATGTACGAAGGGTTCCAGACTAACGTTCGGCGGTAATTCCTCCCGCTCGTGCCCGCCGCGCCGGGAGACCCACGTGCTCCCCACGCGTAACTGACAAGGAATATGCGGCAACCGGCGCATGGCGCGGATGAGCGTCGGGTAGTCGCGGTAAGAGAGGCCAAGACTCTGGATCAACCCTTCATCGCCACTAGAAGGCGCTCTCGGCCGGTAGAAGTTTGTGTCTACCGGGGTGTGCAGCGCGACGACACGTTCTGGCGCCAGGTCCAGCGCCGCGCGCATGCCTTCGGCCTCAGCCCTGCTGATTGCCGCGATCAGATCCCAGCGCCGCTGCAGTCTGAGGGCTTTTATGAGCCGCAACTTCTTTGGCGACATCCCGTGATGGAAAATGACGATATGGCGCACCCGCCGGTTGAGCAGCAATGCCAGTGGTATGCCGACACGCTCCGAGAGGCTGATAACACAATCATAGCCCTTCCGACGAACCAGGCGGGTAGCGGCGGCCGCAAGACGCAGGTCGCTGCGCAGGAGATCTTCAAACTTCTGGGCAAGAGGAAGGTTGCGCAGACGATTGTAGTCGATGTATTCCGAATTGAAGCGTTCCGCCAGTTCCAGGTAGTCAACACGCTGGTGCTGACCGGTGCCCACCTCCGCTGCCAGACCGGCGGGAGTGGCATTGGTAGCAATTGTCAGAACCCGCATACTGGTGCTCACTTTCGGCACATTGGCCGGCGCTGCCGCCACAGGCGACCGTCAGGGGCGCAAGTGAACGGCCTGACACCACGAATCTGATGCGTTCGGTCAGGAGAGGCGCAGGAATGGGGGGCCTCTCCGCGGGAAACAAACAGATTGTTACAAGCGGGGTGCCGGTCTGCCAGTGGCTGACCACCGTATCGATGCGGTTCGTACATGCGTTCGGTGCGAGCGATCAGCGGGAGCGGGCCATACGTTCTTTAGTCCAGCGCAGTTAGCATCGCAAGCCTGGTATATGCTTGACAATGGTAGTGTACGGAGCCGGGCTAACATGTTGATAACAGTCTGGTTTCCGAAAAATGACAGTTCGTTACTTCTACGGTAGCAGGGAACGTAGTGCGATGCTGAGGAACCCGCGGTTCCAAACAATCTGTGGTTCGCCTCGCAGTGCTGCCACGAGGTGCCGGCGCGCGTGGCGGCGTTGCCGGCGCTGGTGATAAAGAAAGACCATCCCCACATGGTAACGCCCGTACACCCGATCGCGGAGGCGACGCAGGTGCAAAACCTCCTCCGGAAGGTGAGCGAACACGCGGTCGAGCAAAGCTCTGGCGTCGTCGGTCCGGGGATCGAGAGCTGCGCCGACGATACAATCCAGAATTCGCTGCTGCGCCAGTGTCGGGCAGCGTCGCCACGCCTGCCGCAGATGCTCCTGAGCTTTGTCGATCTGGCAGATGCGGAAGTAGCGCATGGCAGTTTCGTAGTGCAGAATGGCATAGGCCTCGTCTTCAAGCGCTTTGATAGCTGATGGCAGGGTCGTGTCGGCAAAAAACCGGGCGAGGTGCATCTGCCAGCTCGCGATCTGGCGAGGATCAACGCGGCCGGTGATGCTGGTTGCGTGATAGCGATACATGAACAACGGCTCATCAATGTAGCCGAAGGCGTAGCCGGCGCGGGCAAGGCGGATCCAGAGGTCGGCATCTTCGGCGCCGTAAGCGTTCTCGTCGAAGGCGCCGACGGTATCGAGGCAGGTGCGCCGGATTAGCGCCGCGCCGGGGAAGAAAAAGAACTCGCGGCGCACAAGCGCCGCGAGCACGTCACCCTGGCGGCTTGGACGCACCTCGCCAAGCACGCGGGCGCCGTCATCGCTGATTTGCGTCCAGGCCGAATAGACCAGCCCGTACTGCGGATGCTGTTCCAGGAAAGCTACTTTGGCGGCCACGCTTGTAGGAACCAGCAGGTCGTCACTGTCGAGGAAAAGCAGGTACGCGCCCGCGGCGGCGCGCAGACCCGTATTGCGCGCCGCTGCCGGTCCCCGGTTGGTCTGGTGCAGAATGGTGATCCGCGACCGGTATGGCGCCAGCACCGCCTGTGTCGCGTCGGTAGATCCGTCGTCCACCACGATCACCTCGACCGCGGGATAGGTCTGGGCAAGCGCGCTCTCTACTGTCGAGGCGATATACCGCGCGCTATTGTAACTGGGAATAATCACCGAGACGAGAGATGACATAGTGGTAAGACAGGCGCAACGAAAGCATACCTGAGGCTGCCCTTGACCAAATAAACCTGTGGAGGGCGCCTCGCCGCTCGCGCCGGACGCCTCAGCGCCTGACCGCCAGCCGGTGTTCCAGGAAGGCGGGCAGTGATTTCACCATAATCGCCACGACGCCGCGGTTCAGGATCCCGGAGGGGTCGTAGCGCAGGGCCGTGGCGAGGTGGGGAATGACGCGATGCCGGCGTCCGGCGTGGTAGTCGTCAAACGCTGCGGCGAAACGCGCGGCGCTGACCAGCCTGGTACGAAGCCGGAACAGCGGTCGGGCTTCGTCCGGGAGATGTCGGAGAACCGTTTCGATAAACTGGTCGGGATCGAGCTGGGGTTGCCTGGGCGCGACGCGACGCATCTGCGCCATGAACTCCTCAGGTTGTTCGAGAATGGCCGGGTGCAACCTCAGGGCTTCGCGCAGATGATGCCGGGCATCGCGAAAGCGCTCCTGGGCGTAGAGACGAAGGGCGACCACTACGCGCGTCTGCGCGCGCATCTGTGGCGCGTAGCGCTCAAGATGGCGTAACGAGGGCGGCAGGTGCGCGAGCATATTATCAATGAACCCCAGCGGGTCGGCGATGTTTGCCCCGAAAGCGCCTTCCACCAGCAGGTTGACCAGAAACCTTTCGTCGCTGGCGAGCTGGGGAATAAAGCTGAGCGCCCGTTCCAGACACCGCTGCGCGGCGTCCCACTGCTTGCTATCATAGTAGCGCCAGCTCAACCAGAGGCAGGTGGTGCCATAGGCGTCGTTCCGGCGCGCCTGCGCCGAGGCTGGCATAGCCGGATCGGCGAACAGGTCGTCGAGCATGGCCATGGCGTCGCGCTCAACCCGGGCCACATTTGACATATTACTGCCCGGCGTCATCCGGTAGGCGCCCAGTGGTTCCTGGACACAGGCAAACCTGTAGCCAGCGAGACTGATCCGCAGCCACAGGTCCCAGTCTTCGACGATCAGGGGGCGGTAGCCGCCGACGCGCTCGATACATTTCCGTCGCATCAGCGGCGCCCCTGACCAGATCGGGTTCAGGACGATCAACTCTTCCAGGGTGCCGTCAGGCAGAAAAGTGACTCTCTCCAACTTCTGGCCATGGCGGTCTATCATGTAGTAGCCGCAATGCACCAATCCGATCTCCGGTCGCTGCTCAAGCACTCGCACCTGACGCTCAATCTTGGCTGGCAGCATGAGATCGTCATCATCCAGAACGTTGATATAAGCGCCCCGCGCTACCCTGAGACCGGCATTGCGCGCCGCCGCGCCGCCCTGGTTGGTCTGCCGGATGTAGGTGATCCGGTTGCCGAAGGTCTCAGCGACGGCGGGAGTGTCATCGCTGGAACCGTCATCAACGACGATAATCTCAATTGCCGGGTACGTCTGCGCCAGTACGCTCTCGATGGCGAGGCGCAGCAAGCCGGAGCGGTTGAAGGTGGGAATAACGACCGAGACAAGGGGAGTGTTTGATGTCTGAGGCATAGGCGTTGTCCCTTATCGTAATTCTGGCAGGAGCGACCGCGCGATGATGGCGATGACCCCGCGGTTGGCAATGCTCGACGGAAGGTAACGTATCGCTCTGAAGGCGTTGGCGAGCGTTTCGGCGCGTTGTCCGAGGGCATAGCTATCGAAGGCGCGTTTCAGGCTGAGGATGCCCAGAATCCGCGCCTGACAGGCGCTCAAACCGGCCAGGGATGGCGGCAGGTTGGCCAGGACCCATCGTGCATAGCCTTCGGGGTCGGGCAGGCGAAGGGCCTGTTGAACCAGGGCATGGGCGAACGCCTCAGGATTGGCGGCGAGGGTTGGTTCGCGAGCCAGCGTATGCATAAAGTAAGCTCTGGCAGCAGGAAAAACGCCAGCGACATAATCTCCGCGCGCCTGCTCCAGATACGCCCAGCCGCCCAGCCGTTCCAACAACGGCACATGCAGAGAGTGCAGCGCATTGGCTTCAGGAGGCAGATTCTGCATCACCCGGTTGATATACGCCTCTGCTGCATCATCTGACAGATGCACAGCATGATATATAACCTGATCCATGAAACGATCAGGCTGCGTAATCAAATCGGGGTCCAGTTTTATGGCCTGCGCCAGATGTTCACTGGCGGCAATACAGTTGCCAAAGCGATACAGGCGCAGGGCAAGGACCTGGTGGACATACGCCCGGACCTGCCTGTGGTACGCCTGCACCCCTTCGACCTGCGGGGGAAGATGGGCGAATACGTCATCGAGATACTTGAGCGGATCGGCGCTCCGTCCATTCACGGCGTGATAAGCGATCTGCCGGGCAAGCGCGGCTGGGTGCGCTATCGGCGATTCTGCGGAAGCCAGCGCCAGCGTCAGGTGGCGTTGCGCTGCTTCCCAGGCGCAGGCGGCGTAGGAGCGGAAAGCGAACCAGGTGTGCCATGTCGCATAGGCGCGCTCCTTAACGGGGTGCAACGCGGCTGGAGTACGAGGGTCGTCGTATACTCTGTCCAGGATGCCGAAGATGCGCCGGGCCACGACCTGGATATTTGACGAGAGGGCGCTGGCATGGATCCGGTACGCGCCGAGCGGCGCGCGAATGCAGAAGAACCGGTGCCCTGCCAGGGCTATGTGCAACCAGAGATCCCAGTCGTAGATTCCCCGCTCCCAGGCGGCGCCGCAGACACCCAGTGCCTCAAGCGACGCCCGGCGCACCAGGGGCGCTCCGGACCAGATGAAGCACCGGCAGATCAGTTCGGTAAGCACATCGGTCTCTGGAATGTCGGTCATGAGGTCTAGTTTCCGGCCGTGTTCATCAATGGCATAGTACCACCCATGACACAGGCCCACCTCAGGGTGTTCGGCGAGCACCTGAGCCTGCCGTTCGATCTTGGTCGGCAACATCAGGTCATCGCTGTCGAGAAAGGTGATGTACTCGCCCGATGCCTGTTGCACCCCGCGCCGGCGGGCGCGCCCCACACCCTGCCGGTCTTGCTTTACATAGATAACCTTCGGGCCATAGCGAGCCACGACCTCAGCGGTCGCATCGGTAGAGCCATCATCCACGACAATCACCTCGAGGTTGCGATACGTCTGCGCCAGGCAACTCTCGATCGTTTGTGGAAGCAGGTCGGCGCGATTGAAGGTGGGAATAATGACCGACACAAGGGGCGTCACGCTGGTCATTGCTCTTCTCCGAGCGCATGGGGACCTGCCGATAGTGAATGGCTTGCGTGGCTCGAGTGTGACCATCGAACGTGGGGCTGGAACACGCCGGCAACTTCGGCGCCGTGAAGGTAGCCCTTCACGTAAAAGATGCCGCTTGTATCGGTGGCGTACACCAGCGCCCGCCGGTGGTCTTCAAGACGAACTTCGATCATGTACATATCCGGCGCGAGTTGCAGCGGATCGATCCACAGGACCACGCTGCCTTCGCCGTATATCCCCTGGCGCATTTCGTCTGCGGGGCTTTTGAGAAAGCAGCAGACCACCCCATCGGCGCGCCGGATCTGCACGACGAAAGCCGGTGTCTCCAACGGTTGGGGAGCGACATAGCTGATGCGCAACATCAACGCCTCATCAGGACCAAAAGCCTGTTCTGGCTGTTCCCAGGCATTCAGCAGTTCGCTTTTGACAACAAAGCCGATGCTCTGGGCATCGTCCTCCGTGCCGCTGCCCGTGGCGCTGTCGGCGAGCTGGTTCCGCAGCCGCGAGAGCGCTGCTTCCCGGTCCTGTTGCCGGTACATCTGGATCACTTCGACCGGATGGCCATCGGCCTGGATCTGGCCTCCGCGCAGCAACAGCGCCCGGGTGCAGAACGTGCTGACGCTCCACAGGTTATGGGAGACGAAGACGATGGTAGCCCCATCGCGGTGCAGTTGATGCATCTTGGTCAGGCAGCGTTGTTGGAAGGCTGCGTCGCCCACGGACAACACCTCATCAACGAGGATCAGATCCGCGTGCACATGGGCTGCCACGGCAAAGGCCAGGCGCAAATACATTCCGGAGGAGTAGCGTTTCACCGGTGTATCAATGAACTGTTCCAGACCGGCAAACTCGACGATGTTCGCAAACTGGGCGTCAATCTCGCGCCTTTTTAGCCCCATAATGATGCCATTCAGGTAGATGTTTTCACGACCGGTGAGATCGGGGTGGAAGCCTGCGCCCAGTTCGATCAGCGCGGCCATCCGTCCACGTGTCGTGATCTGGCCTCTGGTGGGGAAGGTAACGCGCGAGAGGAGCTTCAGGATGGTGCTCTTGCCGGCGCCGTTGTGGCCGATGATCCCCACAATCTCGCCCTGTTCAACCTGAAAACTCACCTCATTGAGCGCCCAGAACAGGTGCTGGTCGTGCGCGAGGCCGTGTCTGCGCATCAAGCGTTGCGCCTGACGGGCCAGCGCCTCGCGCAGAGTGGTTTGTCCCATCCCAAGACGGTAGGCCTTTGAAACCCGGTTGAACTCGATCAGGCGCATAGATTGCCAGGGCTAGATCAGATCCGCAAACAGACACTCTACTCGCTTAAAATACCAGTACGAAATCAGGACGACTACGGTGGTGATCGCGATGGTGATGCTCAGGTAGAACCAGTCGGGAGGTTGATTAAAGAAGATGATCCGGCGGTAACTCTCAATCAGGGTTGCCATAGGGTTCAAGAAGTAGAAGAACTGTAAACGTTCCGGTACAAGGCTCGTTGGATAGATAACGGGCGAGAGATACATCCAGATCTGTAATGCCAGCGGAATAATGAACCGTACATCACGGTAAAATACATTGATCGCCGCGGCGGCCAGACTTATGCCCACGGTAAAGAGCACCTGAATGGTGAGCAACAGTGGCAGGAAGATAATCGTCCAGCCGACTGCAATCTTGTATACGATCATCAGCGGGGCAAAGATCACCGCGGCGATCGCGAAGTCTACCATTGAGACGAGATTCGCAGCTATGGGCAGAATTTCGCGCGGAAAATAGATTTTACTCACCAGATTGATGTTGTTTATCAGGCTTGGCATCGCCATAGTCAGAGAATTGGCGAAAAAGGTCCAGACCAGCAGGGCGCTATAGGCGAACGCCGGGTAGGGCACGCCGTCGGTTGGGACATGGATAAACAGGGCGAAGATCAGACTGAAGACGATCATCAGCGACAGAGGTTGCAGAATGGCCCATGCCGCGCCAAGCAGCGACTGGCTGTAGCGCACCTTGAAATCGCGGAGCGTCCAGATGTAAAGCAGTTCGCGGGCGCTGGCGAGTTCTCGCAAATGGTTCAGCATAGCCTTCGTCGAGCATCTCCTACCGCGACCGGGAAGGTTGTGCTGCCGCCTGTTTCCAGGCAAGCGGAAGCGGAGGGAAGCCAGATCGCCTTGGGTTCCTTCAAGACAACCGCTTATCCTTTCACGGATACCGCGGGGGCCTCTCGCCCCGCGTCCAGCGCTGAGGAGAAGACCTGTTGCGATGCCGAGCTTGTCTTATTCGCGGATTGTTCCATAAAGCTCACGGATCAACGCACCGCGATCCATCGCCAGGATAGGCTCGGCGGTGCGCATCAGGCGCGTGGCCCTGAGGGCGCGCAGTTTGCCCAGGATATTGCTCCATTCGATCACCAGCCAGAGACGTGGAACCTCAGCTTCATACGGGCTGATGGCTCCGCGCATCAGACGCCACTGGCGCACTAGCATCGAGAGCATGTAGCGCGGGAGCGCCGCCATCTGGCCCATAATACGCTGGCATTGAAACCGTAGATCGCGAGGGTACCCGGTGTACTTGCGATACAGCGTGTCGAGGAGGATCTCGCCGAACCCGTAGTGCTGATAGAGGCGCGCCAGCCCCTGCTCGGTCGTCCGGTGATGGTGATAGATGATGGCCTGCTCGGCGTATACCAGACGCGCCCCTGTTTGGAGCTGGATCCGCCAGGAGACATCAACGTCTTCAGCGGTGATCAGTCGCTCGTTATACCCGCCGATCTGCAATAAGAGTTCCCGGCGATACGAGGCATTGGCTCCGTATAGATGCGGCAAGAACTCGTGCTCCCCGCTAATGAAATTGACCAGCGGAGCATATTCGTCCAGGAACATCTCGACAATGGTACGCTCGCTGTGGACGTAAGCGCCAATATAACCTCCAACTCCACCCACCGCCGGGTCGGCGTATGGCTTGACCAGTTCCTGGAGCCAGGCCGGATGGGCCACACAATCAGCGTCGGTCGTGGCGATAATCTCGGCGTCGCTTCTCTCCAGGCCATAGTTGCGGGCTGCCGCCAGGCCACGCACCGGGTTCTGGTAGAGCCGCACCGGATAGCGCCGGACAACATCTATGGTATTGTCATGCGAGCCATTTTCTACTACGATAACGTCATATAAATGCCGCGGATAATTCTGCTCTAAGAGGCTCTCTAAACACTTCCCTATCATCTCGGCGCCGTTATACACGCCGATAATGACACTGATGCTTGGAAGTGATCTCATAGAAATGCTTTGCTTTCTGGGGGGGAATATCGAGTCTGTCTGAGACTCACAGGGAGCGCGACTGTGCGCGGTTCCTCGAACCGTGTACGTGCCCGTGGCCTGTCGTGGTTGCCGCCACTGCCGTGATCAGTACGTCCAGGCGTGGCGATGATAGGTGGCAGGGGTAAGTTTAGTAATGACCGGCTGGCGGAGCGCTGCTCACGCGACTATCCGGTCAGGCGACTGCGCGTCATGTACATACGCCCACTAATATACTACACTTGCTCAGAACCTGTCCAATACCAGAACGATGGAGGGGAGGTTCGCGCAGCCGGGCGGATAGCCCGCTAAACGCAGCGTCCATCTTCCGCTGCGTCAGAACCAGATCCTGCACTTTGCCTGGGGTGGCAAACAGAGCCGGTCGGATAAGTTGATATTTCCCGGAGGAGGGTAAGGCGGGGAGGAACGTGGGGAGGGCTCGCCAGCATCTGGCAGTTTTATCTTCCCGTCACATAATAGGTCCAGAATTGATGTGAGCTCTTTGGCGAGCCGTTGGGGGTAATGTCAAGGATTCGTGCGCCAAGGGTATTGAGCTTCGCAGTGACCCGGGCTTGAGGGATGGCGTGAACCTGCTGAGGATACAGTCTCAGTCGCCGGTAGAGCGTTGTATCCGCGATCCCCAGACTGCTGAGTATTGCATACAACCTGCGGCGGATCTGAATGCGATAGATAAGTTTGAGTTCATGCAACACCGTAAAGACGAGCAGGCCATTCTCGGCAAGGCGACGCACAAACTCCTCGATATACTGTAGCACGATCTCTTGATCAGCTATGTGATGGAGAACCCCCCAGCAGTGGATGAAGTCAAATTTATGGTGTAGAGGTAACGATAATTTAGGGGTTGTATTCACAAAGAAAAACGAATTTGTATCTGATCTATACAAATTGCACGCCTTGATAATCAGGCTGTGGGAAATGTCTAATCCGACATAGTATGAGAAATGCCGGCGAAAGCCACGAGCCATCCGTCCGACTCCGCAGCCGAAATCGAGCACCCATTCATGGCCGTAAGGCACGTTGTATCGTTTCACGTGGTCAAGAAGCTGCTCAACCTGATGATCCCCCGTCTTGAGGAACTCCTCAAGATCCCAGGCGTTGAACTTGTTCGTCCCGGTCATCGCCCAGAAGGGGTCCAGGTTTCCGAGGGCATCCCACTGCCGCTTGATCTGCTGCAAAGACATTCGCTGTCCTCCGTATTGTTCAGCGCTATCCTATCACACGCGGACAACCAGACACCAATTCGGTGCGCAGGCCGCTCTGGCAGCTTCATGCCTACAGATACCCCAGCACGCGCGGATAGCGCTTCCTGATCCCCCGATACGAGGCGCCCAGCGGCAGCAGCACGGCGAGGCCGATCAACCAGGCGGCGTAGCCCCAGATGATCCGCGGGCCGGGCAGGCTGGCAAGCTCCAGCATCTGCGAAACCAGGTTGTAGATTACAATATGCGTCACATAAAAGAATAACGAAACCTGACCGACGAGAACCAGCCAGCGCAGGGGTCCTTCGTTGGTCAGGTGCGGCCAGGCATAGAACCCCGCCAGCATGAGCGCGGCTATCCCCAGGTTAAAGGCGAAGAAGGTCAGGCTGGGCGGGGCCTTGCTCATCACCAGGAAGTGGGCCGCGCTGCTACCCACCACGCCAAACGCTCCCAGATCGCCGATCCCGCCTGTCAGGCGCAGCGCCAGCCAGAATGCCAGCAGGCTGATCCCTGCTGCCACCCAGGTGCGCGGTCGCAGCAGCGCCGGATGGCCCTGCAATGTCCCGACGGCGTACCCCAGCCACAGTAGCGGTCCCCAGCCCAGCACTGCAAAGCCCAGCGCCGGGCGGGTATCGTAGCTATAGGTTAGCCAGAAAGCCTGCCAGAACGGCTGCGGCTCGCCTGCGGCCAGCCCGCCAGCGAGCGCCCCGATGGCGATCTGGTGCATCCCCAGTACGGTCAGGCTGATCCCGGCCAGGACAAGTGGAGGCAGGAAGCGCAGCAGGCTCAGCAGGACCATCGTTGTGGCAATCGCCGTAAGCACGTGCACGTAGGGAGTAGCTCCGCGCCAGAACAGGTTGCAGATGGTCAGATCCAGCGCCAGGATCAGGCCAGCGCGGATCAAGATATAACGGGTGGTGGCGTGTTCTGGACGGCCCTTGCGCCGCTGCGCGGCGGCGTAGAGGGCCAGGCTGTAGCCCCCCAGGAGGAAGAAGATCGGCGAGGCCAGATTGGTGAGCAGACCGCTCATCCAGTATGGCGCGCTCTGGAGGGTCACCGGCTGGCCGCCGTAGGACTCGGCCTGCAGCCCTGCGCCCACGAAGAAGCTGGCGTGGTCGAGGGCCATCAGCAGCAGGGCCGCGCCCCGCAGCGCGTCAAGAGCGACGATGCGCGCGGTCGAAGCCGCCCGCTCGCCCGGGATGGCTATGCTCCTGTTGGCTGTAGTAATGCCTGCTGCCATGACCTTGCTCCTTAACGATTGCCGGTCGCGGATTTTCGCTGGCCGGTCTGACGCGGCGCAGGGGTGTGGGGAAACCAGGTTTCCCCACCCTCAACTGGCTGCCCGCGGTAAGTTTAGCAACGTCGCTTACCATCGTAGCCAGAGATGAAGGTTCCTGGAGGGCCAGGGTATCCCGGACGCTCCCGAAGGAGGTATCCGGGATAGGCGCTCCTAATCCGTCGCAATCCGGCTATCGAGTGGCAGGGCCTCCTGCACCGGGGTAGGGGCCTGAGCCAGATGCGCCTGCCAGAGGGCCGCGCACAGGCCGCTGGCGACCAGATAGCATGCGGCGCTGCATGCCAGAGCGACGGTAAAGTTGCTGACCATGCTCACCAGGATGACCACAACCGAGCCTACGACCGAGAAAACGCCGTTCATACCCCAGGCCCAGGGCACCATTTGCGGCGCCCGTTCACCCAGTTGCCGCAGTCCGGTTGGGAAGGGCATACCCATAACGGTTGCCAGTGGCGCGATTAAGAGCACGCTCGCCAGGATGCGCGCTCCATCGGAGAGTCGCAGCAAGGCGCCGAAGATCGGTGGCAGCGCGAGAATGTACAGCAGGATCAGGCTGCCGATCAGCGCGAGGGTTGCCTGGAGGTGCTGTACGCTGTGCAGGATGCGCCGTCCGAGCAGGCTGCCCAGGGCCGAGAAGGCCAGCATGCTCGCAATCGTGGTGGTAACTGCGTGAATGGGATAACCGATGAAGAGCGTAAAGCGCTGGATCAGCACGATCTGCACAAAGATGTAGCCCGCGCCCAGCAGACTGAAGTAGGCCAGGATCGGCATGGCGCCCGCGGCGCGCAACCCGTTGCGCCGGTAGCGCGCCAGTGGCGCGACGATGAACAGGATTGCGGTCGCGACGGACAGGGTGAACAGGGTAAGCAGAATGAGATTGCCGATAGGGAAGCGGTTCAACCGGCCCTGGTAGGCGTCGTTAAAGTGCAGATTGCTCCACTTAAAGTAGTTGTAGAAGAACGGATTATCGTCGGTGACCGGGAAGATGTTGAAGATATAGGCTCGCTCAAAGGCCCGGGGGTTGTCGGCGTAGAGGTACTGGGTGAACGTATTGTCGAGGCGCACCAGCGGATCCTGGAGCATAGTGAAGTTGTTTGCCGCCGCCCAGGCGCGCAGCCGCTCCATCTGCGCCGCGGTGAACGGCGCGCGCGAAACCAGGAGTGTGGCATTCTGGCCGCTCTCGTTGGCCACGATAGCGATGTGGTCGCCGGGTCGCTCGACGCCCATCCGGCGCAATGCCTCGGCGGCGAGCCCGGCGAGGCGCAGCATCTCGCGGGGGGGCGCGTTAACATCGCGCGTCCACGAGAAGACGCCGCGCGGGGTCAGGGCGTTGAGCGACTGTTCGAGCGCCTCGACGGTATAGATGTACGACTCCGCCAGTACGTAGGCTCCTCCGGAGAGGGCGGCCAGGTTGTCGAGGCCGATGCCCTGGATGATGTCGTACTTTTCCTGGGTGCGGCTAAGGAAGCTGCGTCCCTCGGCGACGATCAGCCTGGTGCCGGGGTGCTCGGCCAGGCGCCCGGTATAATCGGCATATGGCCCGGTGAGGAGCTCGACAATGCTCGGGTTGAGTTCGATTGCCGTGATCGAATCGGCGCTGTAGAGCCGGGCAAGCAGAATATCGAGACCGCCTCCGACGCCGATCTTCAGCGCCTTCGGCTTGTCGATGCCCAGATGGTACACCGCGCTGATCACCGCATGGTCAAGGAAGCGAAAGCGCTGGAGATCCTGCTCGCTGCCATCGAACTGATACATGCCGGTCATCGAGGTGCCGTCAATGGTCACCAGGCGCAGCGGCAGTTCGGGGCGTCCGTCGAGCGGGTAAGCCGAACTGACTGCGCCCACGATCATCGGCTCAGTGACTACGATTTCCGGCATCACGTCAACCCGGCCCACCGGGTTCCAGCGAGTATATTCCGGTTGAACGCCCTGGGCGCGGATGGCCCAGCCGAGTTCCTTCGACTCGGGTGCCGGTAGCACGAGCGGACGCACCGGCAGGATTGCCACCAGGGCCAGCGGACCAAGGAGCGTAGCTGGAACGACCCAGCGCAGGTGGCGCGGAAGCTCCAGCCCGAACAGTACAGCCGCAAGAGCGCCCAGGAGGCCGATCAGCGCAATTGCCGCGGGTCCCCCGAGTAGTTGGATGATCGCCAGGATGCAGATCGTGGCCATGCCCGCGCCGAGCATATCAGCAAAGTACAACTTGTGGGAGCAGGTGGGCCATTGGCTGAAGGCCGCGGCGATGGTCAAACCGCCGGTGAAAAAGGTGGTGAAAAGGCAGACGAAGTAAATCGCCAGGCCCGCTATGGTCCAGGGAAGCTGGGCCGCGCGCAGAGGATCAATGGCGACGAAGCGGATCGCCACCAGATTGATCAGGCTGGCCAGAGCGAAGCTCAACGCCAGCAGTCCCAGGCGCCGTTTGAGAGTGGTCCTGTCCCACTGATGCACAGCCAGGAACGTGCCCGCCGCGCCTCCGCCCAGGAGGGCCACGCCGATCACCAGGTAGGTAAAGTGGTGCCAGATCATGAGCGAGAAGATGCGTGTGAAGGTGATCTGGAGCGCCAGCACCCCGCCCGAGACGAGCGCAAGGGCGAGGTACTTCCCCCCAGCGATGAGCGTTCTGCGCATGAAAACGTCCTTTCAGCGATGCGTTCAAAATGATTGCAAGATAGCTACGCTGTGTGTCCGGCAAGTTCCATGGGTGGTCGAGACAGAGGGTTTCCGCGAGGGCTCTACTCTCTCCGACCTGCCTGTTCAAGCAGTTGCGCGATGCTCCAAATCTCCTCCGTTCACATCAGGCGGGAACCTGCACTTCACAGGACGCCATAGTCGGCTTCGATCTGCGAGCGGCCTGCGGGAACCGTCACCAGAGCGTAGCGCCGTCCCGCCAGGCGCCGTTCCATCTGGCGTGAAACGCTGCCATGAACGCGCACTTCGCGCAGGCTTGCTCCGCCGTGGCGCAGTGGCAGCAGCACCGCGGCCGTGCCGCCGGGATTGGCCGGAAAGCCCAGTTCAAAGGCAAGCCGTCGAGTAGTTGCATCCCAGATTATGCGCTCCGCGTAGGCGGCGGCCCTGGCCTCGCTGAAGGCCAGCCAGCGTTCCGCCGAAAGGATCGGCATTCCCTGGGCAATGGCATAGTCCAGGCTCTCGTTGAGCCAGTATCCGACGTTGGCTGCCTTCTCGCCGCCGAACAAAAACGGGTCAACGTGGCATTGCAGGCCCAGGGCGGCCGGATAGCGGCGCACGCTCTCGGCGATCTGAGCGATAGTGACCGTGGCCGCGGTCGCGCCATCGAATCCGGCCTCGTGCCCCGTGTCAAAGACGCTCATCAGGTGCTCGTCAACCAGGTGCGTGGGTTGCTGATAAACGCTCAACAGCGTCCCGCGCTCATTGACGAAGCGCATAGGCAGGCCCGTGCCGCTGAGGTAACCGGCGGCCCACGTGCCGTCGGCCCGGCGCACGACCCCGCCAGCGTGGTAGTGGTCGAGGTTCATGCGCACGCCGTAGCGCGCCTGCACGAGGGCATTATCCACCCAGCCATACCAGAGAATACGGTGGGTGCGCACGGTCGGCGGCAGCGGGCCATAGCCGTACTTGATGAATTCGCTCCAGTACAGGTTGTAACCGGTTTCGAGACCGTCTTCCACATAGGGGTGCATCCCGAACTCGTGGCCGCGCTCGCGCCACTTTGCCAGGGTCGCCGGCGAGGGGATCGGATCATCGTCTTTGAATAGCCTGCTCAGGACGGGGATCTCCTCAACGCTCCAGCGGGCTCTGCGGGCCAGCCGTCGGACGGTGCTGGTGCGGGGTGGCGTGTAGTAGACTGACACCGTGCCTCCGCGTCGCTCGACGGGGCCGAGCAGTTGTTCAATGTGGCTGACGCGGCTGCCGTGGGCATCGCCGGTAGCGACGATCAGCGCCGGCGCGCCGCCGGGGAAGTACCAGAGCCGGGGCAGCGGCGGTCCAGCCGCTGCGAGCTCTTCGATCACGCGGGCGAGCAGGCGCTGGTGCTCATCGGCCTGCGGGATGCCGATGCGATCGAGGTCAATCCAATCCACGAAGAGGTCGGTGGCGCGGAGCCCTTCCAGGTCGTCGCGTTCCTGGCCCGCGGCAGCCGGGTTGCCCTGCCGGATGAGGGCCACGCAGCGCGCCAGGTCGAAGGCCCACAGGGCGGTCATACCTTCGCCGAAGCGGCTCAGGGTCACAAGCGGATCGCCGTTGCCGCTGCGGGCGACGATGCGCGCGCCGTCGAGGGCCAGCCGGTCGTAGGGGCCATGGAGTTGCAGAATGGTTTCCTCGAGACCATCGAGTTCCGCCAGGCCGGTGACAATATAGAGATAATCGCCGGGCGCGGCAGCCCCCAGCGGGCGTACCCCGAACAGGCTGGCGAGCTTCGCATCGGGACGGATGCCGACAAGCGCGCCGCCGCGCCCGACATAGGCGCGCAGCAAAGCGACCTGGTCATTACGGACCGGCCCCGGCGCGAGAACCACGACGGAGAAGCCTGCCAGTTCCGCCGCACCGACTTGCTCCAGGGGCGCGCTGCGCAGGGTTGTCAGGCCTTCGGTGCGCAGGATCTCGATCAGGTATGGGCTGAAATCGGGATCGGCGGCCGGATTGGTAAGCACCAGCAGCGGCGCATCAGGGACGGGAACAGCCGAGGGCGGGGGATCAGCGAGGCCGCTGGCCCCGGCAAGGGGAGGCGCGAGACGGCGCTCTTCCAGGCCATACGTGAGCGCGGCGCCGCCAAGCGCGGCGCCCGCGGCAACACCGAGCAACTGGCGACGAGTCAGGCGGCGGGTGGCAAGCGGCTGGGTCATGCGACATACCTGCGAGAAGCGATCAAATATCTCGCAGGATAGGGTACCAGAGGCGTCTAATCAAGGCATAAAACTTCTCGCCCTCTTGACTAACACGATTGTTATGCGCCTGAGGGTTATCGGTTGCGGCTGAACCACCATGCAGCCACGCCAACAATCAGGAGCACCGGCGCCAGGGCGATGAACAGGATCTCGAGACTCTCGCCTTCCCAGCGAGGCGGCCCCTCGATGACCGGCCGGTCCCGGCTTTCGTCTGGCAGCGGGGTTGGCGTCGGCACGGCTGTGGGGATGGGGGTGGCGGTAGGAAGCATCTGGGGGATGGGCGTAAAGGTCGGCTGGGGCGCCACTTCCGGGGCGGCCACTAGCGCGCTGGTGTACCAGATCGTCTGGCGTGTTCCCTGAACACCATCGGTTTCTGTGGTCATCCAGACGGCATGGAGCCGGTTGCCGCGTTCTACTGCCAGGCGCGGATACCGGGGCGCTGCGCCCGGTCCGGTCAGGGCTTCCGGCGCCGACCAGTTCAGGCCATCCCAGGTCAGGTGCCACAGCCGCTGCTCGTTGTCGCCGGTGATGGTTCCCAGTCCGACCATCAGCACGTGTATGCGTCCCGCGCCATCAGCAGCCAGACTGAAGCGTTGTTCAGAGGCAGTAGCGAGGCCAGGGCTAATCACTTCAGGCACGAGGCCGGGTGGCGACCAGGTGCGCCCGCCGTCGTTCGAGCTCTGGAAGAACACACTGCCGGAGATAGCGCTGGCATAGAGCGCAAGTAATTGCCCGCCGCGTCCCACTGCAAGGGTGGCTTGAGCGAGCTGGTCGTCGGGAGGACCTAGCGGGACCGGCGCCTCCCAGCTCTGGCCTCCGTCGGGGGAACGACGGTAGATCGGAAAGGCGGCTTCGCCGGGTTGTCCTGAGCCTTGATGTTCCCATAGCAGGTGGATCTGCCCCAGTTCATCGGCGCCGACCTGCGGGGTGCGATTGAAGCCATCGAGGAGCGAGAGATTCTCAGCACGCGACCAGGTGAGGCCCCCGTCGGTTGAGCGGCGATAGCGCACGTCCTGGCAGGTGGGGCAGCGCCGGGCGGCCTGCTCGGAACGGCGCGAGGATGCGGCAAACACGACATGAAGCGTTCCGTCGGGGCTGCTGGCAATTGAAGCGGCGCTGCCTTCACCGAGAGTAGCCGGAGGGAGAAGCAGGGCCATGCGTACGACATCGTCCCATGGCGTATGAAGGTACTGCAATCTGCTCTCAGTATTGGTGACAATGTGCAGCCTGGCATCGGGCGCGCTGATGAGGTTGCCGCGTATGGCAAAGCGCGGATTATTTATTGCCGCATCGCTGGCCAGAGGGGAAAAGGTGTCACCGGAGGAACGACGTTCGCGTAGCATTATTGGCTCGGTAGCGGACCACACACCGTCAACCCGTGCACGGTACATCAGGGCGTCAACTGATCTGGCCTGTTCGTAAATCCGTGTAAGGACGCTATACCAGATCACGTGGAGCCGGCCGTCGCCATCCACGGACAGGTCAGGAGCGAAGGCTACGCCGCTCGTGGCGGGGTCAGAGAGGCGTGCGGGCGCTTCCCAGGCCTCCGCGGGCCGGGCCCGTGCTGGTGACAGCGGAACGAGCGCTGCGAGACAGAGCAGGCACCATAGAAGTGTAACGCGCAGGTGAACCATCTGATCGTCAGCGATTCCGGGAGCGTCGCCAGAGCGTCAGGGTGACCAAGATGATAACCAGACCGATAACCGGAACAAGCGCGAGCCCGTAAATGAACAGCGGGTTCGTGCCGCTAATAACCGAAGGCGGCGGAATCGTACGGATCTCATCGGGCAACGCGGATGGTGCGGGCGGTTGGCGCGGGATGGGAGTGGCGGGACCGTCTGGCGAACCAGGAAGGGGTGAACCGAGCGCGCCCGGCCCCGCGGGAGGTGTGGTGAAGGGCGTTGGCGACAGCGCGGGTGCGTCAACCGTGATGCTGCTGTGTAACACGCGCCGCTCACCCCAACCACTCGCGTCGGTGTAACTGAACCAGACGGCGTGGAGTTGATTGCCTCTCGCGATCGCCAGACGAGGCCACATCGGCCGGTTGGCTGTGGCTGACACAATCTCCGGCGTCGACCAGGACTGACCGTTCCAGGAGAGATGGAGCAGCATTGGAATGGGGGTGATGCTCTCTTCAAGGAAGCCGGGCATCACGAGATGAACGCGGCCGGCGCTGTCGGTGGCCATGGCATAGCTGTCAAGACCGCGTTCCTCGGGATCGCGAGCGCGCACCCCAGGAATGATTTGCGGCGGGTTCCAGGTAGTACCTCCATCGTTTGAACTCTGGTAATACACGGTAGTCCCAATGGCGCTCCGATAGACCACAATTGGATTGTCTCCGGCCAGTCCCAGGGTGGTTTGCACTACCGGCCCATCAGCGGCGCTAAAAAACACCGGATCGCGCCAGGTCTTGCCGCCATCGTCTGATCGGCGGTAGACGCCAACGTTCGGTTGATCTAGACCGAGGTACCAATCGCTGCCGTGGTCCCAGACCAGGTGCACCCGGTCACGTCCATCAACCTTTACCTGCATCCGCTCATCGCCGCCGGGCAGTTGGGAGAGGTTGGCGCGCACCGTCCACGTCTGTCCACCATCAGTGGAGCGGCGATAGAAGATCTCGCTCAGCAAGCGGTTGCCTTCCTCGGTGCCGCTCAAACCCTCGTTGTAGAAGGCATGCAACACCCCCTTACTATCAGCGGCGATAGCATTGTAGTAACTGCTACCCAGGCGCCATGGCCTGGTCCATGCGCCAGCAGACCAGGCCTGCTCAGCCGGAGCGCGGACGGCGTTTACGTCGGTGCAGCCTCGGAAGAGCACATGCAGATAGCCGTCGGAGGTGGCGATGATACTGTTTCGAACCGTATAACCACCCACACAGGTAAAGGCGATATCGTTCATCGGTGACCATTGCCCGTCGCGCAACACGCGGTAACGTAGCAGATCGCGCGAGGAAAGATCGGGGTCGTTGGGATCGAGGGACGCGCCGAGGTCGCCACTGCCCCAGATCACGTGGATGGCGCCCTGGTTGTCCGCGGCGATATCGGGGAACCAGCCAAAGCGGTCATCGGAGATGTCAAAAAGGATGCTCCAGCCGCTGGATGCAAAGGCCGGACGTCCTGCTCCAGCTACTCCGAGCAACAGCATGCCGAGCAGAAAGACCGGCAGGATTGGCCGCAGTGAGCGTAGAGCATTACGGGGCGCCGCACCAGGCCTGGCGAATATGATGAAGCGCCGGTTGGGCTGGTCTGTCATGCGTGTGATGATGTGCCTTTCTTGCCATCATTATTGGCAATCTTGTCGTCATTGGCAACCCTATCATCTCGATTGACCGCGTCGGTGGGGTGACGACGGTTAGGGATCCGCGCGCGACGCCGGCGGGGGAGAGCGTTGGCGCTTCGGTAGTTGTGGCTGGTAACGCGTATCGAGGGTGGTTCATCAGGTGGCGGAGTGATGATAACCTCCGGGTGCGGCGTCCGGGGGCGCTGGAAATCCGGCGCGGCGGTTGCGTTGCCGTGCTCAAGTTCAAGCAGATCCTCCAGCGTGATGGTTTCCGGCGGCTCAGGGTCGAGAGCGCCATTGGCATAGCCGGTCTCAGGCGGCGTGTCGGTGACGGTCAGCAGCCGCGAGGCCGGGACAGGCGCCCAATCGGCGGGTGAAGGCGATGTGGCGGACGGATCACCGACCGCGATCGTTATGCCATTACGGTTAATAGAGACCCGAAAGCCGCCGTCGTTCACGCTCGCGGTGGAAGCGTCCTGGACGGCGCGAGAGGCCGGGGTGACGATCACGGCGCCCAGAAAGCGAGTATCAGGCCCGCCGGTCAACTGTTTGCGCGATTCGATCACTACCGAGCGGCTATCGGAACGGCTGCTGACCACCAGAATGACCCCATCCACCAGGGGGGCCAGCAACCCCGCGTCTGGCCCTGCGAGGGCCGCCGGACCGTCGAAGATCACCACGTCGGTTGCCTTGCGCGGATGTTCGAGCATATCCGGCCAGAAGACCATCGGAATCAGTTCGGAAAAGCGTGAGTAGCCGGCTTCTCGGCCCGACAGCACCAGCAGGTTAGGTGTAGCCGTCTCGCGGATATAGGCCCACAGACTGCCAGGAACGCCGAACGGCTTGCCTTTGGCGTCGCTCCGATTGCGCCCGTTCGCCCGCTGATCAAAGAGGTGCGGGATGTGGGTCGTATCACTCTCGGTGTCGACCAGCAGCACGCGGTGCCCTGTGCGGACATACATTCTGGCAATCTCAATCGCGACGAAGCTACGGGCCGTACTGTTCTGCGGACTGCTAATCAGGAGCGTTCGAGGCAGCTTGCTGCGCGCCGCGTGAACGATGTTGGAATACAGCCGGTTGAGTTGCTCCTGGCGTCTACTCTCGGTCCGCCAGTTCTTGGTCGCATAGGTGGGGAGCTCAGAAAGTTCGCCGAGGCTTCTGACGCCGGTGCGGCTCTGCAATTCGCTGCTGGTGCGCCAGCGCTCATCGAGGCGGTCGAGGGCCAGGGCCGCGACGATCGCTATCAGCAACCCGCCGAGGCCGGCGGTGGCGAGGGTCAGAGCGCGCTTCTGGGGCAGGGGCGCCGAGGGAGGGCGAGCCGCCTCGAAGAGCGAGAGGGTATTGGCCGAGGTCTGGTTACTGAGATTAATGAGATTCGTATACTCATCAAGGTAGCGCTGGCGAGTCAATTGGAGCGCCTGGAGTTGTTGCTGAACATCCGAGATATCAATCGCCGACGTGAGGTTCTTGAGACGTTCCTCAAGCTCGGCGATCCTGGCGTCCACGGCTTGCAGGTTGGCCTGCGCTTCCTCGATGCGGCGGCTAATCTCGGCCTGCTGGGCGGCGACCTTTTCTGGAGCGTTGGGGGTATAGGCGATCAACTCCTCCGCTATCGCGTTGGCGATGGCAGCCGCGCGCTCTGGATTAGTGTCAGTAATCTTGATTTCGAGCAAATTTGCCCCGCGATCAACGCGGGTGGACAACATACGGTCACTGATGATCGGCCAAGGAAAAGGGAGTTGGAGCCGTTCAACGACAGGAGCAAGAATCACCTCACGCTTGCTCAGTGCGGCATAAAAACTGGCGAGGACGTTGCTCAATTCCACCTGCGCCTGGTTCGGCGCGCCGACCTCGAAGTTATTGCCCACCATCAGTGTGGCCTGCGAAAGGTAGATGTCGGGTTGTTGACGCAGGATATACCAGGCCGTGCCGACGGCAAGCGCTACCGACAGAGCAAGCACAAACCACCAGCGCAGGAAGAGTCGTATATATGTTAGAACATCTTGCCAGGTAAGCATGGGCCAGTTCCTATCCGGTCAGTGGCTAAGCATAGGCGCCGGGTGGTGCAGCGCGTCGTGCTCGGATGCCAGTTGTTCCGCGGGCAACGGGTCGAGGGCCGGTCGCGAGCAAAGCCAGCGGGCCGCGTCCAGCAGGTTCGCCGCGATATGCGTTGGCGGGTGGCGATGCAGCTCAGGATGGTCAGGTTGCGAGCGGCCGCTCAGCACCAGTATCGTCTGGCAGCCCGCAGCCTGCCCGGTAGCGATATCGGACGGGGCATCGCCGATCATATAGGCCGTGGAAAGCTCCACCTGGTACTCTCTGGCAAGATCGAGCAGCATCCCCGGCCGAGGTTTTCGGCAGCCGCAGGCCTCGTCGGGGCGATGCGGGCAGAAACGCAGATCGGTGATGGACGCGCCGTACGATGCCGCGATGCTCATCATGCGATGGTGAATCTCCGCCAGGGCGGAATGCGTCATCAGTCCACGGTTAACAGCAGCCTGGTTGGTGACGATAAAGATGCGAAAGCCGTGTTTGGTCAACAAGCGCAACCCTTCGAGCGCCCCCGGCAACCAGCGGAACTCGTCCCAGGACTTCACGTGGTCAGCGCGGTTCTCATTGATGACGCCGTCGCGATCTAGAAAGACATTCCGCTGTACCTTCGAGAGTTGCCGGTTCATTTTGTGTTAATGCTGCGAGCGCCGGGGTCGAGGTCCCTGGACAGAGCTGGATCCAGGGCGCCAGAGACGCTCGATAAGAAAAGACGGTCCTGCTGTAGCGCGCATAACGCAGGGTAGCGAGAGTTCCTAAAAATTGTCTAAACACGAACGGCGCAGATTTTACAGAACTGTTACAGCACGTCGTTTACAGGTGGCGCGGTTAAGGCGCCGCACTAACCTGAGCGAAAAACTCGACCCTGGTAGCCGTCTGGCTTGTGCTCACCGGAATGCTAATAGGGGCCTGGCCACGAGCGGGCGCGAAGGGCACCTCGATGGCCCCACCGCCGATGATCCCGACATCATCATAGGCGATCCCGACGACCCTGATATTGGCGAGATCACGGTTCAAGGGATTGGAGAGAATGCCGGTGATAGACGGCGGATCGCCCTGGATAAAGGCGACGTTGGACACGGGGAGTTCCTGCAGCGGTGGCGCCTGTACGAACTGTCCAGGGCGGATCAAAACCTCGATACGGGAAACAGTAAGGTTTGCGGGCAAATTCACCTGTTTAGCCACGCCCATTCGCTGGCCAGGGCCGATCTGGGCGATGCTATCGGTGTCGGCCAGCAGCACCACGCCGTCGGCATTGAAGGCGGCAACCTGGTAGCGCACGTTCTGGGCGAGCAGATTGGGATTGGGATTACTCACCACGAAGGCGTAGCTTGCCGTGCCAGCGCGTTGCCCGAAGCCCTGAGAGACAACCGTTAGCGGATTTGGGGCGGGGGTTGGTTCGCGGGTCGGCGGTTGCACGGGCGTCGGCGACGGGGTCGGCAGTGTCGGCTGTGGCGAAGGGACCGACGTGCCGATGATGGTACGGGTGGCGGCAAGTGCGCCGGAAAGGGTTGGCGTGGCCGCCGCAGCGGCGCCGGGCGATGGCGACCGGGTGGCGGTGGCCGGAATAGTTACGGTGAGCGCGGTTTCGGCGACGCGAGTCTGAGCGATGTTCTGGGGGGCGGTCGGGGTAGCAGTCACGACCATATGCGCCTCCGATGTCCACAGCCGGGAGGCGGAGCGGAGCAGCAATCCGAGGGCCATCAGAAAGAGCATGATCGCCAGCAACGCTTTCCAGGAGATATGTATGCGCATGGTCATCAAGCCTGGCTAGTAGTCGCCACAGGCAGATTATACCTCAAGCCCTCGGTGCGTTGCGAGCGCATTGCTATATAAAAAATAATGGAGAACCCCCACTTCCCCATAATCCTCGCTGAAGGGTCGGTTGAAGAAACCTGCGTTTCCCAGGAAACCTTCTGATGGTGAAAGTCGGCGCGGGCGCGGCCTCCCAGGAACGCCCTCATCGAAGAAAACCGCCTGCAGCGGGTGGCACGCCCATCCTGAGTCCTCCTGCCTCTTGCATGGCTGGTGAATCGGAGGGGGGCAGCCCTCCCGGGGGCGCTTTCATCGAAGATGGCAAAACCGAATTTCCCCTTGTTCCGGTTGAATAACCAACAAAGGTGCATCTAAACCGAATGTAAGCAGAGCAATCACATGATTGACAATATTGTTACAGAGGCGCTTCAGGCCTTCCACTTTCGCTACGAAGGACTATAATGCGAACGTCGGGTGTCCGTTAGTTGGGCGGGAAGGAGCCGCTGGCGTCTTCTTGAAGCATTGAACTAGTACAACGCACCATAAACGAAGAAAAGGGCACAAGATGATCATCTCGCGCACCCCCCTGCGGATCAGCTTTGTTGGAGGCGGAAGCGACCTGGCTGCGTTCTACCGTCACGAACCGGGGGCCGTAGTCAGCGTGGCGATCAACAAGTACATTTATATCACGGTTAATGCCAAGTTTGATCATCAAATCCGCGCGAGCTATTCGGTCACCGAGATTGTGGACCATGTTGACGACCTGAAGCACCAGCTTATTCGCGAGGCGCTCAAACTGGTCGGCTGCAAGCGTGGCATCGAGATCACCTCAATCTCCGACATCCCCTCCCAGGGCACCGGGCTGGGTTCCTCCAGCACATACACCGTTGGTTTGCTCAATGCCTTGCATGCCTATTACGGACGGCATGCCGGGGCCGAGCGGCTGGCCCGTGAGGCTTGCTGGATCGAGATCGAGCGCTGTGGCGAGCCGATTGGCAAGCAGGACCAGTATATTGCCGCCTACGGAGGCTTGCAGTTTATTCAGTTTAATCCTGACGAAAGCGTGTTTGTTGATCCGGTGATCTGTAAGCCCGAGACCAAACGGCAACTTGAGGCCCGTCTGATGATGCTCTACACCGGTGTAACGCGACAGACCTCAGGGATCCTGAAGGAACAGCGCGCCAACACTGAGCAGGACAGCTCCCGGCGCCTTGCCCTGCGCGAGATGGTGGCGCTGGCCCACGATCTGCGCGCTGCGCTGGTGGCGGATGATCTGACGGCGTTTGGCGAAATCCTGCACGAGGGTTGGATGCGTAAACGCACCCTGGCCTCGGGGATCAGCAACGGGCAGATTGACGTCTGGTACGAACGGGCGCGAGAAGCAGGAGCGATAGGCGGGAAGATCCTCGGCGCCGGCGGCGGGGGCTTCCTGCTACTCTACGCTCCCGAGGAGCGCCACGAGGCCATTCGGGCCGCGTTGCCCGGCCTGCGGCAGGTGCCGGTGCTGTTTGAGCCACAGGGGAGCAAGATTATCTACGTCGAAGAATCCTCGACCCATCCGCATGATGGCCGCAGCGTAGCAAAATAAGGACCGCTCCTGTTCTGCTGCACGACCAGGGCGAGGACAAACTGGCGTCCGTCGCGCGTAACCCTCCGGGTTGCGGGTCTGTGTTTCCCGGCCGGTGCGGTGATCAGTAGTCTGTAAACAAAGTCTTGCGCTCAACCCCCACCCCCTCCCCAACCCTCCCCCGCCGGGGGAGGGCGCCCGCCTCCTCCTCCCAGGGGGGGAGGCTGGGAGGGGGGCGGAAATGCCAGGAAACTTACTTTACAGACTAATCAGAGAGCCGGCTTTCTCGGCATGCTAATCAGAGAGCCGGCTTTCTCGGCATGCTCTTGAGGGGCAAGGGCGTGGGAACCCGCGCAATGGCCCACACCCCTCCGACCGGCTATTTTCAGTCAGCTTGTTTATCAGAGGGTGCGGCCGTCCCAGAGCCTGATAGGGTAGAGGTATGGGGAAACCTGGTGTACCGATTTGTTGTTGTCACCCGTTGCCAGCGGCTTGCCGGCCCTGCCACGGGGCGTAATAGTAAAAAATTAGTTAAAACGGGACCTTTGGCCGATTGCGGCGAGCGCCCTCGTCTGGCAAACTGGCGGTGGTATGGTCCATACCAGCGGAGTACTTATGGAGGTGCGCGCCTGACATCTTCGCTGTCATCCTTGCTATGTCTGAAGACTGCGGATCAGCCGTCGCCCTTCTCCGTCGGAAGACATCGGACGCGCGCCTCCCCGGCTCCGCTCTACCTGCACTGAGCAGTTGGCCCTGGTGATATGACCACGGGACAGCATCCCTGCGAACCAACCTGTCCCAGGAGGTGTCAATGCGCTCGTTTGGACCCGGTCCGATGATTGTTGGACTGCTGTTGACGCTGGCAACTATCATTACCGTCGTCGCGGCGCCGCTCATGGCGTCCCGAACCGTTTATCTGCCCCTCGTGGTTGGATCGCCGGGCAGCGCTCCCGTGACTGCGGGAGCGCTGCGGGTCAATGCGCCGTACTTCGCGGTAGCCGACGTTGATGAGCGCTTTTCCGAACTGGCTATCTTCTGGTTTGGCGCCGTGACGCCAACCCAGAATTACGCCGATGTGCGTCTGGGATACAACGACACAGAGTTATATGTATATGTCGCGGTCTTTGACCGGCGGCTCTGGTACGACACGACCCCGGAGCGCGCCGATCTGAGCGCCTGGGACGCGGTGACGCTCTATCTGGACACTGCGAATGGCGCCAGGGTAAGCGGGAACAGCCACCGGTTTGTGGCCCAGTTCAGCGGCAGCGGCGGCGCGCAGTACCAGGCCGCGTATCGCGCGAGTGGCGGAGGCTGGGCCCCCGCCACTACGGCCTTCACCACCCGTCCAGGATGGCGCGGGGAGTGGATGAATGACGAGACCGACGATCGCGGCTGGGCTATGACCTTCCGCATTCCTTTCAGCAGTCTTGGTCTCAGCAGGCGGCCAGACGACGGGGCTCTGTGGCGGATGGCGCTGGCCCTTCATGACCGCGACGACCAGGCCGGAACGCCCATTGCGGATCAGTTCTGGCCCCCGGCGGCGGATTTCCAGGCGCCGTCCACGTGGGGCACGCTCAGATTCGGCCTGCCGGCCTATACGCCTCCGGCGGTTGCATCGTCGCAGACGATCACGATCCGTCACGGCCTGAACGGGGCCGTGGTTCCCGACGTGGGTGTAGGCGGGGGCGCGGTATGCGGCGACGGGCTGGATTTCTGGAGCGAGTGGGGTGTTTCGACGCGAGAGGCGGGCAAGCCCGATTTCAACGTCCAGAATCAGTCGGATATTGCTGACTGGCCGTGTTTCGCCAAGTATTACGTAACGTTCCCCCTGGACCAGTTGCCCTCGGGCAGGGCAATCGTCTCGGCCAGGCTGGTGCTGCATCAGTTCGGCAATTCAGAACCGAGCCAGGCGCGGCCGTCACTGATCCAGGCCCTTACCGTTGGCGCCGACTGGAACGAGCGGACCACGAACTGGAACAACGCGCCGCTGGCGACGGAGAACGTTGGCGCGGGTTGGGTTGAACCACTGGCGACCTTCTCAGGCTGGCCGGGGGTGCGGCGCGAGATTGATGTCACGCGCGGCGTAGCCGAGGCCTACGCCGCGCGCACGCCGCTGCGCCTGGCCCTCTACTCGGCGGATAGCGCCTATCACAGCGGCAAGTACTTCGTATCCTCGGACACCGGCGACTGGAACGCCGTGGCCCGTCCGACGCTGGTGGTGACCATCGGCGCGCCGGCGCGGTGAACGGGAGAGAGCGTTTCCCGCCATCGGAAAGGCGACAGGGTTGCAGCCACAGTCTGGATACGGTCGCGTGTCGGGCCGGGGGTGAGGGAGAAACCCGCTTTCTCCCTCACCCCTGTTTACCTTGCATAGCGGAACGCATCCTGAGCCTGTCCCGGGATGCGTTTCGCCCCTCACCCTGCGAGAGGTCCAGGTCAGCGCGGCATGGTTTGCGGCCCCGTGAGAACAGCCGGCATTGCGCCACAGGGGCATCTGTGGTACACTCACGGTGCCTGCCCCCGTAGCTCAGAGGATAGAGCAGCGGTTTCCTAAACCGCGTGTCAGCCGTTCGAGTCGGCTCGGGGGCGCCAGCAGCAGAACGCGGCAAACCGGCCCGCGCCCGGTTGCCGCGTTCGTCGTTTGTTCGCCCAGGATGCAATTCATCGCTCATTCCCTCCGTACCAGCCGGGCGAGGGCGCGCGCGTCGCCGTCCTCGCCCCGGTCGTCGCTCCGCCTCCGCAGCGCCTCGCTGCCGGAGAAGATGTAGCGCGGAGCGTGCCAGGGAACGGCAAGGATGAGCCGTATACGTCAATTCAAAATCCAAAATCCAAAATGGATATCACTCCCAGCACCGTCCCGTCTCCACGATCGCCCGTGCCAGCGCCGCCACTGCCGGCTGCCCGTGGCGCTCGGCGAGCGCCACGATCCACGGCGCCAGCGCGGTGAGATCATCGAGCAGCGCCGGGCGACCGCGGCGGGCAAGGCAGCGCAACATCTCGGCGAAGCGATCGGTGGCTTCGCTGCATGCCTCGGCGAGGTGGGGGGCGAGGGCGCCCAGCTCCGCGGCGCGGTTATCCTCACCTTCGGCGGCGCGGGCGGCGGCGAGGGCCTCGCCCAGCACCTGCACCCGGTCGGCAGGGGGAAGGCGGGGGGCGAGGGCGCTCAGCGCCCCGGCGCGCCTCCCCTCATCCTGGATGGCGCGGGCGGCGGCGAGGGCCTCGCCCAGCACCTGCACCTGGTCGGCGGGCGGCAGGCGGGGGGCGAGGGCGGCGAGCGCCCCGGCGCGCCTCCCCTCATCTTCGATGGCGCGGGCGGCGGCGAGGGCCGCGCCCAGCACTTCTACCTGGTCGGCAGGCGGCAGGCGGGGGGCGAGGGCGCCCAGCGTCCGGGCGCGCCTCTCCTCATCTTTGAGGGCGCGGGCAGCGGCGAGGGCCGCGCCCAGCACTTCTACCTGGTCGGCAGGCGGCAGGCGGGGGGCGAGGGCGGCGAGCGCGGTGAGCGCCCCGGCACGCCTCTCCTCATCTTTGAGGGCGCGGGCGGCGGCAAGGGCCTCGCCCAGCAGCGCTTCCGGCAGATGGGGGGCGAGGGCGCCCAGCGCCCCGGCGCGCCTCCCCTCATCTTCGATGGCGCGGGCGGCGGCGAGGGCCTCGCCCAGCAGCGCTTCCGGCAGGCGGGGGGCGAGGGCGGCGAGCGCCTCGGCGCGCCTCCCCGCATCTTCGATGGCGCGGGCGGCGGCGAGGGCCGCGCCCAGCAGTGGTTCTGGGAGATGGGGGGCGAGGGCGGCGAGCGCCTCGGCGCGATACTGTTCATCGTCAATCGCCCGCGCCACCTCCAGCGCCCGTTCCCACGGCAGGGCGATGCCCTCTTCGAGCAGCGCATCGAGGCACGCCGCCCGCTTCTGCGCCTCCGGCATCTGCGCAATCGTCTCCAAGGCTGCCGCGGGGCTCCATTTGGCCTCCGGTGTGCCCACCTTCACCAGTTGTACCAGCAACTCCGGGAACAGGTTGCCGGCCCGGCTGCGCAGGCTCGCCGCGATCAGCGCGCAGCGCAGCATCAACCCCAGGTCGTTCTGCTCCGCGGCATGGCGCCAGAGGACGTCGAGGTCGCTCAGGTAGCCGGTGTCGCTCCCCTCGGCGGCGTGGCGCGCCGCCTGCCAGGGTTGGAGGTAACGCTGCCCATCGGTGCCTGGCGCCATTTCGGTCAACACGCGCCGTATGCTCTCCCATTCGCCCGCATTGCGCAGGTGGGCGATCCAGAACTGCCGCAGGTAGTCGGGCAGGGGCCGGCTACGGTCGGCGTACCACGCATTGCCGTAGGCGATCAGCCGCTGCTGGAGCCGCTCGCGATCCTTCGGCGGGTAGATCTGTTCGAGGAAGACCTCGCGCAGGCGCTGGTGGCTGAAGACGTAGGTGTGCTCGCCGACGGTGATGACGAAGCGGGCGACTTCATCATCGTGGACAGCATCAACAATGTCACTCTGCTGAACGAAGACCTCCGGCGCCAGCGCCTGCAGATCGTCGCTGGTCAGCGGGCCGTAGGCCGCCGCGCACAGCGCCAGCAGTTCGCGGATGGCCCGGCTGGCCTGCCGGCGCTGCCGCAGCGTCTCCACCCAGTCCGTGAGGAAGGCTTCGAGGCCGGGCGGGCGCCGGGTCAACGACTCCGGCGCGATCTGGCCGCCGGTGAGCGCCTTGATCAGCAGGTTGGCGGTCAGCGGGTCGCCCTCGCTGACCCGGTAGAACTGGGCGACGAAGTTCGGGTCGGCGGCGCGCGCGGCCAGCGCCGGACCGCTCTGGCGGAGCAGGGCGGCGATCGCGGGCAGGTCGAGCGCGCGCAGGTCGAGCTGCTGCACCGCCGCGGCGTTCCAACCCAGATGGTGCAGCCAGTCCTCACGGGTAGCGTTGGCCCGTTGCCGCGCCGAGACGACGATCTTGAGCCCGGTCTGCGGCGGTGCGGCGCAGAGCGGGCCGACCGTCCAGCCAATCGCTTCGTCAATGCCGTCGAGCACGACCAGCGCCTGCGCGCCGTCGGGCAGCTCGCGGCGCAGGTAGTCGGCGATCAGGGCGCGCAGGCTGGTGGGTGCCTGGTCGTAGGCGCGGAACTGCTCCAGATCCTGGTGCAGGTCGGCGAGGCCCTGCGCGAGCAGGCTCAGGGCCGTCTGCTCGCCGGCGGTCTGGTAGCGAATGCTGACCGGCGCGAAGATGATGCGCTACTGCGGCTGCTGCCGCTGCACGCGGGCGATCCAGCGGACGAGCAGGGCGGTCTTGCCGATGCCGGTCGGCGCGACGAGCAGACCGAACGGGTAGCGCGGGTCGGCGAGAAAGGCGTCGAGGGCGGCCAGTTCCGCGTCGCGCCCGCCGAAGACATCGGCGGCGTAGTGCTCGATCAGCGGGCGCACCAGCGAGCTGAGATTGACCGGCAGGGGGCGCAGGATCTCCTGATAGATGGCCTGGGCGCCACGACCGATGGCGATGGCTCTGCCGCTGACATCGCCAGTGGTGATCTTTTCGCCGCCGACGTAATCGCCGCCGGGCCGGGTGAGGTTGCCGCCTGATGGAGTGATGTCGTGGCCGGATTGCGTGGCGGGTTCGTCGCCCATACGCTTGATATGGAGCGATTGCTTCGCGGAGGCCGCCGCAAGCGCAGCGCGCCGGTGGGAATGGCGCCTGGCAGTTCAGGATGCGGATCGGCGCCTGGCGCCGCCGGGTGTCACCGCCGCCGATGGTTGCCACCGGGTCGCGCCGGTCAAGGTCCGGAGCGCCCTGATCATAGCATAGTTTGATCTGTTTGCATAGGTATGAACGGGAGGCAGGGCCACGTCGAAGGCCCGGCTGAAGGCCCGCACCCTCTGTCCCGTGGCACGCCCCTGAGCGGGCTGTGCATGCGTTTAGCTCGGTGGCGAATGAGGATTACGAATATGAACCGGTATCCGCCATGTAGCCCGGCAGCGAATGAGGAGCCGGACTCCCTCCCCCGGCGGGGGAGGGTTGGGGAGGGGGCGGGGTTGCCGAAAAACTTCGTTTACAGACCAATCAGCCGCGGGCTACCGATGCGAAGCCCGCCTGCGCGGGCCAGACCGGATGGATTTCTGAACAATCATCACTGGTCTGTCAGGCAAGGTTCCTGCCATTTCCGCCCCCCTCCCAACCTCCCCCCGTTGGGGGGAGGAGCCGGATTCCCTCCCCCGGCGGGGGAGGGTTGGGGAGGGGTGGGGGGGGTTAGCTAAAAACTCTGTTTACACACTAATCAATCGCCGTAGCAGATGAGGCAAGGGTGTTTTGAGAGACTCTGGCGGATTGCTGGCCGTAGCGGGCAACCTGCCGGGGCGCGGCAGTCGCACGCCGAGCGCCAGCGAAATATATCGGCAGCACGCGATGGTTAGCCGCTTCACGTCCGGTCAATGGGGTTTTTCAGTCACGGCAGGTTCGGCCGTTTCTGTTGCCAGAGATAATTCAGAAGAAGATTGCCGTATAAAATGCATAAATTGAGCCGTTGAAACAACCCTGTATACCGTAATATCCCGGTAGTGCGACTCTCAGACAGAAGGAATGCCGCAGACGGGAGTATTGCAGCGGGGAATAGTATGGCATTCAGAACCTTTAGCCGGCCAAACTCATCAATCCACAAGGCCCAGAGAGGATTCAACATCAAAAAGAGAAAACCAATTCCAGAGGCGATTCCATGGATTTTGCCTGATATTGTTTCTTCGACATCTGAGGGATCTTCGGGGAAAATTCCGGCAAGGATTGAGCCAATTCCAAACAGAGTAATTCCGAGAAGAAATAAGACATGGCTCCATCGCATCTTCTGAAATGCCAGGGCTTGTCCTACGGCAAATACAAGCAGCAAGCCGCCAACCGCCGCCAGGGCGGCGCCTTGCTGCTGTTGCACGGGACTGCGCGAAGTTCCCAATGTGCTGATAGTGTCATGTAAATGACTGTAACCGGGATACCGTGTTGCCAGCGCCACGGGCGCTATGAGGTCAATGCATATCGCGATGATTAAGACGGAAAGAAAACTATGGAATTGGCGCTTGTGCATTCGTATTCATTCCCCTGGGATGCGAGATTTCTGATGTTCTCGTCCGATTTCGATTATACGACCACTCCATAATACTGTATGGCGGCTAACAAATGGCAATACCGCAAGGTCAGGAGTGGCCGCGGAACGGCGCTTCCTGCCGCCCGGGATCGCAACTGGCCGGCGAGATGAGGCAGCATGTGGTTGAGACGCGCCAGCCGGCCTGGCGTCGCCGGGCTGGCTGGCGCTATCGGGCCTGTACCGCCCCGCCCAGATCCACCGGCCAGTCCCTCAGCAGGCGGATCGGCAAGCCGTGAAGGTCGTGGATGCGCGTCTCCATCACCCTCCGGCTACGGCGGGGAAGATGTCAATCGTATCGCTGTTGTAGATGATCGTTTCTACGCCCTCGGGGAGATAGGGCGCGTCGCGCCCGTTGACGAAGACATGCACGTGGGGATAGAGCATGCCCTGTTCGTTGAGCAACTCACGCCGCAACGGGGGGAAGCGTGTAACGACAATGTCAATCAGTTCGCGCACGGTGACGCCTTCGGGGACGTCGAACTGCACTGTGCGCCCGCCCACGATGGGGCGTAGGGTTGCGTAAAAGTTGATGTGCATCGGTTTTATTTGGGATACTATCGAAAGGTCTGGGAGGGTGAAGCCCTCCCAGACTTTCCCACAGGCAAGGTGAGCGGGGCGGCCTGGCTGCCCTGCTCACCCCATAATCACCTTAATCGTCCAGAATGCCCAGTTCGCGCAGCTTGGCTTCGGGCACCACGCCGTTGACCCAGCCCCGCGCCCGGTAGTACTCCTCCAGCATCGGCTCCAGCTCGCACACGTGCCCCTGGGACCCCGGCATCGTCGAGGGCTCCTGCGTGAAGCGCGCCGGCAGGTAGTCGCTCCCCTCCCGGAACCCCGCCAGGTTGTTGTAGTAGCGCTCCAGGTTGTAAATCCGCTCCCCCGCCTTCAGCACGTCCTCGGCCGTGAAGGGCACTCCCGTCATCGCCGCGTACTGCGCCGCGTACTCCGCCGCCCCCTCCGCAAAGGCGCTGAACTTGCACAGGTCCAGACTGTCGGAGAAGGCGTGCA
>JANWYD010000011.1 GCA_025057155.1 Chloroflexaceae bacterium
TGGCCCCCCGCGTGGGGGGGGGCTGGTGGGGGGGGTGGGGGCTGCGGCGGCTCGGGGGGGGGGGGGGGGGGGGGCCCCCCCCCCCCCCCCCCCACCCCTGTTTTCCAGACGACAACGGTGTCACCCGGCGTCCAGAAACCGGGCTGCCAGGGCGGGCAGTTGCTTCAGTGGGCCGGTGCGGACGCGCGTGTGGGGGAGCGAGGCGAGGAACTGCCGGCCATAGCGTTTGGTGAGCAGGCGTCGGTCGAGGCAGACGACGATGCCGCGGTCCTCGGCGCTGCGGATCAGGCGCCCGAAGCCCTGTTTGAAACGCAGAATGCTCTGCGGCACGGCGTACTCGCTGAAGGGATCGGCGAAACGCTCGCTCCGTGCGGCGAAGATCGGGTCGGTGGGCACGCTGAAGGGCAGTTTGGCGATCACCAGCACCGAGAGCGCCTCGCCGACTACATCCACCCCTTCCCAGAAACTGCTGGTTCCCAGCAACACGGTGCGGGGCGAGTCGCGGAAGCGTTCGAGCAAGGCGCGGCGGCTCCCATCAATCCCCTGGCCAAGCACGGCGATCTCGTGCTCCTCCAAGGGTTCCTGGATGGCGGCATAGGTCTGCTTGAGGGCGCCATTGGCGGTGAAGAGGGCCAGGGTTCGCCCGCCGGCGGCGATGCATAACTCGATCAGCGCCTGCTCCACGGCCTGCTGGTAGCCGCGCTGGTTTGGCTCAGGAATGTCGTCGGGAATGTATACCAGAGCCTGGCGCTGGTAATCGAAGGGCGACTCGAGCGCCAGTTCGTCGGCCTCGAGCAGCCCGATCCGGCTGCGCACGAAGGCGAAGGCGCCTTCGATAGTCAGGGTCGCCGAGGCCAGTACGACGGTCTGCTTCTGGGCGAACAGGTGAGCCTGGAGGATCGCCGCGACGCTGAGGGGCGCTGCGGTGAGGGTCAGGCTGTCGCGCAGGCGCTCGTGGGTGAGCCAGGCGATGCTCTCTTCATCGCCAAAGATAATGTGGCCGGTGCGCACCCTGGCATCGGTGGCGAAGCGGCGCAGGTGCTCCGCCCGCAGGAGCAGTTCGTCATAGCCGGGCAGGTCCTCAGGCTCGATCTCGCGCAGCAGGCTCTCGATCCTGCCGAGAGCGTCGCCGATGACGGTAAGCATGTCGGTAAGATTGGACCAGGCCGCTTCGATCTCCTGCCAGACAGGGCGCCGGCGCACCTGGGGCGTGATGCGCAGGCGCGGGTCGTACTGCGTCTCAGCGCCTTCGTTGACCATGAAGGAGGTCAGGCGATTGAAGCAGTCGTAGACGGCGGCGCGGGCGCGTTCGAGGGTCGGGCGCAGGTGCAGGGCGATCTGTTCGACCTGGTGCTGAACACGCTCATCGGCAAAGCCCTCGCGCAGGCGGGCGGGCAGGTCGGCCAGCAGGCCGCTGACCAGTTGCGCTCCGCCTTCCAGAAAGATCGCGTCGAGAAAATTGAGCAGTGCCGCCTGGTCAATGCTAAAGCTGAGTTGATCGGTGGCGACATCCTCCAGGTTGTGGGCCTCGTCAATGATCAGGTGATCGTAGGGCGGCAATACATTCGTCTGGGCAGCCAGATCGGCGATCAGCAGGGCGTGGTTGATCACGACGATATGCGCAGCCTCGGCCAGGCGGCGAGCCTTGAAGAAGAAACACTCGCGGAAATGGGCGCAGCGGGGGCCGGTGCAGGTCTCGGGGGTGACGTTAATGCGGCCCCAGGCGGCGTTTTCGCGTTCCATCAGCAGCAACTCGGCCCGGTCGCCGGTGCCGGTCGTGGGCAGCCAGAGTTGCACCTTGAGCAGGGCGCGCACCTCGTCGGGGGTGAGGTTCTCGTGACGGCGCAGTTCGTGGTAGCGTTTGAGGCACAGATAGTTGCCCCGGCCCTTGAGCAGCGCAGCGGTGAAGGGCGGGTCGCCAGCGGCGCCGGCCATGATGCGCTGCAAGGCGGGGATGTCCTTGAAGAAGAGTTGATCCTGGAGATTGATCGTATTGGTCGAGATTACCACCCGTTCGCCGCGGGCGGCGGCGAAGAACGCCGCGGGGGCCAGGTAGGCCAGGCTCTTGCCGGTGCCGGTGCCGGCCTCCACCATCAGGGCCGTGCCCTGATTAAAGGCTCGCGCCACGGCCCGGGCCATCTCAACCTGAGATGGGCGCGGTTCATAACCCGGCAAGTGCTGGCCCAGGGGTCCATCGGGGGCAAAGAAGGCGGCGATCTGGTCGAGGTCCAGCGGGCGAGCGCTGCCGGTGGGCCTGAGGGGCGCAGGCTCATCGGCGGCCTGGCGTTCCTTGCGGGCGGCGCGGGGCGCGTCGCTGAAGGCGCGCTTCATCCGCCCGCGCAGCGCTTCCACAAAGAGATCGCGCATGGGGAAGGCGACCTGCTGAGTCAGGCGCACGATCTCACCGAGGTCATCGAGGTCGAGAGCATTAATGCGCCGCAACAGATAGGTGAAGACCCGCGCCGCGACCAGAGCGTCGTTGAGGGCGCGATGATCCTCGGGATGGGGGATGCCCAGGTGTTCGGCCAGGGCGCCCAGGCGGTAGATCGGCGCCTGCGGCACTAGCAGCGTCGCCAGTTCAAAGGTGTCGTAGATCGGCTGGGCGAAGTTCATTCCCTGGGCGCGGAGCATGCCCAGGTCGAAGTGCACCGAGTGCCCAACAATTGGATGGCTGCCGATAAAACGGGCCAGGTCCGCGCCGATGGCATTGAAGCGCGGGGCGCGGGCCACATGCTCCGGCGTGATGCCGGTCAGGCGGGTGATCTTGAGAGGCAGCGACTGGCGGGGGCGCACGAACTGGCTGTAGGTCTCCAGCACCTCATCGCCCCGAAAACGGACGGCGGCCACCTCGATAATCTCGTCCACCCCGGCGATCAGGCCAGTGGTTTCGACATCGAGGGCAACGTAGATGCGATCATTCATTGCGTTTCGTGCGGCGAAGACGGCGCCAGAAGCGAACGGCAAGAGAAGGGCCGCTCTATGGCCTTTCTCATTGGACAGGGGCATGGGGCAATGGGTTGCCCCGCCCTCCGCCAACCGAAAGGTCAATAGCGTGCATTATACCCGATGGCGGCGGATCCGACGGGCCATCATCGCCGCTGATTGCAAGAAACAGCCTCCCCCGGTATAATACAGGAAACCCCCACGACATCCAGACCAGGCTCGCCCGGCGTCAGGGCGGCGGGAGCACCATGATGGCAGGCAGCAACGGCGCCACCTTGCCGGATCCGCAGATGGAGATTGACGGCGTGAGCCTGAGCTTCGGCGGGGTTCGCGCCCTGACCGATGTCAGCTTTAACATCTATCCCGGCACCATCCAGGCAATTATCGGCCCGAACGGGGCCGGCAAGACCAGTCTTCTGAACTGCATCAGCGGCCTCTACAAACCGCAGCAGGGTCAGATCCGCTTCGAGGGCCGGAATCTTATCGGCCTCGCCCCCCACCAGATCGCTCGCCTGGGCATTGCCCGCTCGTTCCAGAATATCGAGCTGTTCCGCCATATGACCGTGGTGGACAACCTGATGCTCGGCCGCCACGTGCACATGCGGGGCGGCGTGCTGAGCGGCGGCCTGTACTGGGGCCGCGCCCAGCGCGAGGAGATCGCCCACCGCGAGGTGGTCGAGCAGGTGATTGATCTGCTGGAGATCCAGGCCATCCGCAAAAAGGTCGTCGGCGCGCTGCCCTATGGCCTCCAGAAGCGGGTCGAGCTGGGACGGGCGCTGGCGATGTCGCCACGCCTGCTGCTGCTCGACGAGCCAATGGCCGGCATGAACAGCGAGGAAAAAGAGGACATGGCCCGCTTTATCCTCGACATCAGCGAGGAGCAGCGCACGACCATCGTGCTCATCGAGCACGACATGGGGGTGGTGATGGACATCAGCGACAACGTGGCCGTGCTGGAGTTCGGCCGCTTGATCGCCTATGGCACACCCGCCAGGGTCAAGGCCGACCCGAAGGTGATTGACGCCTACCTGGGGCGCGAGCATGCGGCGTGAGCGCGATGCTTGCGTGGACGGGCGTCTTGCTGCGTGAGGCGTTCTCCCCTGAGAAGTTTCGCAGGGCGCTGGCAGCGGGTTCGGGAGGACCTGGCTCTTCCGAACCCTGACGACCCGCTATGGTGATGAGCCGCCGGCGCCCCCTCGATCTAGACGATAGTTGCATACTCATACTACCGTAAAGGCGCGGATGTTATGACTGAGTGGACCCTTCCCCGTCTGTTGCTGCACAAGGCCGAAACGCAGGGCGACAGAGTCGCCCTGCGCGAGAAGGATTTCGGCATCTGGCAGACCGTGACCTGGCGCCAGTTCGCCGACCATGTGCGGGCGTTCGCGATGGGCCTGCGCGCCCTCGGTCTGCAACGGGGCGACAAGGTGGCGATCATCGGCGATAATCGCCCGGAATGGCTCTATGCCGAACTGGCCGCCCAGGCTGTCGGCGGGGCCTCGGTGGGAGTGTATCAGGACTCGGTGGCCAATGAGGTGAAGTACGTGCTGCAGGCCGCCGAGGCGCGAGTGATTGTGGTCGAGGATCAGGAGCAGGTAGATAAGATCATCGAGATCTGGCCCGAACTGTCGAATGTGCTCAAGGTGATCTACTACGAGCCGAAGGGCATGCGGGGCTACCGGGAACCCTACCTGGCCCATTTCCCCGACATCGAGGAGCTTGGACGGGCCTACGACCGCGCCCATCCGGGGCTGTTCGAAGCCGAGGTCGCCCGGGGCCAGCCCGACGATGTGGCCATCCTTTCCACCACTTCGGGCACCACCGGCACCCCCAAACTGGCCATGCTGACCCATCGCAACCTCATCAGCCAGGGGGCCGGGTTGCTGGCGGTTGATCCGCTCGAACCCGACGATGAGTTTGTGAGCTTTCTGCCCCTGGCCTGGGTCGGCGAGCAGATGATCACCGTCGCCGCCGGTCTCCAGTGCGGCTTCACGATCAACTTCCCCGAATCGTCCGGCACGGTGCAGGAAAACATCCGCGAAATCGGCCCGCGGGTGATGTTCTCGCCCCCGCGCATCTGGGAGAACATGCTCTCACAGGTGCAGGTGAAGATCCAGGATACCACGCCACTCAAACGGGCCGTGTACGAGTGGGCCATGCGCCAGGGCTACGCCATGGCCGACGCCCGCTTCAGCGGCAAGACGCCTGACCCGCTGCTGCGCCTGCGGTACGCTCTGGCGCGCCTGTGCGTCTTTGAGCCGCTCAAGGATCAGTTGGGGCTGCGCTTCCTCAAGCGGGCCTATACCGGCGGCGCGGCCCTCGGCCCCGATGTATTCCGCTTCTACCACGCCCTCGGCGTCAACTTGAAGCAGGTCTACGGCCAGACTGAGAGCGCCGGTCTGAGCGTGATCCACCGCGACGGGCAGATCAAGTTTCAGACTGTGGGCACGCCGCTGCCCAACACCGAGATCCGCATCGCCGACAGCGGCGAGATCCTGGTCAGGAGCCCCTCGGTCTTCATCGGCTACTACAAGAATCCTGAGGCGACCGCCGAGGCCCTGGTTGATGGCTGGCTCCACAGCGGCGACGCGGGCTATTTCGACGAAGACGGGCACCTGATCGTCATTGATCGGGCCAAGGACGTGATGACCCTCCACGATGGCACAAAGTTCTCGCCCCAGTTCATCGAGAACAAGCTGAAGTTCAGCCCCTACATTAAGGAGGCGGTGGTCTTTGGCGGCGACTGGCCCTTTGTCACGGCGATGATCAACATAGACTTCGGCAATGTGGGCAAGTGGGCCGAAAGCCGGCAGATCTCCTACACCACCTACACCGACCTGGCCCAGAAGCCGCAGGTCTACGCGCTCATCCGCCGCGACGTTGAGCGCACCAACGCCGACCTGCCCCCGGCGGCGCGGATCAGGCGCTTCCTGTTGCTGCACAAAGAGCTTGACGCCGATGACGGCGAACTGACCCGCACGCGCAAGGTGCGCCGGCGCCTGGTGGCCCGGCGTTACGAAGAGATCGTGGATGCCCTCTACAGCGACCAGAGCGAACTGGAGCTGGAGACGACCATCACCTACCAGGACGGGCGCACGGCGCTGATCAAGACGCGGCTGCGCATCGAGGAGATGGAGGCGCCTCCCGCCTCCGCTGGCGAGCGCCAGCCGGCAAGGATGGCCGTGCGTTGAGGCCGGTTTTGACAGTGCTCCTGCGCGGTCATGCCCTGGCTTCGCCCCTTTACTGACCGTGAATTGGAGGAGGAGGGCGGGGAAACCAGGTTTCCCCACGCCCCCGCCTGATCGGAGGGTTGGGGAGGGCTTCGCCCTGCCACAACGCCACAGCTTCTTCCGAGGAGCCTATGGAGAAACTCGTCCAACTCACGATGAGCGGGATCGCCAACGGGGCGATCTTCGCCCTGGTGGCCCTGGGCTTTGTGTTGATCTACAAGAGCAGCGACGTGATCAACTTCGCCCAGGGTGAACTGCTGCTGATCGGCGCTTACCTGACCTACATGACCGTCGAGCAGATCGGCATCTGGTGGCCCGCGGGCGTGGTGGTGGCGGTGCTGCTGGCGGCAGTCGTCGGCGTGCTCATCGAAACCCTGGTGCTGCGCCCGCTGATCGGCGAGCCGACCATTTCGGTGATCATGGTGACCATCGGCCTCTCATCGTTGCTCCGGGCGATCGTCGGGGCGATCTGGGGGGTGACGCCGCGCCCGGCGCCGCAGTTTCTGCCGCGCGATACGGTAACGATCTTCGGCGCCAGCGTGGGGGTGGATAAGGTCTGGGCCATCTTTCTGGCGCTGCTGCTCTTCGCCCTGCTGACGCTCTTCTTCCGCTTCAGTCGCGAGGGGATCGCCATGCGCGCCGTGGCCGACGACCAGCAGGCCGCGCTGAGCATGGGCATCAGCGTGAAGCGGGTCTGGGCGGTGGCCTGGGCCATCGCGGCGGTGACGGCGGCAGTAGGCGGCATTTTGCTGATGAGCATCTTCGGCGGCGTGTCCGGCTCGATCGCTCGGGTGGGGTTGCTGGTCTTCCCGGTAGTGATCCTGGGCGGCCTCGACAGCATTCCCGGAGCGATCATCGGCGGGCTGATCATCGGCCTGCTGCAATCCTACGCCGGGGGCTACCTGCCGCCTGAACTAGGCATGGGCGAAGTAGTTCCGTTCATCATTCTGTTGCTGATCCTGCTTGTGCGCCCCTACGGGCTCTTCGGCCAGCGGATCATCGAGCGAGTGTAGGAGGGTCGCGGGCCTATGCAAAGCGGGACGTTTCATACCACCTACGCGGCGGATATGGCCCTGCGGCCCTACTGGCCGCAGCGGCTGCGCATCGCTCTTGTGCTCGTGGCCGTGCTGGTCTTCCCCTGGTTCGCCGACCGCTACTGGCTCAATCTGGCCAATACTATCGCCATCGCCGCCATCGGAGCGATCGGGTTGAACATCCTGGTCGGCTATACCGGCCAGATCAGCATTGGGCAGGGCGGCTTCATGGCGGTGGGGGCCTTCAGCGCCGGGTTGATGGCTGCCCGGCTCGGCATGCCGATGTGGCTCACGGTGCCGATCGCCAGCCTGTTCACGGCCTTCGTGGGCGCGTTCTTCGGGCTGCCCTCGCTGCGCCTCAAGGGCCTCTACCTGGCGATTGCCACCCTGGCGGCCCAGGAGATCATCACCTGGGTGCTGACCCACGGCAAACTGCTGGGCATCGGCGAGTCACTTTCGATCCCCCGCGAAACCAGCAACCTCTTCGGCATCCCCATGACCGCGATCGGCAACCCCGATTTCGCCTTCTACTGGGTGACGGTGGGTTGCCTTATCGTAACCGTAATCTTCGTCAGCAACCTCTTCCGCAGTCGCGCGGGGCGGGCCTTCGTCGCCATCCGCGACCAGGACATCGCCGCCCAGGTGATCGGGGTGGACCTGTTTCGCTACAAGTTGCTGGCCTTCGCCACCTCGTCGTTCTTCGCCGGGCTGGCCGGGGCGCTTACCGCCCATTACCGCGGCATTATCTCCTGGGAGCGCTTCACGATTGACACCAGCATCCTCTACCTGGCGATGATCATCATCGGCGGGCTGGGCAGCGTCTCAGGCTCGATCTACGGCGCGGCCTTCATCACCCTGCTGCCGGCGCTGCTCTCGAACCTGGCGCGCCTCCTGAGCGGAGTCGTGCCGCAGATCAACAGCTACCTGCCGTACATGCAGCAGGGCGCCTTCGGTCTGGCGATCATCCTCTTCCTGATCTTCGAGCCGGAGGGCATTGTTAAGATGTGGCGCAATGTCAAGGATTACTTCCGGTTATGGCCGTTCAGTTATTAGAGCAAGGAGGACAGTATGGGCAACGAACAACGACGGTTCGGCATGCTGGCACTGCTGCTGGCGCTGGCCCTGGCGCTGGCGGCGTGCGGCCAGCCGGCGCCCGGCACGGGCGGAGGAACCACGGGCGGCGGAACTACTGGAACAACCCCGGCCCCGAGCGGCGAGCCGATCAAGATCGGCGCGATCTTCGACCTCACCGGCGCGACGGCGGATGTGGGAACCCCCTATTCCAAGGGACAGATTGCCTACATTGATTGGCGCAATGCTAACGGCGGCGTGGCCGGGCGCCCGCTGCAACTGATCAGCCAGGACTACGCCTACGAGGTGCCCCGCGCGGAAGAACTTTACACCCAGTTCGTCACCCAGGACAAGGTGGTGGTCTTCTCGGGCTGGGGCACGGGCGACACCGAGGCGCTCAAGGGCCGCATCTCCGAGGATCAGATTCCCTTCATTTCCGCCTCGTACTCGGCGGAACTCGCCGATCCCGCCAAGACGCCGTATAACTTCCTGGTGGCCCCGACCTATTCCGACCAGATGATCATCGCTATGAAGTGGGCGCTGGAGGACTGGAAAGCCAAAGGGAATACCGGCGCGCCCAAGTTCGCCTATCTGTTCAACGACAGCCCCTTCGGGCGCTCGCCGCTGGCTGACGGCACCGCCTTTGCCCAGGCCAACGGCGTCGAGACGCCGCTGGAGGTGCCCTCGCCCCGCGGCGCCACCGACCTGACGCCCCAGTTGACCCAGATCCGCGACTTCGGGGCTAACTACGTCTTCTTGCAGAACGTCTCGACCCCGGCGGCCCTGGCGGTTAAGAACGCTAAGAGCCTGGGACTGGACATCCAGTTCATCTGCCTGAACTGGTGCGCTAACGAACTGCTGATCAAGCTCGCCGGCGCTGATGCCGAGGGTGTGGTCGGGGCTATTCCTTTCGACCCCGCTGCCGAGGGGGCCAAGGTGGCCCTGGAGTTCGCCAAAGAGAAGGGTATTGACTACGGCGGCGCCGATAGCACCTTCGTCCAGGGCTGGACGGCGATGTCCATTCTGGTGTCCGGGATTGAAAAGACCCTGGCCGAGGGTAAGGAACTGACCGGCGAGAACATCAAGAACGCGCTCGAGACGATGGGGGCGATTGATACTGGCGGGGTGACCCAGCCGGTCGTCTTTAGCGCAACCGACCACGCTGGCGCGAAGTCGCTGCGGATGTTCCGCGTTGAGAATGGCAAGTGGGTGGCAATCACCGACTTCATTTCGGCCAGGTAACACGCCTCGGGCTGGCCGGGAGAGGCGAAACAGAGTTCGCCTCTCCCGGCGGCTATGGCACTGGCCGGCAGGGGCGCGGGGAAACCTGGCCCCCCAACTTTAGTCAACGGTGTTGGGGCGCCTGAGATGCCGGCGCGCAGGGGCAAAAAAGCCATGCTTTCCCTCAACAACATCGAGGTCATCTACAACGACGTGGTCCTGGTGCTCAAAGGGCTGTCGCTGGAGGTGCCGGAGGGCCGGATCGTCGCTGTGCTTGGCTCCAACGGCGCGGGCAAGAGCACAACGCTCAAAGCGATCTCCGGGCTGCTTAAGCCGGAGAATGGCGAAGTGACCGACGGCGAGATCCGCTTTCTCGACCAGCCGATCCATAAGAAGGACGCGGCGGCGATCGTGCGCATGGGCATCTTCCAGGTGATGGAGGGGCGGCGCGTCTTCGAGCACCTGACGGTGGAAGAAAACCTGCGCGCCGGGGCCTACACCCGCGGAAGGGGCGGTTTCGCTCAGGATCTGGAACTGGTCTACAGCTACTTTCCGCGCCTGAAGGAGCGCCGCCATCAGACGGCGGGCTTCCTCAGCGGCGGCGAACAGCAGATGCTTGCCATCGGGCGGGCGTTGATGGCTCGCCCGCGCCTGATCATGCTCGATGAACCCTCGCTCGGGCTGGCTCCGCTGCTGGTGGAGGAGATCTTTCGTATTATCAAACGTATCAACAAAGAGCAAGGCACAACCATCCTGCTGGTGGAGCAAAACGCGCGCCTGGCCCTTGATGCCGCCGACCATGCGTATATCATGGAGAATGGGCGCATCGTCCTTGATGGCTCGCCTGCCGATCTGAAGGACAATGCCGACGTGCGGGAGTTCTACCTGGGCCTCAACGAAGTTGGCGGGCGCAAGAGCTACCGTGAGGTCAAACACTATAAACGCCGCAAGCGCTGGCTGTCCTGAGTGTGGGGAAACCAGGTTTCCCCATACCTCGCAAGCGGCTTTTGGGGAGGCTCGGAGAGGCGAAGCCCCTCCAAGAATGTTGCGGGGGCCGCAGGCCCCCGCAACCCCTGCCGAGGCGAAGCGCTGTTGCAATACGAACGGAAAGCATACCAGGCCCCTATCCGGACGCCTCCCTCAGAAGGGTCTGGGAGGGCGTGGCCTTCCCAGAACGGCATCGGATAACCAGGTTATCCGGATAGGCCTGAAACAATGAGGGGCCATGGATCTCCAGGCTTTCTATGCCAGCTTTGACCAGCGCGTTCGCGAGATCGTCGCCTATGGCTACGATCATTCGCCGGCCTTTCGCCAGCGGATGGACGCCGCGGGGTTGACGCCTGCCGCCATTCAGAGCGCCGCCGATCTGGCGCGCCTGCCGGTGCTGCGCAAGGAGCGCCTGGTCGAGATCCAGCGCCAGGGGCCGGGTCTCGGCGGGATGCTGACCGTGCCGCTTTCGAGCCTGCGGCGCGTCTTCCAGTCGCCCGGCCCGATCTACGATCCCGAACCGGACGAGCCGGACTCGTGGCGCTGGGCCCCGGCGTTCCGCGCTGCCGGCTTCGGGCCGGGCGACGTTGTGCTGAACTGCTTCGGCTACCACCTGACGCCTGCGGGGGTAATGTTCGAGGAGGGCGCGCGCGCCGTGGGCTGCGCGGTGATCCCGGCGGGGATCGGCGCGCAGCACCAGCAGATCGAGGCCATGCTCGATCTTGGCGTCACCGCTTATGCCGGGCTGCCGAGCTACCTCAAGGCCCTGCTGGAGAAGGCCGTGGAGCTGGGCCACGATCCGCGGGCCTGGCCGCTCAACAAGGCCTTCGTGGCCGCCGAGCCGCTGCCGCCCTCGCTGCGGGCGCTCTTCGAGGAGCAGTACGGCATTCTGGTCTACGACGGCTATGGCACTGCCGAGGCGGGTAACCTGGGCTACAACGGCCCTGAACGCCAGGGCTGGCACCTGCCCGATGACGCCCTGGTACAGGTGTGCGATCTGAACACCGGTGAACCGTTGCCGCCAGGCCAGACAGGCGAGGTGGTGGTGACGTTGTTCCGGCGCGACTACATCCTGGTGCGCTTCGCTGTGGGCGATCTCTCGGCGGTCATGGAACCTGGCCCGCCGACGGTCATCCCCACGCCGCGGCTGGTGGGCTGGCTCGGGCGCAGCGGCGACAGCGTCAAGGTGCGCGGGCTGTTCGTGCATCCGCGCCACGTTGATGAGGCGCTGCGCGGCATCGCGGGGGTGGCCGCCTACCAGGCGGTGGTGGTGCGTGAGAGCCATCGCGACGACCTGATCTGCCGGGTAGTTCCGGCGAGCGACGCCGATCCCGCCACCCTGAGCGCGGAGGTCGAGGCGGCACTGCACGAAACGCTCAAGCTGCGCTGCCGCGTCGAACTGGTTTCCGGCCTGCCTGCCGACGCGAGGCAGTTCGTCGATGAGCGGCGTTGGGACTGAGGCGCGGGGTGGCGCCGGGCGCCCGGTGGCTCTGCTGTTCAACCTGCATGTTCCTCGGAGAGCGTAGCCCTCTCGAAACATCCGCTGAGCGGCCCGATGGCGCGCCGATCAGGATTTCTTGCTAAACAGCGCAACGATCAGCAGGGGCGCGCCATCGGCCAGATTGGGAGCGTAGCCGATTAGCAGCACCTGCTCGCCAGCCTCGGCTCCGCGCAGCCAGCCCGCGCTGTTGAAGGCGCTGCCTTCCGTGCGCAACTCCGGCGCTGCTTTCCAGCCCGCACCCTCCAGCGTCTCCCGGTAGAAGCGTTCCACCTCCGGCCAGGCAGCGGCGGCGGGGAGGCGGTAGCGGCGAATGTCGCTGGTCAGATCGGCCCCCACGGCGCCCTGCAACGCTCCAGCCAGGCTGTCGGCGCTCGCGCTCGCGCCAGGCGCCAGGGTGATGGCCTCGGGAAAGGCGGGTATCGCGGTTAACGTCACCGGGCGGTCGCCGCAGCCGGCCAGGAGCGGCAGGAACGCGACAAACACGAGCGTGAGGCGGGCAAGTAGGCGCATGGGTAGAGATCCTCTGGCTGATCACCGATTTTCCCGGAAGCACTTTACTCTGCAAAGCTTCCGCTGCTATCATTGTACCGGACCTGTAATCACCGCAGAGGACGCGGAGGGTGCAGAGGGTTTTCAACCGGCGCATCCTCTGCGGTAAACCTCAACACCTGGCGACGACGAGCCGTTTGACGTCCGCGCGGAAGTGTGCTATGCTCCCGCTAGCACAATGAGGGATGAAATGAGGCAAAAGATGCAGCAGCACTGCTCCAAGCAGGTCAAGCGGGCGAAGAAGCCGGCCGGAAGGTCTGGTTAGCGCCGCTTGCACGCGCGGATCGAGTGTAGGCCCGGAGTACCAGACCAGATGGTGCGCCGGGCCTTTCGTTTTCCCGGAGGTGCGCGATGAAACTGCACGCCAGTATTCCGACCACCGTGGCCATTACTCCACGCTACTGCCGCCCGGAGCTGTTTGGCGCTTGCCAGGTGAGAGAAGGATTCTATCCCTATGCCGCTTGAGCGCTTCTTTCTCCTCGACACGACTCTGCGCGAGGGCGAGCAGTTCGCCACGGCGCGCTTTACCAGCGCCCAGCGCCTGGCGGTGGCCGAGGCCCTGGACGCCGTCGGAGTCGAGTATATTGAACTGACCTCGCCTGCCGCCTCACCCCAGAGCGCCCGCGATCTCGAAACGATCGCCAGCCGCGGGCTGCGCGCCCGCGTGGTCACTCACGTGCGTTGCCATCCCGATGACGCGCGTATGGCAGTCGAATGCGGGGCCCAGGGCGTGAATCTGCTCTACGCCACCTCCGAACCCCTGCGCCGCGCCAGTCATGGCCGTGACCTTGACCAGATTATCGCCGAAGCCGAGGTGGTGATCAGCTACCTCCGCCGGCACAACGTTGAGGTCCGCTTCTCGGCTGAAGACACCTTCCGCACCGATCTGCCCTCCCTCCTCCGCGTGTACCAGGCCGTGGCCGCGATGGGTGTGCACCGCATCGGCCTGGCGGATACGGTGGGCATCGCCACGCCGCGGCAGGTGTATGATGTCGTGTCACAGGTGCGCGCGGCGGTAGACTGCGATATCGAGTTCCATGGCCACAATGACTCGGGTTGCGCGATCGCCAATGCCTTCTGCGCCCTCGAAGCCGGCGCGACCCACATTGACGTCACGGTGCTGGGCATCGGCGAGCGCAACGGCATTGCCTCCCTCAGCGGCATGATCGCCCGCCTGGCGACGCTTGACCCGGCCCTCGTATCGCGTTACAACCTGGAGCGCCTGCCCGAGCTCGACCGCATGGTGGCCGACCTGGTCGGGGTGCCGGTACCCTTCGACGCACCCATCTCCAGTCCCTTCGCTTTTCATCACAAAGCCGGTCTGCACACCAAAGCCGTGCTACGCGATCCGCGGAGCTACGAGGCGCTCGACCCGACCCTCTTTGGGCGCAGCCGCACCGTGGCCGTCGCCCATCGCCTGGTGGGCTGGCACGCTGTCGCCGAACGCGCCCGCGAGCTAGGAATCTACCTGAGCGAGACGGCTGCTCGCCAGGCTGCTGCGCGCATCAAGGCCCTCGGCGATGAGCGCGAAATCGATAGTACGACCGTGGATGAGATTTTGTACGAGTTTGCTGAATAACTGACTCTATAACTGGTTGGAGGGACGTGGGGAAACCGGGTTTCCCCATCCCCCCTGCCCGAGAGGAGGACCGCTCCTCCCTCGAACCGGGCAGTGGAGTATGGGAAAAGTGGGTTTCCCCTCGCCCCGGCCCGATGGAAGTGGCAGGGAAACGTTTTCACCGCTAAGCAGGCATGGGGCGTGACGAGCAAGCGTCGCCCGGCCTATGCCAGGTGCAACGAGGCAAGTATGGCGCAAACCCTTAGTGAGCAGATCCTCTCTCGCGCGGCGGGACGTCCAGTGTCCGCGGGGGAGGTGGTAACGGTCAATGTGGACCTGGTGATGATGCACGATAGCCTGTCACCGGGGATCATCCGGGTGTTGCACGAAGAACTTGGCGCCGAGCGGGTCTGGGACCCGGAGCGGGTTGCGGTGGTGATTGACCACGTGGCCCCGGCTGCCAGCGTACAGACGGCGGAGAAGCAGGCAGAGGTGCGGCGCTGGGTGCGCGCCCAGGGCATCAAGCACCTGTTCGACGTCGGGCGGGGGATTTCCCACCCGGTGCTGGTGGAGGAGGGCCTGGCCCGCCCGGGCATGGTCATCGTGGGCAGCGATAGCCATTCGACTGCCTACGGCTGTGTGGGGGCCTTCGGTACCGGAATGGGCACCACCGATATCGCCCTGGCCGTTGCCACCGGTCGAACCTGGTTCCGCGTGCCCGAGACGGTGCTGGTGCGCGCGCGGGGACGCTTTCGTCCCGGCGTCAGCGCCAAGGATCTGGGGCTGAAGGCCGCGCGCCTGCTCCGCGCCGACGGGGCCACCTACGCTGCCGTCGAGTGGCACGGGGTCGAGTTCCTCAGCGTGATGGAGCGAATGACCCTGGCGACCCTTTCAATCGAGGTTGGCGCGAAGGCGGGCATCGTGCCTCCCACCGGGCTGTCGCAACCTGTCCCGCACTGGCTGCGCGTGGAGGAGGGCGCCTGCTACAGCCGCGTGGTTGAGATTGACCTCGACGACCTGGAGCCGCAGGTCAGCGCGCCGCACACTGTAGACAACGTGACCGACCTGCGCGACCTGGGCCGCGTCGCGGTGGATGTGGTCTACCTGGGCACCTGCACCAACGGCCATTACGAAGACATGGCCGCCGCAGCGCGCATTCTGCGCGGGCGGCGCGTGGCGCCCGGCGTGCGGATGCTGGTGGTGCCGGCCAGCGCCCAGGCACTGCAACTGGCTGCCGAGGACGGCACCCTGGCGACCCTGCTGGCCGCCGGGGCGACCATCGGCACCCCGGGCTGCGGCGCGTGCATCGGGCGGCATATGGGCGTGCTCGCGCCCGGCGAGGTTTGTCTGTTCACCGGCAACCGCAACTTCCGCGGGCGCATGGGCAGCCCCGAGGCCCGCATTTACCTGGCTTCGCCGGAAGTGGCTGCCGCAACCGCGATCACAGGCTACATAACCCACCCGCAGGACGTGATTGACGCGCCCTACGACGAGCCGTGAGCGTCGTCGGCCCGTTTACGCCTCAGGAACAGGGAGTGCATCTATGGCTCGCGTCTGGTTATTTGGCGCTGACATTAATACCGATCAGATCGTTCCAGGGCGCTATGCCCCGTATATGCTCAAGAATGAGGACGATCTGCGCAAGTACCCGTTCATCGAACATCGGCCCGACTTTGCCGCGAATGTGCGTCCGGGAGACATCATCGTGGCCGGCAACAACTTCGGCTGCGGCAGTTCTCGCGAGTACGCGCCTCTGGCGCTGCGCATGGTTGGCATTGGCGCGATCATTGCGCCACTGTTCGCCCGCATCTTCTTCCGCAATGCCCTGAATCTTGGCATCCCGTGCTTTACCGCCGATCTCACCGGCGAACTGCGCGATGGCGAGGAAGTGGAACTGGACCTGGAGCAGGGGCGCATCTATACCGGTGACGGACGCACCATCCAGTTGCCGCCGCCTCCGGCCTTCCTGCGCGAGGTCTGGGCCGCGGGGGGCATTGTGCCCTTCTATCGGAAGTATGGGCGGTTTCCCGGCGAGGGCTGAGTAGTGTGTGAACGAAGTTTTTGGCTAAACGCATCCCCTCCCCAACCCTCCCCCGCAGGGGAGGGCGCCTGGCGCTTCCCTCAACGGGGGGAGGCTGGGAAAGGGGGCGAAAAGGCGAGGAAACTTGCTTCACAGACTACTGAGTGGCCGGAGGGTTGGGAAAAGTCGGTTTCCCCAGGTGGGCGCAACCCGGAGGGTTGCGCCTGTAACCCAGGAATGATGGAATGCACATCTGCGTCATTCCCGGAGACGGGATCGGCCCGGAAGTGATCGGCGCGGCCACAGAGGTGCTGCGCGCCCTGGCGCCCGATGTGGCGATCACCAGGGCCGAGGCGGGTTGGGGCGCCTTCGAGCGGCACGGCGTGGCGTTGCCCGCGGTGACGCTGGCGGCAGCGCGGGCCGCCGACGCCATTCTCTTCGGCGCGGTTGCCTCCCCCAGCCACGCCGTGCCCGGCTACCGCAGCCCCATCGTGCAACTGCGCCGGGACCTCGACCTCTATGCCAACATTCGCCCTGTCAGCGGAACTGCCGCAGGGCAGCCGGTCGACCTGGTCATCGTTCGCGAGAACACTGAAGATCTCTACGTCGGGCGCGAGCGCCTCGAGGACGACGGGGCCAAGGCCATTGCCGAGCGGGTCATCACCCGGCGGGCCAGCGCGCGCATCGCTCGCGCCGCCTTCGACCTGGCCCGCCGCCGCGCCGCCGATCTCGGGCGGCCCGCGCGGGTGACAGTGGTCCACAAGGCTAACGTCCTGCGCCTCAGTGATGGTCTCTTCCGCGAGACGGTGCTGGAGGCGGCTCGCGACTACCCCGAGGTGGTCGTAGAGGAGATGCTGGTAGACGTGGCGGCGATGCGCCTTGCCCAGACGCCCGAACGGTTCGATGTGCTGGTCACCACCAACATGTTCGGCGACATCCTCTCCGATGTGGCCTGCATCCACGGCGGCGGGTTGGGCCTGGCCGCCTCGGTGAACCTGGGCGACGCACAGGCCCTGTTTGAACCGGTGCACGGCTCGGCCCCGGATATTGCCGGCCAGGGAACGGCCAACCCCCTAGCCGCGATTACCTGTGTGGCGCTGCTGCTAGAATGGCGCGGTCTGAGCCTGCCCGCGGCGCGCCTGCGGGCCGCCATCGCTACCGTGCTGCGCGATGGCCCCCGCACGCCTGACCTGGGCGGCGCAGCCGGGACCGCCGATGTTACCGAGGCCGTGCTTGCGCGACTGTGATCCGTGTTGTTTCTGGGAGGGCTTCGTCCGCGCAGACCCTGCCAGCGAGCAGCGGGTGCGGGAAAACCTGGTCTCCCCGCACCTCTCCGGAGAACCGAAACGAAAGGAGTTCCCGCTATGATCGCCACCTGTCCCGAATGCGGCGCCGAAATCACCCTGCCTGACGATACTATGGAAAGCGAAATCATCGTCTGTCCCGAATGCGGCGCTGAACTGGAAGTTGTGAGCCTGAACCCGCCCACCCTGGCCCTCGCCCCCGAGGTCGAGGAGGACTGGGGCGAATAGAGGAGCGATGTATGCGTATCGGTGTGCTCTGCTCGCGCATCCGCGCCGAGGAGAAACTGCTCTTTACCGAACTGGAGCGTCGCGGTCTGGATTACGAGAAGGTTGACGACCGCGAGCAGATCTTTAACCTGCACCAGCGCGAATACCCTTTCGACGTGGTGCTGGAGCGCTCGATCCAGCACAGCCGGGCGCTATACATGCTCAAGATCTTGAACGATGCCGGGGTTCCGACGGTCAATAGCTACCACGTGGCGCTGACCTGCGGCGACAAGCTCCTAACCACCCAGGCCCTGGTGCACGCCGGGGTGCCGACGCCGCGCTGCCTGCTGGCCTTTACCCCCGAAAGTGCGCTGGAAGCAATGGAGCAACTCGGCTATCCCGTCGTGCTCAAGCCGGTGATTGGCTCCTGGGGACGCATGGTGAGCAAGATCAACGACCGTGACGCCGCTGAGGCCATCCTCGAACACCGCGATGTACTTGGCAACTACCAGCACTCGATTTTCTACATCCAGGAGTACATTCATAAGCCAGGGCGCGACATTCGCTCGTTTGTTATTGGCGATGAGTGCATCGCCGCGATCTATCGCACCAGCGAGCACTGGATCACCAATACCGCCCGTGGCGGCATAGCCAGCCAGTGTCCTGTCACTCCCGAACTGGCCGACCTGAGCATTCGCGCGGCCCGCGCCGTGGGCGGCGGGGCGGTGGCGATTGACCTGCTCGAGACACGCGACGGGCGCGTGCTGGTGAATGAGGTCAACTACACGATGGAGTTCCGCAACTCGATCGAGACCACCGGCGTGAACATCCCGGCGCGGATCATTGATTATGTGCTGGAAGTGGGCCACAAGGGGATGACGAGGTGATTGGTCTGCGAACGATGTTTTCTGATACTATTTACCGCACAGGGCGCAGAGAACCGCAGCAGCCGTCAGGGGCCGCGCGTCTGTAGCTGAATGCGCCTGAACGGCAGCGGTTGATAGATGTTAGAAGACTTCGTTCACCGAGTCAGTGAAGGGCCGGCTGGACGACAAGCTGATCGCCTTTCTACATAACGGGTGACGAGGTGACGAGACTGGTTCTTCACACCTCCACGCCTCTACTCTCCACACCTCCACAGGAGGACTATGAGCATCCGCGTTTCTGTCGTGGGCGCCAGCGGCTACGTCGGGGGCGAGTTGTTGCGGCTCCTGCTATGGCACCCCGCAGTGGAAGTGGCGCAGGCCACCAGTGGGCGCAATGCCGGGCGCTATCTCTACCAGGTGCATCCCAATCTGCGCGGGCGGACGAGCCTGCAATTCGTGCATCCCGACCGGTTGGAATCCTGCGACGTGTTATTTCTGGCCCTGCCCCACGGTGAGGCGGCGCGCAGCTTCGCCCGCTACGAAGGGTTGGCCGAGCGGATCATAGATTGTTCTGCCGACTTCCGGCTGCGCGACCCGGCGGTCTACCGCCACTGGTATGGAGAAGAGCATCCTGCTCCGGAGTGGCTCGACCGCTTTGTGTACGGCTTGCCCGAGGTCAGCCGTGCAGCCCTGCGCGAAGCGCGCTACGCCAGCGGCGTGGGCTGCAACGCTACGGCCACCAACCTGGCTCTGCTCCCGCTGGTGCGGGCCGAGCTGGTGGACCCGAACCAGCCGGTGATCGTTGAAGTCAAGGTCGGCTCGTCCGAAGGCGGGGCCAGCGTTTCGGAGAGCAGCCACCATCCCGAACGGGCCGGCGCGGTGCGCTCCTTTGCTCCGGTGGGCCATCGCCACACCGCGGAGGTCGAGCAGGTGACCGGCTTGCACAACGTCCACATGTCCATCACCTCGGTGGAACTGGTGCGGGGCGCTCTGGCAACGGCGCACATCTTCACCAGCCGCCCGGTGACGGAGAAAGATCTGTGGCACGTCTACCGCGCCTTTGCCCGCGATGAGCCGTTCGTGCGCATCGTCAAGGAGCGGCAGGGGATCTATCGTTTCCCCGAGCCCAAGATCCTTGCCGGCAGCAACTATGCCGACATTGGCTTCGCCCTCGATGCCTCCACGGGCCGGGTGGTAAGCATCTGCGCGCTGGACAATCTGATGAAAGGCGCCGCCGGGAGCGCGGTGCAGTGTATGAACCTCATGCTCGGCCTCGATGAAACCGCGGGATTGGAGTTTCCAGGATTGCATCCGGTATAGGGGCATAGGAGGTGAAAAGGATGATGTCCCCGGATCCTGAACGAGTACGCACGACAGAGGGCGCGGAGCGTTTTAAAACGTTGTGCCGTTGCGCTCCTCTGCGTACTCTGCGGTGAATCTGGACGAGCGCGCGGGGAGAGGTGGAGATGTAGAGATGAAGACCGGTCACCCTGGCGCTGCAACGCCCCCTCGCGCCACCGCCCTGGCCCTCCGCCAGGTTGACATGCTGGTGCTTGGATGGTCGTTGATCGTGCCTCTCGTCCTGTTCGCCATCTTCCACGGCTATGGATTCGACGACCCCTACATCACCTATCGGTACGCAACGAACCTGGCGGACGGCCACGGGTTCGTCTACAACCCTGGCGAGCGCGTACTGAGTACGACCGCACCGCTCTATGCGCTCCTGCTGGCGCCCTTTGCCGCTCTGGGGCTAGAGGTGCCGCTAATTAGCAACCTGATCGGCTGTGTCAGTCAGGGCGCAGGCGCCCTGGCACTGTGGCGCCTGGGGCGTCTGGCGGAAATGCCGCTTGCAGGCGGCGCGGCTGCCGTGCTCTACTCGCTAAGCCCGTACATGGCCCTTACCCTGGGCGCGGAGACAACTTTCTTCACGGCTGTAACCCTGTGGGGCTTCGTTGCCCTGGCGAGGGGGCGCCCGGCTGTGGCGGGGTCGCTCCTGGCAATCGCCACGCTGACGCGCGCCGATGCGGCCCTGGCTGCCTTCGTCGGCGGATCGGCCTTACTGCTCGGGGACCCGCCAGGTTCCATTTTGCACCGCACCGATGCTGACACACCGACAGGCAACCGCCCCAGCCAGCGGGAAAGGCCCTTATACAGGAACCTTCATCCCTTGCTGCGCTTCGGCGGCGCCTATGCACTCATCGTCTTACCATTTCTTGGTGCGGCGTGGATTTACTTTGGCTCGCCATTGCCGGCGACGCTTGGCGCCAAACGCAGCCAGGCGCGCATCCCCGGCAGCCGTAGTTACCTGGCGGGCCTGGGCCAGCAACTGGCCGGTCTGGTCCAGCGCCCCCTGTTCTGGCCCTTGCTTGGCCTGGCGCCCCTGGGGCTGGTTACCGGGTTGTCGCGCCGGGTTCCATTGCTCCTGCCGCTGGCCTGGGGCAGCCTGCATGCCCTGGCCTACAGCCTGCTTGGCGTCACTGCCTACTTCTGGTATTACAGTCCGGCTGCTCTGGCATTGATCATCGCCGCGGCCATGGGGGCTGCGACCCTGGCAGCCTGGTTGCGCCAACGAAGGGCAGCGCGTATCGGCGTCGTCATTGTCGCTGTCCTGATCGTCATGGTGCTGGCGGCCCAGGTGCGGGCGCTAACCGGGATGCTCACCCAACCCGATCCCCGGCTGTCGCTCTACCGTGCCGCCGGCCAGTGGCTGGCCGCCAATACCGGCGTTAGCGACCGTGTTGGCGCCCTCGAAGTCGGCATTATCGGCTATTACAGCGGCCGTCCAATGGTCGATTTCGCCGGGCTAATTCAGCCCGAAGTGGCCAGAGTCATCGCGAAGGGGGGAAGCTACGACGCGGCAGCGCGTCAGGCAATAAGTGTCTACCGGCCCGCGTATCTGGTGAACCAGGAAACCGCCTTGCCCCTCGTCAGCAGTGACCTGCACCTGGCGAACCGTTGCCTGGCGGTAGCTGCATTTCCTGATCCTCGTTATCCTTCCCCGCTAACTATCTATCGCTGCGTGTGGCAGGAGGGTGGGCAAACCACGTTGCCCCCCTCTCCTCCAACTCGTACTGCAGCCGTCAAGGTTCTTCCACAGCAATCATTGTAGGGCGGGCGGGTTTGATCCGACCCCCTCCAACCAACCTGGCGCCCAGGGCATTCCCCCGCCCATCTCAACATCCCTGACCGCCTCCGCGTGCTGATCTTGCACGAAGGTGTATAATATGAATCCCAATTTTTATGTCCTCTAAGTGAGTTGCTGGTCAACGGCGAGGAAGTATCGCGATGAAACGCTGCCCTCACCCTTGCCCGGTTGTAAGCGCCGACCGGACCAACCTGGCGGCGCTGCGGGCGCATTTGCTGGAAGGCTACCAGTGCCTCGACGCCTGGCTGGCGCTGAGCGAGATAGTAACCGATGTACGCCAACGTCGCGACTGTCTGGAACGCGCGGCCGTGCTGGCGCCAGAAAATCAAGATATTCAAATCGCCTACCTGGAAGCAGTGTTGGTCGTCGAACCCGACAACCGAATGGCAAGGAACCGGCTCAACGAGATTCGCACGGTGCGTCTGCTTTCCGATGTCAAGACCGCCCATTTTCACGAACAGCCCCGCGCCAGGCTCCTGGGAGACATTCTCGTTTCAATGGGCGCCATTTCGCCGACAGAACTGCGTGAGGCGCTCAAGTTGCAACAGACCGGCACCCCGATTACCACCGATAGGCGGCTGGGACAACTCTTGCTGCGCCGTGGATTGATTACGCCGGGGAAGCTTGCCCATGCGCTGATCATTCAGCAGCAAGAACGCAGCCGGCTGCGGATCGCTCCACAGGTGCTCGGCGAGTATTTGGTAGAACAGAACTACATTACCCCGCAGCAGCTTGAACTGGCTCTGGCTGAACAACTCCGCCTTGACCAGAAGAACCAGCGCCTCAGCCTGGGTCAGATCCTGGTGCGTCTGAATATGATCAGCGAGAAGCTTATCGAGCGCGTTGCCAGAGAACACGAGCAGGCTTTCTGGTCAAAGTACGGCTATTAGCCTTCCGTGGGCACGGCCACCGTGGTATAATTGACGCGTTTGAGCGTACCTGTTTCTCTCCTGTCATCATCGAGGTGGCGCCATGCCGATGTACGAGTACCGGTGTCTCGACTGTGAAAGCCACTTTGACCGCCTGCGCCGAATGGATCAGGATGACTCCGATGTAACCTGCCCTGATTGCCAGAGCGCCCGGATCCAACGACGTCTGTCGCTCTTCGCGACAGGGGCGCGCGATGCTGTGGCGCTGAGCGGGGCTCCGGCGCCCTCATCGGGTGGCGGCTGCTGCGGTGGGGGGTGCTGTAGCGCGCGAATGGCATAGCTTTAACGCGGCCTGCGCCATCCGCCCGCAGACCATTCCAGGCGCTGGCAACGCAGCCGGCGAACCCTACAGGCGGAAAGCGCTATGATCGCCTATAATTCCACTGCCGCCGGCAACGGCGCCGTCGGCGCGACCAATGAAGGTCACCTGACAGCAGGGATGCATCCTCTGGCAAGTGTGCCCGCTTACCGCCCTCAACTGGCCGGAAGCGGCGAGCAATACCTCATACACTATCTCATTGCCACCCTTGGCGACTATTTTCCTTCCTCCCTGCTGATCAACTACTATGTCTCGCTGAAGACCAACCCCTTTGTGGTGCTCACAGGCGGTGAAGGCGCCGGCAGAGCCGTCTTCGCCGCTGCCTTTGCTGCAGCGCTGGTCGGGCACCAGAGCGGGCAGGTGATTACCATCGGCTCGGATCGCTGGGCGCGGCGCTATAGCCAGAGCAGTTACTACCGTGGCATCCATGAGCGCTTCGGTGTCAGCCAGTATCTTGAGACGCTCCACGAGGCAGCCGCCCCTGAGAATAGCGGCAAGGTCTATTTGCTGATCCTGAAGGGTCTGACCGCCGAGGAACTCGATCTCTATCTCAACCGGCTGGTGCGCCCCGGACGCTACGGAGAACGCTACCTGGCGCTGCCCGGCATTCCCGAAGCGGAACAGCCCCTGGCGCCGGCGAATTGCTTCATTACCGCGACGATGCATCCGCTGCGAAGCGCTCCTCCCGGCGAACTGGAAGTGTTTCGCCATGCCGGCTACATCGCGTTTGGTCCTGATTGGCAGCTCATACCCGCGATCCCCGTGCTGCCCCTGCCGCCCGTGGGCCTGCAACGGGTGATGCTGCGCGCCGTCTGCCGCGATCCGCGTCAGGCCCGCGCCAGGCTCGCTGTCATTCTTGGCCCCGCGCGGCTGCGCCGGCTTGGTCCTTCAGCCGAGGTGGTGCGCCTTCTAGTCGAAGCAGGCGCCAGCATTCCTCGCGATGTCAATGACATCGTGCTTCCCTACGTCGCCAATAGCTTCGATGAAGAGGGGCGCGGGCTGTTTGATCCCTTCGATGCCTGGCGCAATGCCTGCCAGGCCTACGACGCCCAGATCGCGCAGCGCTGGCTCTGGCGCATGAACTGGCAGCAGCACGCTCTGCACCTCGCCGATAGCTTGCACCCCTGACAGATTTGCATTCCTGCCCGACGTGTGGTATACTCACAAAGGCCATGAAATTGCGGCCCCATCGTCTAGCGGCCTAGGACGCCACCCTCTCAAGGTGGAGATCGCGGGTTCGAATCCCGCTGGGGTCACCAGAGAGGACCCGTGGTGTAGCGGTTAACATGCAGCCCTGTCAAGGCTGAGATCGCGGGTTCGAATCCCGTCGGGTCCGCCACACGCAGAAAGCTCACGATATCCGTGAGCTTTCTGCATTCTGCCAGACGGGTGACGGGGCAATCTGGTTGTCCCATCGCCATGTTTGCGCCGGTCGCCTTACGATGAGAGCAACACGATCGGCACTACCATCAGCGCACCCAGCAGCAGTATCAGACCAAGCAATTTCAACTGTTCAACCGTGCGCCGCGTGGCCAGTTGCTCGCGCGCAGCAGGGGCATAGGGAACGTTCGGCAGTTCGCCGAACAATACCTGCCCGAGCGCGCCCGGCGCGGTGAACAGGGTCGTGATCACCGTCGTGATCAACTGGCGAGCGGTGATGAGCGGCGGCGCCCAGTACGCCTCGTCGGGGCTGACTGGCACTCCGGTGAGGGCGCAGCGCAACTCACCGTTAACGACCGTGGGGCGTGCCTGGCCTTCTGTCAGATCTGGCGGATTGCGTAGTTCTACCGGCATGTTCCAGTTCCTCCTCTGGTTCACCTCAGGCAATGCGACGCACGAAGCGTTCAATCCGCTCGAGCGCTGCTTCAATCTTGTCAAGCGCTGTTGCATAGCAGACGCGCGCGTGTCCCGCGCCACTGGGGCCGAAGGCGTCGCCGGGGATCACCGCAACGCGCTCTTCGGTCAGGAGGCGTTCGCAGAACTCCTCGCTGCTCATTCCGAGATGCCCGATGTAGGGGAAGGCGTAAAAGGCCCCCTGCGGCTCAAAGGTCGGCAGGCCGATCTGTCTCAAGCCGCCGACAACCACCCGACGGCGCCGGTCGTACTCCTCACGCATGGCCCGGACGCTCTCTTCGCCGAAGCGTAGCGCCGCCAGCCCGGCATACTGGCTCATCGTCGGCGCGGACATGATCGCGTACTGGTGCACTTTACGGGCCGCGGCGGCGATTTCAGCGGGAGCGGCCAGCCAGCCGAGCCGCCAGCCCGTCATCGCATACGCCTTGGAAAATCCGCCGATGAGGATCGTGCGCTCGCGCATCCCTGGGAGAGCGGCGAAACAGGTGTGCTCAACACCGTAAACCAGGCGATCATAGATCTCGTCGGAGATGACCAGCAAATCATGCCGTTCGGCTACGGCGGCAACTTCGAGCATGCGCTCCCGCGAAAGCACCGCGCCGGTCGGGTTGTTGGGATAACCTATCAGAATGGCTTTCGTGCGCCGGGTGATCGCCGCCTCCAGGGCCGCGCCGCCGACCTGAAAGCCTTCCTCTACATACGTGGGGACATACACCGGCTTCGCGTCGGCAAATAACACGGCGGCCGGGTACGCGACGAAGCACGGCTCCGGTACGAGCACTTCATCGTCGGGATCAAGCACCGCCAGGGCGGCGATCAACATTGCCTCGCTCGCGCCCACGGTCATCAGCAGTTCGTCTTCGGGATCGTAGTCGGCGCCATAGAGCCGGTTGAGATGGGCGGCCAGCGCAACGCGCAGCTCTAATAGACCTGAGTTTGAGGTGTAGGCGGTGGTCTGGTCAATCGAGCGCTGGCCCGCTGCACGAATATCGGCAGGGGTCATCGCATCGGGTTCGCCGACTCCGAGTGAGATCACGTCAGGCATACTTGCGGCAATATCGAAGAAACGGCGAATACCCGAGGGCGGCACTGCGCGAATACGACGTGCGATACGTTGGGACCCCATAGCTTGCTCCTGTCGAGCGCGCCGCGATGGCCGGCGGCGCGCGCTATCATACCACGCCGCCGCAACCAGCGTAATGCCGCGCGACATGGTTTCAACGCCAGCATACCACTCTTGTATACAATGGGCCATGACATTCGTGGTACCATCGGTCAGGGGCGCGGGGAAGCCGGGTTTCCCGCGCACGCAACCCGGAGAGTTGCGTGTTACAGCCTCGGAGGTTACGCAAAAAACGGGTTTCCCCACTTATCGGGAATGCGATGAAAAAGATCGCCCTCACCGCTGTCGCGCCATCCAACACGGAACGCACTCGCGTTGCCGGGCGGCCCTGGCTGCTATGGATCTCCCTGGCCGGCCTGACGCTGGCGGCCCTGCTGCTGCGCGCTGCAACCATTGGCCAGACGCTCCCGTTTGTGGACCATCCCGATGAGCCGGTGCATCTCGACCAGGCGCTCACGATGTTGCGAACGGGTGATCCCAACCAGCAACTTTTCTGGAAACCCTCGCTGCACACTTATCTGCTGCTGGCCGTGATACAGGCTCGCTATCTCTGGGGGCGCGCCGCGGGGATCTACCCCCCGATCCAGGAGATGCTGATTACAACCCATATTGTCACCACCGTGCCGGAGTTCTTTCTGGCGGCGCGGCTTCTCACCGCCCTGGTCGGGGCGCTGACGGTGCTGGCGGCATATAGCCTGGGCGCGCGGGGCTGGAACGCAGGCGCGGGGCTGGTCGGGGCGCTGCTGGTCGCGGTATTGCCGTTGCATCTGCGCTTCTCGCAGTGGGCCACCACCGACGCCCTGGCGACTCTGCTCACGACTCTTGCCCTGGGAACGACGTTGCTGGCCCTTCGGGACGGTACGTGGCGAGCTTATCTAACGGCAGGGGCCTTTGCCGGCCTGGCGGCTTCGACGAAATACAACGCCGGGGTTGTGGCGGGCGCCATCGTAGCCGCGGCAGCTCTGCGCGCCTGGAATGGTCGCCGGGCCGGATGGTCGGTTGCGCGCCGCGAGGGAGCGCGCTTGCTGGCGGCGGGCCTGGCGGCTATAGCAACCTTTGTCGCGGGGACGCCCTACGCCGTGCTGCGGTGGGATCAGGTATCGCGAGGAATTGCTGAGCAGTGGGGCAATTACGGAGGCGGGAATGGCCACTACCGCGGCGCGTGGAATGTAGGGGGATATGTCGAGTTCTTCACGGGTGATGGTCTGGGCCTGCTTGCCTGCCTGATCGTGCTGGCGGGCCTGCTGATCCTGGCCCGGCGGCGCCCCGCGGTGCTGGGGGTCTGGCTGGGCTTTGCGGCGCCCTCGCTGTTGCTGCACCTCTCACGGCCAACCCATTTTATGCAGAATATGCTGCCTCTGCTGGCGGCCTGCTCGTTCCCGGCGGGAGTGGCGGTGGTTGAACTGCCGCGCCTGCTGGCCCCGCGCGCCGCGACGATGCAGTGGTTCGCGCTGGCGGCCCTGGTCCTGGCACTGGTAACATCTCCGGCGCTGCGCTCGTCCGCTGAGATAAGCCGCCAGGCCGCCGGTGACAGCCGTCGGCAACTGCTGAACTGGATTGACGCCAATGTGCCTCCCGGTGCGCGCCTCGCCGCCGAGTTGCCTCCCGTGCCCAGTCCCACCGAGCCGCGCTGGAGCTACGTGCCGTGGCTGGCCGAGCACGACCTGACCTGGTATCGCGCCCAGGGCTTCGCCTACCTGATTGCCACCTCGCACAGTTGGGGCCAGATTGCCGTTCCGCCGGCTTATGCGCCGTTGCTGCCGGCCACTGTTGCTGAGTTCGGGCCACGGGTGCGGCGCGAAGAGATGCTGGGGCCGCATATTCTGGTCATCGCCACCGGTCTCAACGCGGACGACGCGCGCCAACCGCTAAGCGACGATGTCCGCATTGGCGAGGCCTGGCTGCGCGGTGTGACGGTCGGCGACCCTTCGGGAGACGGCGAACCGCCGATGCTCCTCCCTGCCGCTACGTTCACTCCGGGCGGGGTGCTCGGCCTGCGGACGTTCTGGGACGTTGAAGGCTCGTTCGCTGACGATTATTACATTTTCGTTCACCTGGTTGACGCTGCGGGCCGTCGTCCAGCTCAGCGCGACGCCCAGCCCTGGCAGGGACGCTATCCGACCAGCATGTGGCGCGCTGGCAGTCTGGTGGTGGACCACAACGATGTCTATCTGCCGCCGACTATGGCGCCGGGAGTATACCGCGTCATCGTGGGCATGTATGACCCGGCCAGCGGTGCGCGGGCGCCGGTGACGGTCAACGGTGCGCCGCTGCCCGAAGGCGCCGTCGAGGTGGCGACGATCATCGTCGGGCGGTGAGGCGCGCCATGTGGTTGCGTTGTGCATACCAGGGTATGGTTCATACCTAAAATTGCCGTTCACAGGGCCTGCCCCCTCTCAGGTGCGGGGTTTTCCGGCCCATCCTCGCGTTGCATGCGCCATCCGGGGCGCTGGGACGCCCAACTCCCCCCTCTCCCGCTCAGGGAGAGGGAGGCGGGAGGGTGAGGATCGTAAGCGCATTGGAATGCCAAAAACCCCTTCTCGCTCGAAAAACCCTCCACCTGAGAGGTGAGGGTGAACCGGCGCATCGTAATCCCGTATCTGCGCTCAGGTGTTCTGTCTGCTCCTAAGTTCCAGCGGGGAGGGTCAGGGAGAGAGCGGGTCGCCACCGACGGTAAGCCGGGCAATTGCCCTTCTGAAACCTTGCCTGACGGGATGAAGCGGGAAGTTCCTGGGAGGGCGAAGCCCTCCCAGATCTTTACCATCGAGGCGGTGCCCTCCTCAGGGGGGCGCACCTTCCACTGTGCGAACAGGGCGCAGCGGGATCAACAGAAGCTGCGCGAACGGGGCGCAGCGGGATCAACAGGGGCCGCGCAAACAGGGCGCGAGGATGATCTGGCGCTTAAAACGGCACATCCTCATCTGCGGGAGCCTCGCCGGCCTCGGAGGCGGCAACAGCCTCGGCGGGCACGCCGGGGCGAGCGTCGAGGAAGAGCACGTCATCGGCGCGAACGTAGGTGCGCGAACGGGGCTGATTAGTGGCCTTATCGGTCCACGTGTCGGTCCGCAGAGCGCCGCTGACGCGCACACGGCTGCCCTTGTGCAGGTAGGTGTTGCAGAGTTCGGCCAGACGATCCCAGACCTCAACGGTCGTCCAGTCGGTTTCATACTCGCGCCGGCCCTCGGCGTCCTGGCCGCCGAAGCGCCTGGTCGCCACGCGGAAGCGGCAGACTGCGGCTCCCGTGGAGATGAAGCGCATCTCGGGGTCGGCGCCCAGCCAGCCGAGCAACTCCACGCGGTTGATCGTGCCCTTCACCTGTGTCATGGTCCTGGTAGCCTTTCCTGGTCATAGGCCGGGCGTTGCGCGGCGCCCGGCAGCGCGTATGGCTGATCAGCCCACCAGGTTAACCGGATCAGCAGGCGAAAGGTTGCGCGCCTCTCCTGTTAGCCGCACCTGACGCAAACTACCGTGCCGTCCGCCGGTTCCGCCCGCAGCGGGCGCGCGCACTCGAAGCCAGGACGAAAGTGCCGTCGCGGGCAGCCTCGGGGGGCGCGCCGCGCCCTCCGCACCTCCGCGGAACGGTTACGTCAATGGCCGCTCCACGAGCAATTCCAACAACTCGCGCACAGCGTGGCCTTGCTGGGCCGGATGGCGCATCGGAGCTTCCTCGTGGATCTCATAGCGATTCTGGCGCCCGTCACGGGTATGGCTGATGTAGCCGGCATCGTGAAGGTCGCGCAGAATGCGCTGCACGGCGCGTTCGGTAATGCCCACCTGCGCAGCGATCTCGCGCGCAGTGGCGCTGCGGTTGCGCGCAATACACAGGAGCACCTGCGCGTGATTGGTGAGAAACGTCCAGTGAGCCATAGGCTGTTTCACCTGTTGCTCAGGGCGCGCGACGCCTCAGTCGCGCGCTGGCGGCTGCGGATCGTTCAGGAACTCGGGCGGCAGGGAGTCGCCCCAGCGCAGGTCGCGTGCCATGCGCCAGGTTGCGCCCGTGGAACGAGTGACACCGAGACGGCGTATGCCGTGATGGGTGCAAAGGGTCAGTTCGATGTACCCGGATCGGACCAGAGGGTGGCGCAGCACGCGGGCGCCGATCGGTTTGCCGGGTTGCCGGGCAACGGCGACGTAGCTGTATTTTTCATCTTCGTAGCCCAGTTCGGCGCCCTTGAGCGTTCGATGGAGACGCCCGCGGGGGAGACGGCGCGAGAAATGGCACCAGTCGTCGGGGGGCAGCGGGCAGGCGTCTTGATGGGGGCAGGGGGCGATAAGCGCGGCGCCGCTGGAGCGCAACTGTTCCCGTGCGGCGCGAATGGTCGCCCAGCCGCGAGGAGTGCCCGGCTCGATCAGCACCAGGGCGCCACGCGCTCGCTCCCATAGCCGCGCGACCAGGGAGGCGCAGGCCTCCTCAGGCAATTCACCCAGAACGTAGGCTGCGGTCACAAGATCGTGGGGCGGCGCGTCCCAGGCAGCAGTGAGATCGGCGCGCACCCAGGCGGCGCCGCGAATGGCAGGAGTGGCCGCGGTAGCGGCGAGGCGCTGGCCCAGGGCTGCCATATCGCGGTCAGCCTCGATCAGGGTGGCCCGTTCCAGAGCGGGCCAGATGCGCGTCGCCGCCCAGAGCGTCGCGCCGCTGCCGGCCCCGGCGTCAAGCAGGGTCCGGGGCGCGAAGGCGGGCAGACAGGCCGCAAGCTCGCCTAGGGCGGCGGCGCAGGCGGCATAGGTGGCAGGCATGCGCGTGGCCGCGTATGCCGCGGCAGCCAGCGGGCCGCGGGGGGGCGGGCCCGCCGCCGGGTCGCGGAAGCGTGCCGTGGCCTCGGCGGTCACGCGGGCCAGGCTGCGGACATCGTAGGCGCGCAGTTCACGTTCGAGACTCAATCTCAGCTCGTTTGGCAGATCCATGATCGTGGATTTTGGATTTTAGATTTTGGATTGTAAGACCTTCAACAATGTTGGATTAGCCCTGTCTCCCCGCGATCCTTTGACCACTATCCAGAATGGTATACTTGGAAGTGTCGGTCCTCTCCAGACTCTCTCCGCCGGCAGGCGGAAGGATCGGGCCGCCTGGCGCTCCGGATTGGGGTAACACGCGCGCTCATCACTATCGAGCCTGGCAAGCCGGCCCGCCGCGGCGAGGCGGCGGCGCCACAGGAGGGTCTATGGCAGCCTCGGTTCACTCAAGCCGCATCTGGTCGCTTGTCGCCGCGCTGGTCGCCATCGCCGCCGTGCTCGGGTTTCCGCCGCAGCGCGCTATAGCGATCCCGCCGCCTGGCGCGCTTCCCGCTCCGCTGACCACGCCGGACCCGCAGTTCGGCTTAACCTGGACGGCCTGGCAGGATCTGGCTGGCACGCTGACCTCCGCGCCGGCAGCCGTGTCCTGGGGTCGGGAGCGGATCACCGTCTTTGCGCGCGGCGGGAACGGCGAAATCATCCAGACCTACAAAGAAGGCGGCGGCGCCTGGAGTTTCTGGCGCACCCCGCCTGAACTGCGCGGGGTCCTCCTCCGCTCGGCCCCCTCGTGCGCCTCGTGGACGTCCGGATCCATCAACTGCGTCGCCCTGCGCGAGGGGTACGGCGGCGTCTTTCAATTCTACTGGAACGGACGCGGCTGGTCCATGAACGATCTGGGCGGTGACGCGACCTCGGCCCCGGCGATTGTAGCCTGGGGCGCTGGCCGTCTCAGCGTCTTCGTTCGCAATAGCAATGGTAACCTGATCCATCGCTACTGGCAACATAATGTTACTGATTGGACCCCGCCGCGCTGGGAGGCCGTCGGCAGCGGCACGATCACCTCGGCGCCCGCGTGCGCCTCGCGCGAGACAGGAATCATTGACTGTTTCGCCCTCGGCGCCAACGGCGTGGTAATGCAGCTCTACTACGATGAACGGGCGGGCGCGCGCTGGGTCGGATGGAACCAGCTGACGGGCATGGCAACCTTCCGCGCGACGGCCCCGATCAGCGCGGTGGGGTGGAACCGCAATCTGCTGGACCTGTTCGCCCGCGGCCCGGATATGCGCCTGTACCAGATCACGTACAGCGGTACGTGGGCGCAACCCTGGGCAGCCATCGAGGAGCGCCCGCTGATAGGAGCGCCGTCCTGCGCGCGGGTCGAGCCGGGGCGACTGGACTGTTTCGCGCAGGTGCTCGACCCCCAGGCGCAGAACACGAGCGCCTTCAACGTTGCCCCGGGTCTGGCGTACCGCTATGCGCAGCGCCGGTAACGGGCGGGCGTGCTCCTGCGCTTAGTCGGCCGTACCCTTAACCTTCGCCGCCTCGACGTGGATGCGCGTGGCGAGGCTCTCGGTCTGCTTGCGGGCAATCGCGGGCATTAATTCGCCCGACTCGCGGGCGCGCCAGCAGGCTGCAAAGTGCCCGTCGCCATAATCAACGAAGGGCGGTTCCTCCTCCCGGCACTGCTGGATGGCGATCGGGCAACGGGTGTGGAAGCGGCAGCCTGATGGCGGGTTAAGGGGGCTGGGCACATCGCCCTCGAGGATGATGCGCCGGCGCTGCTTTTCCACTTTGGGATCGGGGATCGGCACCGCCGAGAGCAACGCCTGGCTGTAGGGGTGCAGGGGCGCGCGGTACAGCTTCGCGCCTTCGGCCAGTTCCACTACCTTGCCCAGGTACATCACCGCCACCCGGTCAGAGATGTGTTTCACCACGCTCAGGTCATGGGCGATGAACAGGTAGGTGAGCCCGAGTTTTTCCTGCAATTCTTCCAGCAGATTGACTACCTGAGCCTGGATGGAAACATCAAGGGCCGAAACCGGCTCATCGCACACAACAAACTGCGGCTCAACCGCCAGGGCGCGGGCAATGCCGATCCGCTGGCGCTGGCCGCCTGAAAACTCGTGGGGGTAGCGGTTGGCGAAGGCCGGGTTCAGCCCCACCAGGCTCAGCAGTTCCTCGACCCGCTCGCGCACCGCCTTGCCCTGGCGCAAGCGGTGCACCTTGATCGGCTCGCCAATAATATCGCCGACAGTCATACGCGGGTTGAGCGAAGCGTAGGGGTCCTGGAAGATCATCTGGATCTGCCGGCGCATCTTGCGCAGCGCGTCGCCGCGCATTCTGGTCAGATCCTGGCCGTTGAAGAGCACCTCGCCGGAGGTGGGCCGGTAGAGTTGTAGGATGGCCCGCCCGGTCGTACTCTTTCCGCACCCCGACTCGCCCACGAGGCCCAGGGTTTCGCCCCGCTTGATGCTGAAACTGACCCCGTCCACAGCCTTGATCGTGCCCACGCGGCGCTGAAAAATGATGCCGCGGGTGACGGGAAAATGCACCTTCAGATCGCGGATCTCGATCAGCGAGGCGGCGTCGGCATCAGTCGCAGTAAGGGGGGTCATTGACATAGCTGTCGCACCTGGCGGCCTTACGATGCTTTCTCGCACGTCGCGTCCCGCATTCTGCGGGGAGGGCCAGCCTTCTCCGCGTTCCTCGCAGGCTGTGATGATCCCTTTCGCGGCGAGGGTGTCGCCCTTTTACATCCCCTGCCGATTCGCTACGCTGCGAGTTCCGCAGCGTTCCGTTCAGGCACAGGCGTCGCCAGGGAGATATCGAAATGACACGCGGCAGCGTGACCGACCCCGACGGGGCGCAGTTCCGGGCGTGCAGTCAGGCACCGCTCCTGAACGAAGTCGCAGCGCGGGCTGAAGGGACAGATTGGCGGCAGGTCAATCAGATTTGGGGGCAGACCGCGGATGGGATTCAACTTGCGTCCCCGCGCTTCATCCAGCCGTGGAATGGAGCGTAGCAGACCGATGGTGTAGGGCATGCGCGGATTCTCAAAGATCTCGGGCGTTGGCCCTTCCTCCACCACTCTGCCGGCATACATCACTGTCACACGGTCGGTCATGCCCGCCACGATTCCCAGGTCGTGGGTGATGATGATGACGGCAGTGTGAAGCTCCTCTTTGAGCCGGTTTATCAGTTCAAGGATCTGGGCCTGGATAGTTACATCCAGGGCGGTTGTCGGCTCGTCGGCGATCAGCAATTCGGGGTTACAGGAGAGCGCCATGGCAATCATCACCCGCTGGCGCATGCCGCCCGAAAACTGGTGCGGATAGTTATCCAGGCGCTTGCTGGCCGAGGGGATGCCCACCATGTCGAGCAACTCCACGGCGCGACTCCGGGCCTCGCGCCGCGAGAGCTTCAGATGCAGTTCCAGCGACTCGGTGATCTGTCGCCCGATTGTCAACACCGGATTGAGCGAAGTCATCGGGTCCTGGAAAATCATCGCAATCCGGTTCCCGCGGATGTGGCGCATGCGCTCTTCGCTCTGTTGCAGCAGATCCTCGCCGTCGAACAGGATCTGTCCGCCGGCGATCTTGCCTGGCGGCGAGGGAATGAGACGCATGATCGAGAGCGAGGTGACGCTCTTCCCGCACCCTGATTCGCCAACGATCCCCAGCGTCTCGCCACGATCCACGGAAAACGAGACGCCGTCAACCGCCTTGACCACCCCATCCTGAGTATGAAAATGGGTTTGCAGATTGCGTACTTCGAGCAGCGGAGGCATCCGTATCTTCGCTTTCCCGGCCCCTTTCCTGCGGCAGGATTGTGGGCAGGTCCGGTTTCCCCGTTGTTGCCGAGACGCTCTGCGGCTGAACCGCACAGCACCGGGAAGGCGCAATCCTGCTTTTGAGAGGGACCGCCCTCCCAAAACCGCACTTAGGAGTTTTTACCATCAGGAACGGAAGTTTGAGCGGCATGGTAGCACGAGCTCCATGACCCGTCAAGGTTGCTGCCGGCTGGCTGCCGCCTCCAGCACCCGTTCCAGCGCCCGAGCCAGTTGAGCGTCGGGGCCTGCGCGCAACGCCGCTGCAGACAGCCTTGCCGCTTCGGATGGCGAGAGGGGCGCCACCTCGTCGCCGAGCACAACCAGTTCGTCAGGCTCGATGCCCTGGCCGCGTATAGTGCGTTCGTCGGGGGTGAGCCACTGCTGGGTGCCCAGCAGCAGGCGGCTCCCGTCGCTCAGGCGGTACGGCGTCAACACGGTGCCCGTGCCGAAGGTCGTCTCGCCGATCAACACGGCCCGTCCTGCCGCCTGCAAGGCCCCTGCCACGATCTCGGCGGAACTGGCCGAGTTCTCGTTAACCAGCACCACCAGCGGCAGATCGAGGGCCGCGCCGCCGCGGCGCGCCCTGGTGACTTTGCGTTCTCCCTGGCGATTCTCCTCGATCAGCACCGTTGTGCCCTCGGGCAAGAACTGGCTGGCCACCTCGACGGCTTGATCGAGTAGACCGCCGGGATTGTTGCGCAGATCCAGGATGATAGCCCGCGCGCCCTGCCGCCGCGCGTCCGCAAGCGCCTCGCGCAGTTCTTTGCCCGTGTCGTCGTCGAAGGAGCTCAGGCGGATCAAGGCGACGTCATCGGGCAGCATGCGCCAGTTGACGCTTGGCACCACCACCTGTGCCCGCACGACGGTCACTTCCACCGGAACGGTTTCGCCAGGATGCACCACCCGCAGGGTCACGCTGGTGCCCCCAGGGCCGCGCACCTTCGCGCGCAACTCGTCAACCGACCAGCCGGTGGTCGGCTCGCCGTTGACTGCCAGAATGACGTCGCCGGCGCGCAGGCCGGCTTGCTCAGCAGGCGAGCCTTCGATCGGCGCGACGATGATCGTCCGCCCGTTTCGCACGTCAATATAGGCCCCGATGCCCTCGAACGATCCGCGGAGCGTCTCTTCCCACTGCCGGGCTTCTTCGGCGCTGAGAAAGCGTGTGTGGCCGTTGTCGCCCAGACTGTCGAGCATCCCGTTGACCGCCCCGGAAGTCATCTCGCTCGGATCGATCGCCTCTGGATCCACGAAACGCTTGCTTGCCAGTTCCCAGGCTTCCCAGAAGACCGAAAATTGTTTGCACACCTCCGGGCTTTCCGGACACGCAGCCGGAGAACGGTTGAGGCGGTAGCCGGCATACATCCCGCCGCCGATGCCGCCGATCAAGGTCAGACTCAGCAACATGCTAACTGCCCAGAGGGGGATCCGGGCGCGCGTCCAGTTCAGTAGTGCATTCTTCATTGTGTCCGTTACATCTAGTTTCAAGGGGTGTCAGGCGCCCTGGCGCCGGGTGCAAGGTGGGGAAACGGGGTTTCCTCCGTGCCGCGAGGCAAGGTTGTAGCCGTAGGGGAACCTGGAAGGTTGCCCTGGATTTACCCCCGTCTCACGCGCCGAGCGTTCCTTGCCCACGGCGCCGCACCCAGTCTTCGGCCTCTTCGCGGGTGCTGATCTCGCCATCGAGGGCGGCGGCGCGCAGCGCCTCCAGCGTTCGGCCGAGCAGCGGGCCGGGCGTGATGCCCAGGCGCTGTAGATCGTTGCCGTTTAGCGGCGGGCGCATCGTCCGCAGCTCGCGGAGATAGCGGGCGGTCATTGCCGCGGCTGCCGGCTCAGCGTAGTGGAGCGCCGTAATCGCGGCGACGCTGAAGGGCCGCAGCAGGCGGTCAAGGCCGCTGTTCGGCAGATCGGGCGTTAGCAGCGGCGCCGTCGCGCGCAGGACGGGGAGTTGCCGCAGCAGCTCGGCGGCCTCTACCGGCAAGGGGTAGCGCGCGGCGATGGCCGTCAGCCCTTCGGCGTCGAGATCGTACAGCAGCAGCCCGGCCCAGACGAGCGGCCCGCCCGCCAGCGCGTCACCGGGCGCATCGGCCAGCCGAGCGCACCGCGCCGACAGCGCCTCGCTCCAGGCCAGGCCGGGGATGACCTGAGGCGTCACCTCCCAGGCGTCGGCCAGGCGCACCGTCTCGTCAGGGCGCGGCTCTTCCAGGCACAGGCAGAGTTCGGCCAGAATGCGCTCATTGCTCACCAGGCGCAGATACCCTGCTCGCAGGGCCTCCTGGATCTGCGCCGCAGTGGCCGGGTCCGGGCGCAGGCCCAGCCGGGCGGCCAGACGCACGCCGCGCAGCATGCGCGTTGGATCGTCCCGCAGGCTGTGCTCGTGGAGCAGCCGCAGGCGGCCTGTAACCAGGTCGGCGCGGCCTCCGCAGGGATCGAGCAAGCGCCCGGCGCGCACCTGCCCGTCTTCGGCGCGCAGCTCGATTGCCAGCGCATTGACGCTGAAATCGCGCCGGTACAGGTCGTCCTCGATGGGGGCCGGAGCGACCTCTGGCAACGCGCCGGGCGACGGGTAGCGTTCGACGCGACTGCTGGCCAGATCGAGGATCAGGGTCGCACCATTAGCCAGCACCTCCACGCTGGCGGTGCCGAAGGCGGCATGCGCGGCGCGCAGCCGCCCGCCAGTCTGCGCCGCCAGTTCATGCGCCAGCGCCAGCGCGTCTCCCTCTACCGCCAGATCAACGTCGCGGCCCGGTGGCGCCTGGCACAACAGATCGCGCACCACGCCTCCCACCAGCCAGAGCCGGGCCTGCTGAGCTTCGGCCAGGCTCGCCGCCCGGGCCAGGATGGCTCGGAGATCGAGCGGAAGCCGGGCAAGCAGCGCCTCCGGCGGAGCGTGCATATTCTTGACAGCCGCTGCCATCAATGGTAGCATAACACCTGAGCGGGCGATTAGCTCAGTTGGTTAGAGCGCCACGTTGACATCGTGGAGGTCAGTGGTTCGAATCCACTATCGCCCACCAGCATTGTATCACCTGTTTTGGTGCGTCCCCCGTCTTCTTCCGGTCACCCGCCATTATATCCGGATACGCCCTTGTTCTTCCGCAGGCCCGTTACGGTTGTTGCTCTGGCGATTGCCGGGGTCATAGCTGCCGTGTGGTTGGGCAAGACGCCGTTGCGGGCCGCCGACCCTGTGCCCGTCGCCTGTCCAAACGGGCAGACGGTCTTTCTCGAAGGACAGGCGCCCCCGTCTGCGGCGTTGCTGGTCATCCTGGGCGAGCGCCCGGTTGGCGGCGGCGCAGCCGATCGCAACGGGTTCTACCGCATTCCCTTGCGTGCCAACGAGCGCCCCGGCGTGTACTCCGTCGAGGTGCGGCTGCGCGGCTCGCGCGCCGTTGTCGCCCGCTTTACCTGCTTCGTTGATGTGCCGCTTGAGAGCGCGCCAGAGCCCCCCACCTTGCCCGCCCCCGCTGCAACCTCGATCACCCGCGTCCCGCTTCCCACCAACACGGTGGCCTCAGGAACCACGCCCATCCCCACTGCGACCCCGATCACTCGCGTCCCGCTTCCCACCGACACGGCGGCCCCGGCTACTTCGCCACTTCCTGTCATCACCCCCATACCGGAACGGACGGTGGCGCCATCGCCTACCGCTGCCACGACAGGCAGCCCGGTCGCTACATCCATCGCCGGCCCCACCGCGACGCCCGGCCCTACCGCGACGCCTGGCCCTACCACAACGGTCGTGGCGACGCCCATCCCCAACGCCAACTCCGTCCGGATCATCAATGTTGTGCTGCGCACCGCAACCACGCCCAGCCGCGTGGTTGAGTATGTTGAGCTGCGCAATACCACCACCCGGGCAATTAACATGACCGGCTGGCGCCTGCTCAACGCCAATCGTAGCGATGTTCCGCCCTACGTCTTTCCACAGTTTGTAATTGAACCTGCTGACACCATTAATGTCTACAGCGCCATTGATGAGGATGACCCGGAGCTTGGCGAGTTTTACTGGAATCGCACCGATGTCTGGCGGGTTGGCGATCGGGCCGAACTGCGCGACGCTTCGGACCGCCTGATCAGCTTTCTGATTGTTAGCGCCAGTTGATGGCGTAGACCGGCGTCTGTGGTAAGATGCACAGTATATAAGGCATAGTCCAGAATCCCTTGGCGGTCTGGCCTCGCCTTCGTATTTCCACACCTCCGCACCTCCGCACCTCTACACCTCCACACCTCCACAGACCGGTTATGAGGAGCCGTGGAGCAACTCGTAAGCTGGACCGTCCGGGTCTGAAACATGCCCGGAACATACATTGCCCGGAGACGCCATGCGCATCTTTATCACCGGAATTACCGGACCGGTTGGCAGTTTCCTTGCCGACTATCTGCTGACCATCCCCGATCTCGAAATCCATGCCTTTAAGCGCTGGCGCAGCGACCCCCGCCCGATCGCTCACCTGCTGGGGCGCATCGTTATCCACGAAGGCGACATCGAGGACCCCTTCTCGCTCACGCGGGCAGTTGCCGCCGCCGCGCCGGAGCGCATCTTCCACCTCGCCGCTCAGAGCTACCCCAGCGCCTCCTGGGACGCGCCGATTCATACCCTGCGGGTGAATCTCGAGGGCACCATCAACCTGCTCGAAGCGGCTCGCCGCCATGCCCCCGATGCGCGTATCCACATCGCCGGGACCAGCGCCCAGTACGGCATGGTGCGACCCGAGGCGACGCCGATCGCTGAGAGCCACCCGATGCGTCCCGCCAGTCCTTACGGGGTGAGCAAGGTTGCCGCCGAACTGGCCGGTCTCTACTACCACGACACCTATGGTCTCCACGTCGTGGTCACTCGCTCGTTCAACCACGTTGGCCCGCACCAGGGCGACCGTTGCTCGATCCAGACCTTCTGCCAGCAGATGGCCGCTGCCGAACTTGGCCTTCAGGAGCCGGTGATCCATGTCGGCAACCTGGCGCCGCTCCGGGATTTTACCCATACCCGCGACGTCGCTCGCGCCCTCTGGCTGCTGCTGGAACGCAGCGTCCCCGGCGAGGTCTACAACCTGTGCTCCGGGCGGGCCACCCGTATCGGCGACATCGTGCAACTGGTGGTGCAGCGGGGCCGCGTGCCGGTGGAGGTGCGGGTTGACCCCGCCCGCCTCCGCCCTGCCGATGAGCCGGTGCTGGTGGGCGATAACAGCAAACTGCGCGCCGTCACCGGGTGGGCGCCATCCATTGATGTGCCCGCGATGGTGGACGAATTGCTCGACTACTGGCGGGCGCGCCTGCGCGCCGAGCGGTGAGCCGTGGGTACCCTGTTTCTCGTTGCTACGCCGATTGGTAATCTGGAAGACATCACCCTGCGCGCCCTGCGCGTGCTCCGCGAGGCGCGCCTGATCGCCGCCGAGGACACCCGCCATACTCGTCGGCTGCTCGACCACTACGCCATCACTACCCCGTGCATCTCCTACCATGAGCACAACAAACTCGTCCGGCTCGACGCTATTCTGGAGACCCTGGCCGTAGGCGACGTGGCTCTCGTCTCCGATGCCGGCACACCCGCCATCTCCGATCCTGGCGTCGAGCTGGTGCAGGCCTGCATCGCGGCGGGTTTCCCTGTGTCACCCGTGCCTGGCCCCTCGGCGCTTCTGGCCGCGCTCGTCGCTTCGGGTCTGCCTACTGACCGTTTCGCCTACGTGGGCTTTTTACCCCGCCGGAGTGCCGAGCGCCGGCAACTCCTCTCCGAACTGGCCAGCCTGACGCTCACCATCGTCTGCTTCGAGGCGCCTCATCGCCTGCTCGAGGCGCTGCAAGATATTCTGGCCGTTCTCGGAGACCGGCGCATCGTGGTCGCTAATGATCTGACCAAGCGCTTCGAGGAGTTCCGGCGTGGGGCCGTCAGCGAGATGGTGGAGCACTTCAGCCTGCAACGCCCCCGTGGCGAGTATACCCTGGTGATCGAGGGGCTGGTTCCCGGCGGCGAGCGCAAACGCGAGCGCTATCGCCTGCGGGTGCAACCCGCGACTGAAACGCCGCCGAGCGAAGCCGAGATCGCGCAGCGGTTGCGGCAGTTGCGCGACCAGGGTTATGCCGGCAGCCTGGCGGCCCGTCTCGTAGCCCGCGAACTCGGCCTGCACAAGAGCGCAGTCTACCAGGTGTGGTTGAGACTGGAGCAAGAAAACTAGGAAGGCATGCGTTTGCTGCGCCAACCTCGACAGGAGCGGCAGGCAGGATCACCCTCGCCCGCTTTGCAGAACCGGCCGCTATTCGGCCAACCCCAGCCCCACATACGCCGCGCGCAGTCGAGCGACTTCTTCGTCGGGCAGAGGGAGCAGCGGCAGCCGCACACAGGTTTCGGGCAGGTCGCTCGTCCATGGCAGGGCTGCTTTCAGCGCGGGCGGAGTGTTAACCGGATCGATCAGCGCGCGCAGAGTGTCGAGGCGCTTCTGCGCCGCCGCAACATCGCCGCCGCTGTAATGAGCATCGTAGATGGCCCGCGTCAGGCGCGGAAAGGCGCTGGAGAGGGCGCTGATGGCCCCCGCCGCGCCACCCGACAGGGCCTGGCCGATCAGGCTATCGCTCCCGGTGAAGATCCGCAGGCGCGGAAAGCGCGTGATGAGCATCTGCGCGTGGTCCCAATCCCCGCTGCTGTCCTTGATCCCGTAAAACCGGTCGGGGTGGCTCTCCAGCAAGCCCTCGATAATTGACGTCGTGATTGGCACGCCGGTCATCTGCGGAATGTGGTAGAGCATCAGGCGCGCGCCGGGTGGCAACGTATCGGCGAGGGCGCGGAAGTAGGCCAGAACGCCCCGCTCGTCTGGTCCTTTGATGTAGAATGGCGGCATCACCAGTACGGCATCAGCGCCCTGGCTCAACGCATGATCGCTCAGCGCGATGGTGTCGGTCAGCGCTGCGCAGCCCGTGCCGGCAATGACTGCAAGCCCCCCGCGATGCGCCAGCACGATCTCGAGGACGCGCTTCCGTTCGGCCACGCTCATCGAAGGCCCCTCTCCGGTCGTGCCCAGCGCCAGCACCCCGTGCAGCCCGCTGTCCTCGAGAAAACGCATATACCTCGGCAGCCACTCGTAATCCACCGGTCCAACATCGCTGGTGAACGGGGTGAGCATAGCGCTGATAATGCCCCCTGGCTCGGCCATGGTTTGCTCCTTATACGAAAGGCGCGGATTCTCTTGCTACTGTACCACGTTTCCTGATACACGGCGCGAAAAGACCAACCCCCGGCCCGCGCCGGGGGTCGGATCGCTGTTTTCCGCGTCGATCAGAGCACGTGCGTAGCAACGTACTGGTCTATGGGCGTGTAGTGCGGCTGAACCTCTGCTGCGCCGTTGTGCCGGGAAGGTACTGCGATGTGGCGCAACTACAGCGGCTCAGTTGGACCGACCGGAGAAACAGTTATGAGCGATGGGTTGTAACGTTGGCTGGAATGCTCGCTCACGCAACTACTATAGCACCAGACAGGCGCCGCGCCAATGAGGCATGAGTAGGGCCAGGGGCGCTCCAGAGGTACCAGTGATGTCTCCCACCGTGGTACCAGCCAGGTGTAACATTTTGGATTGCCGTTTATGGCGCCTGCGGAGACTTCGCGATGGTGCGCATATACGCTTATTACTCTATGAACGAAGTTTTTCGGCAACTCCGCCCCCTTGCCAACCCTCCCCCGCCGGGGGAGGGAGTCCGGCTCCTCCCCCCGACGGGGGGAGGCTGGGAGGGGGGCGGAAATGCCAGGAAACTTCGTTCGCAGACTACCAGGTAGTCTGTGCATTAAGTTTTCTGGTATTTCGCTCGCCCTGTCATGCTGAGCGAAGCGAAGCATCTTCCGCCTCCTGGTGCGGTAGACCCCTCGCTCCGCTCGAGGTGACAAACACCGGGAAACTTACTTTACAGACTACTTATGAACATTTAGTATGTATTCAGGTAGACCGGTGGGACGGCCCCCGAGCCTGTCGAAGGGCGCGTTCCACCGAAAGGCTCAGGGCGCAGACGAGGCAAGATGCCGAATCTAAGGCTTAAAAATCATTAGCGCGCGGCGCGAACGAAGCGTCGCACCCGTTCGACGTCAACCGGATTGGCGATCTCGCCATCAACCTTAATGCTGCTGCCCACGATGACGCCATCGGCGACCTCCATGAAGACGCCGATGTTCCGTTCGTCAGCGCCGCTGCCGAGGAGCAGGGGCGTATCGCCGGCCAGCCGCCGGGCCTCGCGCACCTTCTCCACATCCGGCGCGTCGCCAGTCATGCGGCCTGAGACGATCAGCGCGTCGGCGCCGAAAAAGCGTGTCCACTCGATATGCGTGGCCAGGTCAATGCCCGGAAAGCGCACCGAATGCTTCTTGTCCACGTCGGCGAAGATCTTGATATGCTCCGCGTGCAGTTCCTTGCGACGACGCAGCAGATCCGCGGCGCAGCCCTCATCCCAGTCGCCCGCGTCCCATACCCCCGCGCCGGTGAACATGCAGACGCGGATGAAGCTGGCCCCGGCAGCGATGGCGATGCCGAGCAGCGCGACCCCGCCGTTATGCACCACGTTGATGCCCAGGGGCAGATCGGGCACGGCTTCGCGCACCGCGTGGGCCACGACGGCCTGAGCGGCGATGCTCTCGGGTTGCAGGTGCGGCCCGGCGCGAAAAGGGATGTCCCACATATTCTCGACGATCAGCCCGTGGCAGCCGCCTTCGGCCAGGGCCGTGGCGTCGCGCACGGCGTGCTCGATGATCGGCGCTATGCCGTAGCCCGTGTAGCCCGGCGCGCCGGGCAACGGCCAGCAGTGGACCATGCCAATCACCGGTTTGGCGACGCCGAAGATCGATTGCAGATCACGGATGCGCAGCGCATCCAGACGCTCCTTCCATGGCGGGGCCATGTGGTGCTCCTTTCTCCGCTCTTTTCACCAGATGGGGACATTTTGCTCATCCTCATCATATCGTTTTACAATGAAGAGGCGTTTATATGATCAGGAGCGCCGGGAAACCCTCTGTTCAAGAAGTTGCCAGGAGGTGATGCAGCGAATGATCGAGACGGGCGGCTATCTCGGCCAGGGTCGGGATGGCTTCGGCAGCGCCGTAACGACTGGCGGTCAGGGCGCCCATCAGGTTGCCGATCGCGGCGCTGCTGGGGAGATCGGCCCCCCGTAGCAGGGCCCACGCAAAACCTGCGGCAAAAGCGTCGCCGCAGCCGTTAGTGTCAATAACCGTTACAGCCGGAGGCAAGACATTCAGACGGGTGGCGCCTGCTCCCACACTGCAGCCCTGTGCGCCACGCTTGACAGCGACGTGCTGCGCGCCGGCAAGCAGGAGTTCGTCCATGGCCGGTCGCACCGTTGTGCCAGGAACAAGCGCGCGCAATTCGTCTTCATTCAACGTCAACAACCAGAGCCGCGGAAGCAGGGCGAACACCAGCCGGCGAGCCGCCCGGATGGTCGGCAAGCAGAGGTCTAGCGCCACAGGAATGCCGCGCGCGTAAGCCAGGTCAATAGCGCGGACCGCCGTCGCCCGCTGCGGCCCCTCCAGCAAAGCGTGACCGCATACAAAGAGCAGGTCACAACGTTCCAGCATCATCGTCTCAATAGCTGCGGGATCGCAGCGTACATTGGCGCCCCGATAACTCACAAACGTGCGCTGCCCGCCGGGACTGACGACCACGCCGCACAAACCGGTCGGCGCATCCTGGTCGCGCTGGATGTGGCTCACATCGAGGCCAGCCTGGCGCGCCGCCCCCAGGGCGATCTCCGCCGCCGGATCGTTGCCCACGCGCGCAATCAGGCGCGCCGTGGCTCCAAGGCGCGTAAAGGCGACGGCAACGTTGAGGCCGGCGCCGCCGCTGTGCCAGCGAAGACCGTCGGCGGTCACATCATCGCCTTCCTGGGGATAAAATGGCACGGTAAAGGTCAGATCGGCATTGAGATCGCCGATAACCGCAATAGTGAGTACGGATGTGATCGCCATGCCGGATAATTTGTAGGCCGCTTGCCACGTCCAGGGTACGTAGTGTACAATTTACTGCTACTGTCGGCAACCCCTGGCTCGCATCGCAGGGGCGACTGAGAACATTCGTCGCCGCGCCCCCTTGATGCCGGTTATGTTTTGATAACCCGCCGGGCCAGAGGTGCCAGGAACTCTATGGAAGAAATACTCGTTATTGATGATAGTGAGCACATCGCCAGCCTGCTGGCGAACCATGTGCTTCCAGAGTTAGGATTTACGGCCATTGTCGCTCACACCGGACGTCAGGGGCTGCAGCGCATCCGAACACGCCTCCCGGATCTGATCCTGCTCGATCTGCAACTTCCTGACATCAGCGGTCTTGAGTTGCTGCGCATGATCGCCCAGGAGGGCCATGATGTTCCCGTGATCCTCATGACCGCCCACGGGTCGGAGAGCATCGCCGTTGAGGCCTTCCGCCTGGGAGCGCGGAACTATCTGATCAAACCCTTCTCTGACATCGAGGCGCGCGCCGTCATTGACCAGGCGCTGCGGGAGCGCCGGCTGCGCCGTGATAAGGAACGCCTCACCGCTTCGCTTCAGCAGCGGGTGCAGGAACTGACCGTGCTCTACCGGATTGGCAAGTCGGTCACCGGTCTGATGGATCAGGAGCAGTTGCTCCAGCGCATTGTCGAGGCAGGCGTGTTTATTACCCAGGCCGAAGAGGGGTTCCTCTTGCTCCACGATGAAACCCAGCAGGAACTCTATCTCCGCGCGGCGAAGAACCTCGGCGAGCAGCGCGCCCAGAGTCTGCGCCTGCCGATTGATGACTCCCTCGCCGGGCAGGTCTTCCGCACCGGCAAGCCGGTGCGCCTCGACCAGTCGCGGGCCGGCGCGGCGCTTAAAGTCAAAACTGGCTTTCTGGTGCGCGCCATTCTGCAAGTGCCCCTCATGCTGGGCACGAAGGTCAAGGGCGTCCTGGCGGTTGACAATCGTGTCGCTGATCGCACCTTCTCCGAGAACGATGAGTATCTCCTGGCGACCCTCGCTGACTACGCCGCTATTGCGATTGAAAATGCCCGCCTCTATGAGCAGGTGAAGCTTTCCGAACAACGCTACCGTGATTTGTTCGCCAATGCCTACGATTTGATCTTCATGCTTAATGAGGCGTTGATCATTACCACAATTAACAAAGTCGGCGAACAACTGACCGGCTACAGCCTGCCCGAACTGCTCGGACGCCCTCTGCGCGCCCTTTGCACCCCTGAGTCATGGGATAGGGCTGAACCTCTACTGCGCGAATTGCTCGCCGGGCGTAGCGTTGCCCCGTTTGAGCTCGAACTGCTGCGCCGCGATGGCGAGCCGGTGTATCTTGAGGTCTCGGCGCAGGTAACCCGGAACGGCGTCGGGTCCAGGGGGGTGCACTGCATTGCCCGTAACCTGACCGAGCGCCGGCGCCTCGAGCAACAACTGCTGCAGTCGGAGAAGCTCTCGGCCATCGGCCAGTTGGTGGCCGGTGTGGCCCACGAATTGAACAATCCTCTCACCAGTGTCAGCGGGTATGCCCAGCTCTTGCTGCGCGATCAACGCCTCCCCCCCGAGCCGCGCCAGGATCTCGAACAGATATACCAGCAGGCCGAACGGGCCGCGAAGATCGTCCAGAACCTGCTGATCTTCGCCCGCGAACATAAACCTGAACGGACGGTCGGCTCGGTTAATGATGCCATCCGCCGCGCCCTCGCCCTTCAGCAGTACCAGTTGCGGGTCGAAAACATCGGCGTCAGGCTGGAGCTTGATCCGGCCTTGCCGCCAACTACTGCCGATTTCCATCAACTCCAACAGGTGTTTTTGAATTTGATCAGCAACGCGCGCTACGCCATGGTCCAGAAAGGCGGTCGAGGTACGCTTACCCTCCGCACCAGTCTCGAACAGCCGCCCACCAGCGAACCGCATATCCGTATTGAGGTGATTGATACCGGTGTGGGGATTCCCGAGCGCGACTTGCAAAAGATTTTTAACCCATTTTTTACTACCAAGCCGGTGGGTCAGGGTACCGGCCTGGGCCTGTCAATCTGTTTCGGGATCGTCAAGGAGCATGAGGGCCAGATCTGGGCCGAGAGCCAGGTTGGCGTCGGGACGTGCGTGGTGGTCAGGTTGCCGGTGCGTTCCGGGCCGTCTGAGCAAACTTCGGCGCTCCCTCCTGCTGAGGCCGAGCAACCGACCGCGAGTCTCCAGGTCCTGGTGGTGGATGATGAAGAGCCAGTCGGAGAGTTGCTTGCACGCATGCTCCGCACCCTTGGCCACCGCCCGACGGTCGTCTGTAGCGGCGAAGCGGCCATGGAGATCATCGAACGCGAGGTGTTCGATGTAGTACTCTGCGATGTGAAGATGCCCGGTCTGAATGGCTTTGATCTGCTCCGTGCCATTCGAGTGCAAAACCCTGATCTCGCGGAGCGCCTGATCTTCGTGAGCGGCGACACCCTCAGTCCCGCTACGCGCACTACGCTTGAGCAAAGCGGGAACCTGTTCCTGGCCAAACCCTTTTCTCTGGAGCAGGTCCGGCAGATCCTCACCCTATTACTCAAACGGCGCTCCATCGGCTCGCAGCCATCCTGATTGTCCGAGACGAAGGGCGCTTCGCTCGTAACCGGGGTGCGACGAAACGTTGATGCCGCTGGCCCATTGGCGTTACGTTCAGCCTGCAGTGGCACAGGCGCTCAGATACGACAGCGCGGCAAAAACTACGCCTGGCAGGGTGATTCTGGCATTCGCCGGCAGCATCCATCTTCTCCGCGCTGCCTGCCGCGCGGAAGGCAAAACGCCCGGCGCCGCACCGGTGGCGCTCTTGCTCGTGCCCTTTTCCTGTTGCTGTTCCTCCAGATCATGCAGGACGACCGGGCGCAACCCGTAATTACTCCTGGTTGCCGTCTGGAGTATGGAGCCGAAGAACCCCTGTGCCAGTCCCTGCTGCGCCTCCCCGGGCCTGAATTCCATTTGCTGAGCTGATCAACCGATGGGGAGAAACCTGACGCTCCCATCTCCCGCCTTGCCTGGAACTAAACAGCGGGGCGAGCCGGAGGGTTGCCCCGCCTCCGAATCATCCTGTGCGAATCTTGCGCACGATGCACCGTCATCCTCTGGCATGCGGTATCATATGCATATGGAGGAGATCCTGATAGTCTTACTCTCAACCGTCCAGGACGAGCGCCCGTCGTAGTGGCGCGGGCTTCACCAGCACGTATATAGGATGGGAAGTGTGGATAGCTTCACCCAACAGGCGATTGCCGCAATTGCGGAGGATAATCTATCCGGGGCCGTGGAGGTGGCCGAAAAGAGCGCCGAGGTGCTTCAACGTCTCATTCGCACGGACAATTCGCTCCACAAGGAGGGATTGGTCCAACAGGTTCTCGATGTGGGATGGGCGCTGATCCGCGCGCACCCGACGATGGCCCCGCTGGTCAACCTGGTAAATGGGGTGCTCTGGCGCCTCGAGGATGCCGCATCCGCCGATGAGGCGCGCCGCAGGGTGGCCGATGCCACCGGCGATTTCAAGCGCTGGCTGCGGGTTCACGAAGCGGCCATCGCCGAGACGGCCTTGCGCCTGATCCCTGAGGATGGCCAGATCCTCACCAATGGCCGCAGCACCACGGTGCGGGCGGCCCTGCGCCACGCCCAGCGCGCCGGCCGCCGCTTCCGCGTGGTCTGCGCTGAGGGTCGCCCGGGTTGCGAGGGACGCGTGCTGGCTAGCGAACTGGCCAGCGCCGGCATCGAGGTCACCCTGGTGATTGATGCCCTGGCGGTGGCCATGGTCCCGCAGATGCAACTGGTGCTGGTCGGCGCCGATTACCTTGACGCCAACGGGTTGGTCAACAAAGTAGGCACCTATGCCATCGCCCTGGCCGCGGGCGCCAGCAAGGTGGCGATGTACACGCTGTGTGGCAGCGAGAAGTTTCTTCCTCCAGGCTACGTGCCGCCCGCCCAGACCCTCTGGCCCCCTGAACAGGTCTGGGACGCCGCTCCGCCAGGGGTGCGGATCACCAACCTCTACTACGACCTGACCCCCCTTTCCGCTCTGGCCGGCATCGTCACCGAGCAGGGCGTGCAGCCTGCCGAAGGGATCGAAGCCTGGCTGGCCGTCACCAGGTTGCACCCGGCGCTCCAACGGACGTAATTCTTTCCGCGATCCTCCGCGAAGCTATCGCCCCCGCGCGGCGACGCGACGGTAAATCGCCAACGTTTCCCAGGCGGCGCGGCGCCAGGAGAAGAGCGCCGCCCGTTGGGGCCCGCGCCGGGACAGGTCGGCCCGCGCCGCGTCGTCATCCCACAGATCGGCGATGGCATCGGCCCAGGCTTCCACCTCCCGGGGAGGCACGAGGCGAGCCGCGTCACCCACCACTTCCGGCAGGCTGCTGGTGTTGGCGACCAGGCCCGGCGCGCCACAGGCCAGCGCCTCCAGGGCCGGCAGACCAAAGCCCTCATACAGTGAAGGATTGACGTACAGCCGGCAGGCGCTGTAGAGCCAGGGCAGATCATCGAGGTTAACGGCGCCGAGGAAGTGCACTGCCTCTCGCAGGCGCAATTCGCCGACCAGAGCGTAGATCGGTTCATCGAGCCAGCCACGGCCACCGGCGACGATCAGGCGATACCCCGCTTCAGGGCGCCGGTCGAGGCAGAGGCGCAGCGCGCGCAGCAGGGTTGCCAGGTTCTTCCGCGGCTCGACGGTGCTGACGAAAAGGAGAAAGTCGCCCGCCGCCACCGTACAGCCGTTGATCACCCGCCGCTCGCCCGCGGCGACCGCCACCGGGGCAAAGCGCGGATCGGCCGCCTCATAGACCACGTCTATCCGCTCGGCCGGCAGGTCGAGAAGAGTTGCGACGTCGGCGCGGGTGGCCTGAGAGACCGTGATCACCGCCTCGGCGTCGTGGACGGCTGCGCGCACCTGACTGTAGTAGCGGCGGGCGTCGGCGTCGAGGATCTCAGGAAAGTGGAGAAAGGCCAGATCGTGCACGGTGATCACCGCCGGGCAGGGCCGGCGGCGCGGGGCGATGAAGTCGGGGCAGTGCAGCAGGTCGAGACGCCGTGGCAACAATTCGAGGGGCAGGCTCAACTGTTCGAAGCGATTGTGAGGCGGCGTCAGCATGGCGGCGCGCTCAACGTTGGCGGCGACCACCAGAGGCCGGTGCTGGCAATAATGCTGCAAGGCGACGAAGGTGTCATCGGGGGCCTCGGCGGCGAGCGCCGTGAGAAGCTGGCGCGTGTACTGGGCAATTCCGCCCTGACGATAGGCGTTGAGACGAGCGTCAATACCGATGCGCATGGTCAGCCCGGGTCTCCAGGCAGCGAGGCTCCACCGCCGCCGCCGCGCGCCTTATGACACGATAGTCACCTCGAGACCGTCGTAGGCGAACTCCACGCCGGGTGGCAACCATCGGCCGTCGGCGTGGTCAATGTTGTGAGTCATATGGACGAGGTACGCTCGTCGGGGCGCCAGGGCCGCAATGACCTCCAGGGCCTGGGCCAGGGTGAAGTGCGTAGGATGTGGTTCATGGCGCAGGGCATTGAGCACCAGCACCTCAAGATCCTGGAGCAGTCTCCACGAGGCCGGGGGGATGGCGCTGGCGTCGGTCACATAGCCTAATCCGCCGACCCGATAGCCAGTAATCGTCCAGGTGCCGTGGAGAATGTCGAAGGGCCGGATTTCCACGTCGCCGATGACAAACGGCCCCTGCACCGGACGGAGATCGAGCCTGGGGCGCGTGGAGCCGGCGGAGGTTTCGTCAAAGGCGTAGGCGAAGCGTTCGCGCACCTCGGCCAGGGTTTGCGGGGCGCCGTAGATGGGCATGCAGCCGCGCCCCAGGCAAAGCGGGCGCAGGTCATCCAGACCGGCAATGTGGTCGAAGTGCGAGTGGGTGAGGAGCACCGCGTCGAGGCGCTGCAAGCCGGCGGTGAGCGCCTGCGCCCGGAAATCCGGCCCTGCATCAATGAGGATCGTCGTCTCGGGGGTGCGCAGCAGCGCTGAGGTGCGCGTGCGTCGGTTCCGGGGATCGGATGAGGTGCATACCTTACATGTGCAACCGATCACGGGAACGCCCATGGAGGTGCCGGTGCCCAGAAAGCGTAGCTGCATGAGGGATCTCAGCCAGGGAAGACCGAAGCCGGTCGCGCTCCTCCTACCCGTCCACAACCGACACACGGGCTGGCGAACAACGTCATGCCTGTACGTGTGAGGCGCCCTGAACGTTCCATAGTATACCATATCGGGGCGCCTGGGTCGGTGCGCGCCCCACTGAGGCGTTGTGAGCGCTATCCGGCCGGAAAGCCAACCGGGAAAAAGCTAATGCCGCCTCTCCGAAACGATAGCGTGCCGTACCATGCTGCGTTGTAATGCCGATGAACTGCCTGTCGCGTGCGCTGCGCGCCGAACCGCTGTTTCGGCTGACTTTACAAAAGTGTTAGAGAGTTATAACCTGAGTCCTATTGATCGCGGTAAGCCGGAAATTTATACTAATCCTGGGGGCGTCACGCCGAGGATGGACTGCGATGCGGCGATTGTGGAAAGAGTTTAACTCGCAGCTACGCTACCAGATTATTTTTCCCTTCCTGCTGTTGACGTTGATCGTCGCGGTAGCGGGAGGGATGGTGGTGTTCTATCTGGTAGGGCAGTCGCTCCAGGAGCGTTTCGACAACCAGCTTGCCGCGGTTACGCGGTCGGCCAACGACGCGCTGGTCAGTCAGGAGCAGGCGAACCTGCAATTTTTGCGGGAGGTGGCGTTTGCTCTTCCCAATGAGACCAACGGCGCCCCGGCGGTCGCCGATGCACTGGCCCGCAACGATGCGTCGGGGCTGGCCCTGGCGCTTGACCCGTTTTTCCGCGTGGGCGCCAGTCGCAACGAGGTCTATCTCGACCGCCTGATCGCCTTCGATCGCAATGGGAAGACCCTGGTTGACTTTGAGCGTTCGAATGGCGCTGTTTCTGATGACTATATTGCCCATCCCCCATTAGATCTGACTGGAGCGTGGTTTACCAGTCGTGTTCTTAGCGGTGAATTTGATAAGTATGGTGATAAATATGCTGGTTTAATTCAGTTTGCCGACACCAATCAACTCTATTTTGCCACTATCGCTCCAGTGCGGGCGGGCGATGAGGTGGTGGGCGGGCTGATTGCCGCAACCCGCGTTGACAATCTTCTTGCGGCGCTTGCCGTCCGTTCCCAGGCGGCGGGCATTACGCTCTACGACAGCGCCGGCCGCGTAGTGAGCAGCACCTTCAATGCCAGCGGCGCCGGGAACGCGCCGCCAATGCGCCTGGAGTTATTGAGCCAGTTTGCCGGGAGCGACGCGCCGGCTGCCGGGGCGCTCTTCAGTCGCGAGACGATAGGCGGGCGCGAGTACCAGTTTGCTTATGTTCCCTTGATTGTGCGCGGCAGCAACGTGGGCATCCTGGCGCCGGCCCTCTCGCGCGACTATGTGATGGATACCTGGAACAGCACCCTCGGTCCAATCGTGACCCTGATTGTGGTGCTGTCCCTGGTGATCATCGTCGCCGGGGTGAGCATCGCCCGGCTGATCACGCGCCCGCTCGAGGAACTGGCGGCGACCGCCAGGGCGATCAGTCACGGTGACACCAATCGGCGCGCGTACATTGTTTCCGAGAACGAAATCGGCCAGCTTGCCGCCAGTTTCAATCAGATGACCGAATACCTGGTGCGTCTCTACGGTCAGGTGCAGGCCGAAGCGAGCCAGCGCGCGGCGATTGTCGAGAGCATTACCGATGGGATTGTCGTGGTTGATGATCTGGGGAACATCAAGTTGATCAACCGCGCCACCCGTCGCTTGATGAACTTGCCCGACGACGCTCCCTTGCCTGCGAAATTGAGCGATATTCCGCTCAAGCGCCTGGTGGAGGGCGTGCCCGGGTTTGGCGCCCAGCGCGCCAATGATCTCTATACCCTCGGCGACTACATCGTGCGCGCCTCCGTGGCGCCCGTCATCGGCAGCGATGGCATGCGATCCGGCTACGTCTGTCTCTTGCAGGATATGACCGCTGAAGTGACTGTTGATCGCGCCAAGACCAACTTCATCGGCACGATTTCACACGAACTGCGCACGCCGCTGACCGTGATCCGCGGCAACGCCGATCTGCTCCTGCGTGGCCTGGCTGGCCCGATGGAGGAGGAACAGCGCGTGTTTGTGGAGTCCATCCGCCAGCACGCCAATAACATGACCGGCCTGGTGAACAATGTTATCGTGATCGCCAATCTCGACGCCGGCACTCTGAATACAGAACTTGAACCGATGGATCTGGCCCGCCCCATCGGGGAAGCCGCCTTCCCCTTGCAGAACCAGATCAAGGCCAAGGGCCTCACTCTGACGATTGACATCGCCGCTGATCTGCGGCCCGTGCTGGGCGACTACGATCAGGTGCGCCAGATTGTCTATCAGTTGCTCGATAATGCCCGCCGCTATACGGTCGAGGGCGGCATTACCATCCGTGCGCGCGATCATGGCGATCATGTGCGCGTTGAGGTGGAAGATACCGGACGGGGTATTCCCCCGGATATGCAGGACCAGATCTTTGAGCGGTTTATCCGTGGTGATGGCACGAGCGAGGGAATTAACTCCAGCGAGCGTGGCATTGGTCTTGGCCTGGCGATCTGTAAACAGTTGGTTGAGCGCCAGGGGGGCATAATCGGGGTGACCAGCGTTCCAGGGCAAGGTAGTACATTCTACTTTACACTCCGCTACGCCGATGATACCACAAGCCCTGAAAACTCGTCTCGCTCGCTGGCTGCGGCTGCCTGAGCGGCGCATCTTCTCACGGCCGCTGATCTGGCTCATTGTGCTGGCCCTCTTCGCCGTACTCGCAGGAGTTACGATCATCGCTCGTGTCGCTCTGGATCTCACCTCGCCCAGGGTAACGCGCTACGCTGCCGATCTCTCCGCCCGCAATCAAGCCGATTACAGCTTCTGGCCATTCGGTCCGCTCATCCCGCCGGTCAATCCTGAGGTGATTGCAGCCGCCGAGCTTGATCGGTTGGCGCCTGACGCTCCGGGCAATCTTCCTGCGCCGACCAGCGTGCCAATTGTATTCATTGGCCCGCCGACGGTCCCTGCCCTGCCTTCAGAAACCCCGACGCCTACGGCCTCGCCCTCGCCAACCCCGACCGCGTCGCCAACGACCGTCCCAAGCCCTACGTCGGTAGTGGCGTCGCGCCGCGCGCCGACGTCCGCTGCTGAGCCGGTGCGTCAGGTGATTCCTACGGCCACGCCGCAGGAGCAACCCTCGGCGACGCCGATTACTAATCCGAATGAGCCGCCGGCCACGCCACCGCCGCCCACCGCTACCGCGCCGTCGCCGCCGCCCACCGCCACGCCTACGCCTACCGCCACGGCGCCGGTGCAGACGCCAGTGCCTTCGCCATCGCCCACAACGCCGCCAGCGACGCCGACGGCCGTGCCGCCACAGCCAACCAGTACCCCGTCGCCTACCAGCACGCCTGAACCGCCGCTGGAGGTGAGTTTTGCCGCTGCCACGCTGGTCGTTAGCGAGGCTCAGGGTCGGGCTGCTATAGAAGTGCGTCTCAGCCGCCTCCCCTCTACGACCGTCACCGTTGCATATGCTACCGGCGGCGGCACTGCCACGCCGGGGGTTGACTATCGCCCGGCAAGCGGTACGCTAACCTTTGCTCCTGGCGCCATCGCGCGCTCGTTTACCATCGAGATACTGAGCGATGAACTGAACGAGCCGAATGAAACGGTTGAGATCCGTCTCTCTAACCCGGTCAACGCCGTAATTGTCGGATCAGGTGTGGCGATACTGACCATTACCGATAGTGATGCGCCTCCCACAGCGCGATTCGCCGGTGAGCGGCGCGTTGTTCCTGAAAATGCCGGTTCGGCGGCCGTTACAGTTGAACTTGACCGCCCCGCCGCCATTGATGTGGTCGTTCCTTACGCCGTAAGCGGCACCGCTGGCCCCGCTGATCATTCTCTGCGCGCTGGCGCGCTGATCATCCCTGCCGGCGCGACTGGCGCCCGCCTGCGGTTCACCATTGTTGATGACCAGATTGATGAAGACGATGAGTACATCGTCGTTACCCTCGGCACGCCGAGCAACGCCGGCCTGGGTAGTCCCTCCGTGTATCTGTTTACGCTTGTTGACGATGACGCCGCTGGCGTAACTCTCAGCGAGACCGCCTTTACCCTCGACGAAGGCGCTTCCTCTGCGTATACTGTGGTCCTGGAAAGCGAGCCTGCCGCCCCGGTGACGATTGAACTGATCCCCGACTCTCAGGTGCAGGTCGTTCCTGACAGGCTCGTCTTTACGCCCGCCAACTGGCGCGTCCCGCAGACGGTGCGCCTGACGGCGGTTGATGATAACGTGGAGGAAGGTGATAATGCGCGGGAGACCCATCCGGGGCGGGTTACACACCGGGTTATTAGCGGTGATCAGTTCTATGCCCGCCTGACCGTCCCAACCGTAACGGTTGCCATTCGCGACAATGATGACGCCGGGGTGCTGGTCAGCCCGCAACTCTTGCGCCTGACCGAGGCGCCTGGCTCTACCCAGGCTGCCGCCTACACCGTCCGGCTGCGCAGCCAGCCCACTGCACCGGTGATGGTGACTATCACCTTTGACCAGGAGCTGACAATTAATGGCGTTGCGACCGATGCGACGGAGCTGACGTTTACGCCTGCGAACTGGAACATCCCGCAGGAGGTGCAGGTCCGGGCGGTGGACGACGCGGTTGATGAGGATGGAGATGGCAACCGCAGTGTCCATGCCAGTCTGATCCGCCACGGCGCGTCCAGTTCCGATCCCTTCTACAATCGCGATGCACCGGAGTTGCAACCTGTGGTCAGGGTGGAGATTGCCGACAATGATGACGCCGGGGTGCTGGTCAGCCCGCAACTCTTGCGCCTGACCGAGGCGCCCGGCTCCACCCAGGCCGCCGTCTACACTGCCCGGCTGCGGAGCCAGCCCACTGCGCCGGTGACGGTGATCATCACCTTCGACCAGGAGGTGATCGTCAACGGCGTCACGACCGGCACGGTAAACCTGAATTTCACCCCGGCGACCTGGAATGTAGCGCAGACGGTGCAGGTCCGTGCTGTAGATGATGCGGTGGACGAGGACGGCGACGGCAACCAGAGCATCCATCGCAGCTCGATCCGCCATCGCGCGTCTAGCGCCGACCGCTTCTACGATCGCGATGTGGCGGAGTTGCAGCCGGTCGTTACCGTGGAGATCACCGATAATGACACTGCGGCGCTGCTCCTTCCCACTGGCCCGCTAACGGTAACCGAGGGGCAGAGCCTGACATACCCGGTTCGCCTGGCTACGGAACCGGTGCGCCCGGTCACGATTACGTTGACGGTAAGCGGGCCGGTCACCGTGTCCTCTACGAGCCTGGTCTTTGATCGCGACATCCGTGAGCAAACGGTAACCATAACCGCCCCTGACAATTATGTGGACGCGCCGGATGCCGCGGCGACCATTACGCACACGATCCAGACCGCGGATCCCGTCTACAGTACTCTGCCGCCAGGTACGCTCGCGGTGCGTGTGCTGGATGATGATGAGGCCGGCGTGCTGGTCAACCCGCAACTCCTGCGCCTGACCGAGGCGCCTGGCCTCGTTCCGGTCGCCACCTATACTGTCCGGCTGCGCAGCCAGCCTACTGCGCCGGTGACGGTGACCATCACCTTCGACCGGGAGGTGACGGTCAATGATGTGACAACCGGTACAGTAAACCTGAACTTTACCGCCGCAAACTGGAACACTCCGCAGGCGGTGCAGGTTCGGGCGGTAGACGACGCAGTGGACGAGGACGGCGACGGCAATCAGAGCGTCCATCGCAGCCTGATCCGCCACAGCGCCGCCAGCGCCGATCCCTTCTACAATCGCAATGTGCCGGAGTTGCAGCCGGTGGTTAGCGTAGAGATCAGCGACAATGACACGGCTGGCCTGGAGGTCTCAACGCCATCGGGGTGGACCACCAGTGAAGATGGCGACAGTGTGACGTTCACGGTCCGCCTCACCAGCCAGCCCCTCGCTCCGGTGGCAGTGCGGGCGCTGACGAGCGATCCGACCGAGGCGCGGGTAAGTGACCCGGCCATGCCGCCAGTCTTCGATGCTCTAACCTGGAACCGCCCGATCACGGTGACGGTGAGCGGGGTTGATGATGATTTGTTTGATGGTCCGATCCCATACGCGGTGTCGGTGATGCTTGATGCCGCTTCGGGCTATGCGCCGCTGGCCGGGGTCACGGAGATCCGTCTCACCAATCTTGATAATGATCGCGTGCCCGCAAGTTTCGTGCAGGCCGAGAGCGTGGTGCGCGAAGATGCCGGCGAGGCGCGCCTGGGAGTGCGTCTGGTGCAGACGCTGACCTATACCGTTACTGTGGGTTACGAGACCCTTCCCGGTACGGCCGCTCCCGGTGAGGATTACACCCCGGTCTCTGGCGTGCTGACGTTTGCTCCGGGCGACCTGGTGCAGACCATAGCCCTCCCGATCCTTGACAATGATGATGCTTCAGAGGATCGCTACGAGACGGTGCAGGTGCTCCTCCGTCCTGGCGAGGGTGCAACGCCGGGAACGCCCGGGCTGGCGACGGTGCTGATTGAGGAGGATGACGTTCTCTCGCCGCTGGCAGTTGCGCCCTTCCTCGTAACCAGCAGGGCGCTAGGAGCGAGCTTCCTGCAGATCGCCCTGCCATGCAGTTGGCCCACAAGCCGCGCGCTTACCATTGAGCTATGGAGCCCGGCAGTGCATACTGGTCCCGGCGGGAGTGCGGATGTCGTTGATCCAGCAGCAGCCGATGGGCCGAACACCACCCTGTTCGAACTCTACGACGCAGGCAGCCGCGTTGATCCCGAGGGAACGACCGTCACCCCCGCGGGGAACGGGTTGCTTGTCGCTGACACCTTCGCTCCGAGCGCCGCGCCCGAAGCCTGGGAACGGTGGGCAATCATCGCCGACCCTCAGCCGTGTGGTCGCTATCTCTTGCGCGCCCAAACCGGAGGCGACGACGAGAACTACTGGGCCATACGGGTCGGATATGATCACGACAATTCGCCGCTCACCCGTCTCCTCGACCTGTCGCCGCTCGGTGCGCCGATTCGTGTTGGCACGCTGCTCGGAAGCGTCGAAGTTCGCCCTTCGGCCGATGTACCGCTGTGTATGACGACGTGGGTATACGTGGCGCCGGGCACTACCGAGTTGCTCCTGAACAATTTCGACCTTGACGAGGAAGAACCAGGACCTTCGGGCGTTCGTCTGCGGTATTACGCTCCGAGTCAGATCTACAATCCCCTGGGTCTTAGCGGTGGCTTCGAGGGAAGGCAATCCGGCGATGGCGTCTGGGTCCAGGAGCGTTTCGCCGCGCCTGAAAGCGGCTGGTGGCGCGTGGTGGCGTGTTCCAGCCGGCGTAATCGCTACGAGTTGGAAGCGATTGGTGACGGCTTCCCGCTGCCGTTGCTCTACGACGCGCCGTACTGAGGGACGAGGCCTCCTTTCTCACCCCTGCCGGGGCAAGGCTGTAGCGCGCAATCCGGATGATTGCGCTACAGCTTCTGGCATTTCTGCGCTATCATAGGCGCGTGAACCCGCGAACCTTCAGCCGCCGCCTGGCGCACAGGGCGCCGCTGCTGTTGATCTTGATGCTGGCCCTGGCATGGCGTCTGGTCCTCTGGGCGCAGCCGCTGCACGAACCGGCCAACGATGAGGTTGAGTACCTGCGTGTGGCCCGCGACCTGCTTGCTGGCCAGGGATGGTCGTTCTACGAGGAGTGGCGCTGGTTGCGCGCGCCGCTCTACCCGCTGTTCCTCGCCGGTTCCCTCTGGCTGGCGGGCGGCGATCTGCAGCGCGCCGCCCTCCCGAACATCGCCGCCAGCGTCGCGGTGGTCTATCTGGTGTACCGGCTGGCCCGCGAACTGGCCTCCGCCGGTGGCGAACGAGCGGCGCTGCTGGCGGCGCTCGCCGCGGCGTTGCTCCAGACCGGCGCCACCTTCGCCAGCCTGTACATGAGCGAGACGCTCTTCAGCCTCCTCTTCGGCGGCGCGCTCCTGTCCTTGGCGGTCTGGCGGCGCGCCGGGGGTGCATGGCGGCTGGCCCTGGCCGGGGCGCTGTTCGGGCTGGCATGCCTGACCCGTTCAGCGGCGCTGGTGTTTCTGCCCGCGCTGATGCTCTGGGTTGCCATTATCGCCACGCGGCGCGAGGGCAAGCTGTGGCCGCGTGGGGTGCTGGCGGCCTTGCTGCCGGCGGTCTGCGCTGCACTGGTGATCGCCCCCTGGACGATCCGCAACTGCCGGGCCTATACGGCCTGCGTCCTGATCGAGACGGGCTTCGCCTATAACTTGTGGGCCTTCTACGAGCCGCGGGAGGACCTCAATACGATTAACCGCACCCTCGAAGCCATCCCCGATCCGGTGGCGCGAGCCGACGAGGCCGCCCGGCGCGGCCTGGAGCGACTGCGGGAGGATCCCGCCATCCTGCTGCGGAAGCTCCCGGTAGAGTGGAGCCGCCTCTGGGCGGTGAAGATCATCCAGGACCGCTTTCTACTGCCCAGTTACTATGCTGACCCGCCGCCCCCGGTGTTTCTGGCGGGGTTGCTCCTCGATGATCTGCTCTACCTGCTGGTGCTGCTCCTGGCTGGCTACGGTCTGGCGCTCGGGCTGTCGCGGCGCGATGGGTTGACCGTATTGCTGGCTCTGTGGATGGCGCTATTCATCGCTGTGACGCTGGTGACCCACGCCGAGGGGCGTTACCGGCACTTTCTCTTCATCGCCATGCTGCCGCTGGCGGGTGTCGCGGCCAATGCGCTGCCGCGTCGGACGCGTCCGCGTCCCCTGGCCGGTCTGGCGGTGGCGACGCCGCTGGCGCTGGCCCTCCTGCCGCTGTCGCTCTACTACCCATGGTCGTGGGCGCTGGAAGGAACGTCGCGCAGCCTCTACCGCTGGGCCGGAGACGCTTTGGCGGCGGCAGGTCGCTTTGATGCCGCGGAGCGCGCCTACCGGGCGGCCCTGGCGGCGCACGAAACCCCCGACGGCTGGCTGGTCCTCGGCGACCTGCGGCGGCGCCAGGGTGACCTGAACAGGGCCGCCGAAGCCTACGACCGGGCCTTCGCCCTGGCCGGCCCCTACCCCGCCGCCAGCGCGCGTCGCGGCGACTTGCTGCGCGAGCTGGGCCGCGACGATGAGGCCCGCAGGGCCTTTGAGGGGCGCTACCTCGATCCGGCCCGGCTCACCGATTGGAGCTATCGCTTCCTGCGCCCGCGCCCCGCCATGCTCATTGATCTCGGAAACGGGCTGGACTTCGGCTACGTGGGCCAGGTTTACCCGGCTGAACTGGCCCACCAGGCCACCGGGCGCTGGACCGGCGGTGATGGGCGGCTGCGGCTGGGAGGCGAAGGATCGGCGCCAGGCTTGTTGACCCTGCGAGTAACGGCGCCCTGGCCCGACGGCCAGGGGGCGCGGCTGTGCATCTGCGCTGGCGAAACCTGCACAACCGCGCCGGTGGATCAGCGCTGGCGCGTCGTGCGGGTGCTGCTTCCCACGACGGGTGACGAGATCGCCCTGCGCAGCCCGACTTTCGTCGCGTCCGACGGTCGCCGTCTCGGCGTGTTCCTCGACTGGGCGGAACTACGGGAATACGGCGTCTCCGGCGAAATATGGGACGCCGCCGGCGCCCGGCTCTCGCCAGGGTTTGCAGCTCCCGGCGTTCCCTACAAGCCCCGGACGGCGTCAGGTTCGCCTGCGCCATCGGGGAGTCCGGGGCCTGGAAAAACGGGGTTCCCCATAAGCTCCAACCGGCGTTAGTTCGCGTGTGACCCCGGAAAGGCGGGGGAAAACCTGGCTTCCCCCTCATCTTCAACCGGCATCGGGGCCGCCAGAACCCTGTCGGAGGGCCGGGGTGGGGAAACCTCTCAGGTGCAGGGTTTTTCAAGCGAGAAGGGGTTTTTGGCATTCCAATGCGCTTACGATTCTCACTCCCCCGCCCCCCTCTCCCGCGCAGCGGGAGAGGGGGGAGTTGGGCGTCCCAATGCCCCGGATGGCACATGCGACGCGAGGATGGACCGGAACACCCTACGCCTGAGAAGGTGGGGAGGCCCGGTTTGCCCCTGTCCCGTCATTACCAGGCGAACAAGAATAGCAGATCGTTCACATTGGTTGTCGTAGGGCCGGGGCGGAGCAGGTCATCAAGGGCCGCAAAGAAGGGATAGGCGTCATTGCGCGCCAGGTGGGCCGCGGGGTTAAGCCCCAGGACGCGGGCGCGGCCCGCAGTATCGCCGGTAGCAACGGCGCCGGCGGCATCGGTGGGGCCATCGCCGCCATCGGTGGCCAGGGCGACGAGGGCCACGTCGGGCGTGCCGCTGAGGGCCAGGGCGGCGGCGAGAGCCAGTTCCTGGTTGCGCCCGCCGCGCCCGTCGCCGCGCAGGGTCACCGTGGTTTCGCCGCCGGCCACCAGGCAGGCCGGACGCGGCAGCGGCCGGTCGCTGGCGGCAAGTTCGCGCAGCACGGCGGCCAGAAAGCGCCCGGCTTCGCGCGCTTCACCCTCCAGAAACGTAGTGAGCAAGAGCGTGTGGAACCCGGCGGCCTGCGCAGCCGCGAGGGCGGCATCGGCAGCGATCTGGTTGCTGCCGACCAGGATCGTGCTGGTCTCAGTCAGCGCCGGGTCGCCGGGCTTAGGAGTCTCGGGAACGGCGCCGGCAATGCCAGCGCGTAGATGGGCGGCAATAGCGGGAGACACGCGCTCGCTCAGCCCGTAGCGCTCCAGAACGGCCAGGGCATCGGCGAAGGTGCTGCTGTCGGCCACGGTCGGACCGGAGGCGATCACGTCGAGGGGGTTGCCGACCACATCGGAGAGCACGAGCGTCACCAGGGCCGCCGGGTGAACCATGCGGGCCAGTCCGCCGCCCTTCACCAGGTCAAGGTGCTTGCGCAGGGTGTTGATCTCGCCAATGCTCGCTCCGGAGGCGAGCAGATCGGTGGTGAGAGCCTGGAGATCGGCGAGGGCGACCCCGGGGGCGGGCAGGGTCAGCAGGGCCGAGCCGCCGCCAGAAATCAGGGCGATGACCAGGTCGCGCGGGGTGAGGTTGCGGAGCATGTCGGCCATGCGGCGCGCGGCGGCGACGCCGCGTTCATCGGGCACGGGGTGCCCTGCCTCAACGATGGTGATGCGAGGCGGGGGCGCGCCATCAAGGTGGCCGTCCTTGACCACAACCAGGCCCCCGGTCAGGTGGGGGCCGAGAACAGCGGCGGCGGCGCGGGCCATCGGCGCGCCGGCCTTTCCCGCGCCGATGACGAAAACCCGGTCAACGGCGCGCAGATCAAAGGCGCGCTCGCCGGCAACAAGGGTGTCGCCATCGCGACGCAGGCAGCGACGCACGGCAGCGCCAGGCTCGACGGCAGCCAGGGCCGCGGCCATAATGGCCGTGATAGCGTCGCCGCAGGGCGCAGCGCGCAACGAAGCTGTCCAGAGGCGTTGAGGATCCATAGAGCACTGACCGGAATGATTAATCCCCTGAGGACAGCGAGCCGTGTGGCTCGCTGCACTCGCACCGCCATTGTTGCAGGTCAATCGTTTCGAGAAACGCTACAGGCGGGTCGGGTTCTAGAAACGAGAACCAGCTTGCGCCTGCTGGCGCAACCGGGAGGGTTGCGTTACGCCCCCTCAGTCGCTTCAACCGGCGTGGGCGGACAATAGCCCAGACAGGCGCTGCACTCATCGGCGGCCTGGCGCACCAGCGGGCCGAGCGCCCGCGCCCGTTCGAGCGACAGACGCGCCGCAGGACCGGAGATGCTGATGGCCGCCACACACCGACCGAAGCGATCAAAGATCGGCGCAGCGACGCAGCATACTCCCAGTTCGCGTTCTTCGTCATCAAGAGCGAAGCCCTGGGAGCGAGCGGCTTCGAGCTCCTCGCGCAGGCGTTCGGGATTGGTGATCGTGCGGGGAGTAAAGCCCTGCAATGCCGTATGTTCCAGGTAGGCGTCGAGCTGTTCGGGGGAGAAGGTCGCGAGGATCGCCTTACCGCTGCCGGTGCAGTACAGAGGAGCGCGCTGCCCGACCTCGGTGAACATGCGCACCATCCGCGGGCTGGGGACCTGCTCGCTATAGACCCCCTCGTTATTGTGCAGCATCACCAGATTGCTGGTCTCTTCGGTTGCCTCGGTGAGGCGCTGGAGCACCGGGCGGGCGATGCGATTGAGATGAAAGCGGCGATTACTGGCCGCACGGGCCGCTACCTGCAGCAAACGCGGCCCGGGGCCGTAGAGGCGTGTATCGCGATCCTGAGCGGCATAGCCGCGCGCCACCAGACTTCCCAGCAGGCGGTGCACCGTGCCCAGGGGCAAACCAACGCGCTCGGTCAGTTGCGAGAGACTGATATCGTCATCGGCCTCCGCCAACGCCTCGAGCACATCAAAGGCGCGATCAAGCGATTGGACCATAACCGTTTCGTAGAAGGCGGGGATTAATTATGATAGCTGCACTATAGCCCAGAGATGGCGCAGATGTCAACAAATACTGCAACATGCCAAGGTTGCGCTACGCTTGCGCCTCGCGGCAGGTGCGCGGGCAAACCCCGGTGTTCCCATCCGCACCCGTTTCACTCGCTTCCTGATAGGAAGTTAATGCATCACCATCACCGGTTGCTGGGCTTTCACCATATTACTTTCGCTCTCAAAATATACTCTACCCTGTAACTTGTTCCTGCGATCACAAGCAATGGTATGCGACCCCTGAAGCTGGTCCTGGCCCCCGAACGGATCCCCCGCCTTGCCCCCCGTCCGCATGGCGCATGGAACTTTATGCACGGCCTGGTGGCACTGGGTCTGGCGCTACTGGCGCTGGTGCTCTGGTTTGCCGTGGCCCGGCCAGTGAAAGTGCTGCCGCGGATTGCGCCACTACCCCCCTTTGCCCTGGAAGATCAGTACGGTCTGCCTATCAATTCAAACGACCTGCTGGGGCGATTGGTGTTCATCAACTTCTCCTACACCCGCTGCGGCGCGGACTGCGCCGCGCAGCGGGAGCAACTGGCGGCTCTGCGCGAGCATCTGCGCGCCGCGGGACTTCTGGGCAGCGAAGTGCTTCTGTTGACGATCAGTTTTGATCCCCGGCGCGACACGCGCGAGGCGCTCCAGACCTACGCGGCCCGACTGGGCGCCGACCGGCGCTCCTGGCGTTTTGCCACCGGTGATCCTGCCGAGTTGAAGGCGCTGATCGGGGGCGAACTGGGCTTCTACTATGGCCAGCCCGATGCCAACGGGGTGATCAAGCACGACCAGCGGGTGATCCTCGTGGATAGCAATGGCATGATCCGGGCCAGGTACGCCGGCGAGCGGCTCAATGTGCAAACCTTTCTGCGCGACATTGAGCTGGTGCGCCAGGAACTGGGCAGCACTGGTCTGATGCGCCAGGTGTACGAAGCTTCGCACCTCTTTCTGTGCTACCCCGATTAGGAGCCTGTCTGGACAACCAGGCTGCCCAACTATTTGTTTGTAGAAGGATGTAGCTCTCTCCGACCTCCCGCAGGCAGGGGCGTGGGAAAACCCGATTTCCTCACCGCAACCTGGAAAGTTGCATGACCATCGCGCTCTGCAGGCAGGGGCGTGGGAAAACCCGGTTTCCCCGCATGGCGCTAAACGACTGAGAGAGTAGCCGTCTGCAACAGGCTATTGTGAACTAGAGAGGAGCGTACTGACTTCCATGGCAACGCAAAACACCCCTGATCGCGAACGCTGGGCCCGGGCGCGGCCCGCCGCCGAACCCGCCGCCGAAGAGGATGAGCACGAGAGCCACGAACCCCCACGGGGGGCATTGCTGATTATCTGTGGCTATCTGGTGCTGATCGTCGGCCTGTGGTTGCAGGTGTACCTGCAACTGTTGAGCAACGGAGGAGTCATCCGGCCATGATACTGAAAAACCCCGAGAAGTTTATGGCCTATCTGTTCGAGGTGGCCTGGATCTTGCCGAGCGTGGCCATTCCCGTTGCGGTGATTACCGCGGTAGTCCTCACCGCCTTCGCCGTCGGGTTGCGCGTGCCCGATGTCGCCGGGCGCATTGACCCCCAGGCCATCACCGTCACCGAGCCGTTTGACGAGCCAGGTCTGCGTGAACTGGCGCCGGGCAAGTACCAGGCAACGATGATCGCCCAGGTCTTCCTCTTCACGCCGAACGAGATCGAGGTGCCCGCCGGTTCCGAGGTGACCTTTGTCCTTACCAGCCGCGACGTTATTCACGGGTTCAAGATCGTCGGCACGTCGGTCAATATGATGGTCGTTCCCGGCCAGATCTCTAAACTGACCGTGCGCTTCGACCGGCCCGGCGAGTACCTGATTGTCTGTCATGAGTACTGCGGCAGCGGCCATCACGTAATGTCAGGCAAGGTGATCGTGTATTAGTTGCGCTCCTGTCGGCGCTCCGATGCACCCTGAGCAAGAGGTTTCATCATGGCAGTGATCGCTCGACCACGTGCCGCGGCGCGTGCAGATGTTGCGGATCGATTTGCCACCGAGAACCGCGTCGCGGGTCTCAACATTCTGGTGGCTTTTCTGGCCCTGGGCCTGGGCGGACTGATGGGCGTGCTGCAGGTGTTGCAGTACAACGGGATTGATCTCTACAAACCCCTCAAAGCAATCCTGCCCGGCGGCTACTACCAGGGTCTGACGCTCCATGGCGTGCTGAATGTGCTCGTGTTTACCACGTTCTATATCATCGGGTTTTTGACCTTCGTGACGGCGCGGTCCTTCGACCGCCCCCTCAGCAACCGTGGTCTGACCTGGTTTACCTTTTACTTTATGACCGCTGGCCTGCTCATCGCGGCCGTGCCGATTCTGCTCAACAAGGCCACGGTAATGTTCACGTTTTACCCGCCGTTGAAGGCCAATGGCTTCTTCTACCTGGGCCTGACTATGGTAGTGGTGGGGACGTATTTTCTCCTGGCTAACCAGGCGATGACCCTGCGGGACTGGCGCCGGGATAATCCGGGCGCGAAGGTTCCTCTGGCGGCGTTCATGGCAATCGTGACGATGACCATGTGGGTCATTGCCACGTTCGGCGTTGCGGTCGAAATGCTGGTATTGCTGTTGCCATGGGCCTTCGGTCTGGTTCCGGGCACCGATCCGCTGCTGGCGCGCACGTTGTTCTGGTTCACTGGCCATCCGATTGTGTACTTCTGGCTCCTGCCGGCGTACATCTCCTGGTATACGATTGTCCCCAGACTGGCGGGCGGCAAACTGTTCAGCGAGCCGATGGCCCGCGTGTCGTTCCTGCTCTTCCTGGTGTTGTCGGTGCCGATTGGCATGCACCACCAGTACACCGATCCCGGCATTTCTCAGATCTGGAAACTGGTGCACTTTATTTTCACCGTCGGCGTCTTTTTCCCCAGCCTGCTGACCTTTTTTAACGTGGTGGCCTCGCTGGAGCACGCCGGGCGCAGCCGGGGCGGCAAGGGCTGGCTGGCCTGGATCTTCGCCCTGCCCTGGAATGAGCCAGCCTTCGTCACTCAGGTCTTCGCGATGATGCTCTTTGCCTTTGGCGGCGCCAGCGGGGTGATCAACGCCAGTTACAACCTCAACCTGGTGGTGCACAACACTGCCTGGATCTCCGGCCATTTCCACCTGACCGTCGGCTCGGCGGTAGCGCTGACCTTTATGGGGCTAACCTACTGGCTGTTGCCCTACCTGGCCGGCCGGGAACTGTGGAGCCGGGGTCTGGCTCTGGCTCAGGCCTGGCTCTGGATCATTGGCATGATCCTCTTCTCGCACTTCATGCACATGCTTGGCCTGGCGGGCATGCCCCGGCGCACCATGATCGGCTCTGCCCCCTACGTGTTGCCCGAGTGGGAGCGCCTGCTCCCCCTGACGATGATCGGTGGTCTGCTGATGTTTGCCAGCGCGCTGTGCTTCCTGGTGAACATGGTGATGACGCTCACGGCTGGCAGGCGGGTGGAAGCCGGGCCGGTGACCTTCGCCAGGGCGCTCTCGGGGCCTGAGGATGTGCCGGCCTTCCTCGACCGCCTGACGCCCTGGGTGCTTAGCGCGCTCGTGCTGGTGGCGATCAACTATGGCCCCACGCTGTACTTCCTTGCCACCACCGGGCGTTTCAATATTCCGGGGCTGTCACCCTGGTGATGCTCGATTGACCCCGCTAATGGGCCGTTAGAGGGGTATGGAGAAACTCGGTTTCCCCATACCCCCTTTGAGAAACGCGCAGCGCGGGCAGGCCCGCGCTCCCATGCTTCCATAACCTGCGTCCTGCGGCGCATCGCGCGACGATAACGAACGGTACATAGGGTGGATCACGCTCACGTTCTGGAGGTGAACCCTATGCGCCTTTGTTCCCGCCTCGGCCTGGTCGCGCTATTACTGCTGAGCGTTGCGCCTGCCGCAGCCTTCGCCCAGGAAGCTCCGCCCGTCCTCCGCGTCGCCGAAGTTACTCCTACAAGTCTCGTTGTTGAACTTGCCTGTCCCGGCGAAACGCTGCCCGCCCTGACCGCGACGATTGACGGCGCGGTCTACCCCGTGAGCGCGCCGATCCGTTCCGCCGTTCCGCTAGCCCTCGTCGTGGTGGTTGAGACGACGCCGGTGATGGAAGAGTCTGGCACGCCGCGCAGTACTCGTCTGCACGACGCGCTTACGCGCGCGCGCGCGTTGCTCGACCGCCTGCCGCCTGGCTCCCTGACCAGTCTGGTGACCTTTGATGCCACCGCGCGGGTGGTGTTACCGCTGACTCCCGATGGGCTGGCCGTGCGACGGGCCCTCGGCACGCTCGTTGGCGCCCCCGGCGCCCTCGGCGACCAGCCGCCCGCCCTGGGCCAGGCGCTGCGTCTGGCCGCCGAGACGCTCCTGGAGGCGCCGGAAGGGCCGCAGGCCCTGGCGCTCTTTGCCGCCAGCGCCGCGGATGCCCCTGTGCCGCCTCTGCCCACCGGGCTGGCGGCGGCGCGCGCCGTCGTAGACCTGGGGGGCGCCGACGAGGAAGGGCGCGGTCCTCTCGCGCCGCTGGCGGCCGACATCGGCGCGCTTTACGTGCCCTACGCCGCCGCCGATAGCGCAGCGCTCCCCGTGCGGAGCATGGCCGTTGACCAGCGCCTCGCGGACTGGGTGGGCGCCGCTGCGCCGCTCCAGGTGCGGATTGCCCTGGAGCGTATGGCTCCCGGCAGGCATGAACTCACCCTTGCCGGCTGCAGCGCTCCGGCTACAGTTATGTTTGATGTTCCCGCTCCTGATCAACCCTTCCGCCTCTGGTGGGTAGGATTGGGGGCTGTACCGCTCGTCGCGGCGGCCATGGTGGTTGCCTGGCGACGCCGGACGCTCTCAGGGACCCCTGAACGTTCCGGCGACAGTACAAAACGTTATCGCGCGCCGGGGGCGGTGACGACCGAGCGGCGCATCACCGGGAGTCTGCCGGCCCTTGAAGTTGTGGTCTGGGATGGACGTGAGCGCCGGGTGTGGCCAGTACGCAGCCGGCAGATCACTGTGGGCCGGGATCCTGGCTGCGACGTCTGCATTCCCAGTAGCTGGGTTTCAGGACTGCACGCTCGTCTGTCGCTGATCGGCGATCGGGTAGAGATCACCGACATGGAGAGCACTAATGGCACCCTGGTCGGCGAACCGGGGCGACGCTTGACGCCGGGAGTGCCCGAGCCGCTTGAAGCGGGTGAGATAGTGCGCGTTGGTCCTCAGGTGCGCTTCTGTGTGCAGGTGGCGGCCTCAGCAGGCGCCGACGCCACACCGTGACATCGCCGGTCACCCTGATATGCCAACGCAACTTCGTCTCTGAAGGGACGATGCGGAGGGACGTCGTCCCCCCGCGCTCCGCTTTGAAACGAGGAGTGGGCGCACCCGGTCGTCCTATCCTTCTGCCAGCTATGAAAGGATCTCCGATGGTACGTGTAAAGCTGATTGTCTCGATGCTGCTGGCCGCTGCCCTGGCAGCCTGCGTGGCTCCGGCGGCGCCTGTTGCTACTCCTGCGCCGAACAATCCGACCGTGCCGCCGGAAGAGGCTGCGCTCCTTGAGGTCCAGACCGCTCTGGAGCGGGGCGATTACGCTGCTGCCGTGGAGATGCTCGGCGCTCCGGTTAGTCCGGCCCACATAGCGCTGCTCGTGCGCGCGCGCATCGGTCTGACTCGCGAGATAATCGCCGCTGCCCCTGGCGACGCGCAGGCGCTTCGCGCCGCTCTCGACCAGGTTGGCCTGGCCCTGGCGCTCCGGCCCGACGATGCGGCGCTGCGCGATGAGTTGCTCGGTCTGGAGCGCGCGCTTGTCGCACTGCTGGCTGTTGAGGATCGGCGACAGGCGCTTCTGGCTGGTGAACCAGATGCGAATGATGTTGCCGCCCTCGACATGGCCCGTACACTGGCCGGGCGAGCCGTTGCGGCCGTCGCCGGCGAGCCGCGTCTGCCAGGCGCGGAGCAGATTGCGGCAAACGGCTTGCTTGCAGCGGCGGCTGTATTCGAGCGGAGCGGCGATGGCGCCGCTGACGACCGCGCCTCAGCCAGATGGCAGGAAGCGCGCGGGTTCTGCGAGCAGGCGATAGCGCTCCAGGCGAGTGATGCAGCCCGCTCGTGTCTCGAGCGACTGGCCAGCAAACTGAACCCGCCTGCCAGCGCCGCCGCGCCCGCCACGCCGGCAGCGGCAACCCTTCCTCTGCGCCGTCCAACTCCCGCCCCGCGTCCTCCCGCGCGTTCCACTGGCCCCGCCTTCAGCGTCGTGCAACGCAAAAGCTTCGATGGGAGCGGCAACAGTGGTCAGTTTGCCTCGTGCATTGACATTCAGGTCCTTGGGCCTGGCGGGCCAATCCCTGGCGCCGTTCTTGGCATCAATAACGGCGAGCACAGTTACCAGAACCAGACCGACGCCAGCGGCTACACGGGGCGCTGCGGGCTGGGGGCCTCGACGTGGAGCGTTGTGCTCTTCTGGACGCCGCAGACAGGCAGTGTGAGCAGCGCGACCACCACCGTGTATCTCAACGGCGCGCCGGAGCAGCGCGCCGCCGTGGTGTTCCGGTCGCGGTAGGAATGCCGCTATTTTGGATTTTCGATAGCGGAGCCAGTGGCGCCGGCGGAGTATCGGGGTGCGCCGCCTAGAACCGGCAGGGGTGACCGACCGGTCGCCCCTGCCGGTCCAGACGGGCAAGAAGGTGGCGGGCTGAACCCCGCTCTTGACTTGTGGGTGATGCATAGGCCACTCACCCGGCGGGGGCGGGAACCGGCCTCTTCACTCCGGCGGGCGGAACACCGTGAACCGTAAGGCGCCTGCGGACGTTACCTGAGGAACATTCCTGGGGGCTTCGCCTACCCGGGAAGCCGGCGCGACCCCTACGCGGCGATGTCGCCGATCAGGGTAATGGACAGGCTCAGACCGTCCTCGCCGAGCGTCAGGATGTCGCCGTCACGCAGGGGTTCGGGAGCGCCCGGAGCGATGCGCATACCGTTGAGCAGCGTCGCCACGTCGGCGCGTTCAGTTGAGACGCTCCACGGACCGGTTTCGGCGGGGGCGATAAGGCAGTGGGGGCGATTGGACACGTAGCGGTAGGCGGAGCGCCGCTGTTCCAGCAGGGCCAGTTCGCGATGGTACATATCGGGGTTCAGCAGCGCCAGGGCCTGCAACAGCCAGGCCCGGCTCACGGTAGCGCCGCGTGGCGGAAGGGCCACTTCGCTGCCATCGGGAAGACCCAGCAGGCAACGCCGGGGTGTCGTGAGGCTGCGTTCGGTCAACCACAGATGGCTGCCTGAACGCACGCCCTGAGCACTGGCCCTTTCAGTCGGACGCAGCAACCTGCCCGCCGGTGAGGCCAGCCGCAGGGCGTAGGCGATAGGTTCGCCCCGCTCGTTCCGTACAGGCAGGCCGCAGCCATCAATGAGCAGCGGGAGCAGCATTTCGGGTGAGCTGTCCTCGCAAACAATGGTCGTCGTTTGCTCTGTGTCGCCGACGAGCCAGTGCAGGGTTACCGTAAGCATCTCCTGGCGTTGTTGAGTCATAATTCAGTCCCCTGAGAGTAATACTAGAGCACTGACCGGCATGCTTGATCCATTCAGGAACCTGCGTCGTGTGACTCCCTGCGCTTGCGCTGCCATCGTTGCGGGTCAATCGAGAAATGCTCCACCGTGGGACTCCCTTTTCTCAGGTGTAGTGTTTTTCGAGCGAGAAGAAGCGGTTTTCGACATTCCAATGCGCTTCCGATCCTCACCACCCGCCCGCCTCCCCCGCTCAGGGAGCGGGGGGAGTTGGGCGTCCCAATGCCCCGGATGGCGAATGCGGCGCGAGCGTGCGCCGGAAAACCCTGCACCTGAAAAGGGACTCCCTGGCGCCCAGACGCGATACCAACTCTTTACGGACCAGCCCTGGCGTCAATCCTGGTGGGCGGCCTGGCCGCCCCGAACCCTGCCGCCAGCGGCGAAGGTCGCATCAGCCGTCGCTGACCGGGGGAGGGTTCGGGAACGTGCAGCCCTCTCAGGAAGGCCACACGGCATCGGCCTGGGCGAGTTGCACCAGTTCGCGCTCCTCGTCGCGCACGAGCAGCGCCCGTCCAGGGGGTTGTTCGCTGGCGCGCTGATCGGCGAGAGGCAGCGCGACTCCCAGCAGCCGCGTGCCGGGATCGTAGCGCCCTGGCCACAGCAATAAACCGGCGCGGCCAGCGTCAAGGGCGCGCAGCAGATTGTCATCGGCGTAGGCAACGCCAGCGGCGACCAGCAGATGCTCCCCGTGCTGCCCGCCGACCTGGGCGATCTCAGTGAGGAGTTCGTGCAGGTTAGGTTCGCCGCCGAAGTTCTGGGTCAACTGGGCGCGCATACGCTCACGGCAGAGGGTGTAATCATCAATCAGCACGAGCCGGCGACGCGCAGGCGCTTCGGCGCGAGCAGCCAGAAGGCTGGCGCGGAGCATAGCGGCGCCGGCCTCATCGTCCACGTAGAGCATCGTATGGGGCAGCGCGCGAAGCGGGCGTAGCCCCCCGCGCGGCCCGTCGAGAATGAACAAGGCCAGTTCCTCAGGCCCGTAGCGGGCAATGAGGGCGCTGGCCGCGCAGAGCAGGGCGCCAGTTTTACCGCTGCGGCGCGGGCCGATGATCAGCGCATGCGGTGTTTCCTGGCTCAAATGGAGCCAGGCCGGGCCCAGGGTCAGGCTCTCGCGGCCGATTGGCGCGCTGAGCGCGTCGCCGGGGGCGGGGTCCTCGCTCGCGGCTTTCAGGGAGGCAAGGCTCAGGCGTTCAGGCAGCAGTTCGATCGGCGCCGGCCCCGCGCCCGCGCCCCGTTCGCGCCACTCGGCCCTCAAGCGTGCCGCCTGCTGGCGCAGTTCGATCGTCAGTTCGGCGTCCAGCGCGCCGGGACGTTCTTCAATGGCCTCGCCTCCGGCGCCGTCGCCATCGAGGCCCGGCAGAGCGATGTGTAGATCCAGCGGGCCGTAGTCAGGGTGCATAACAAGCGCGCGTCCCGGCAGGTGCTGCGGGATTGGCGCGCTCACCCGCGCGCCGAGCAGATCGGAGTAGTCGTGCAACTCGGGCAGGCGCAGGGCAATACGGATCTCCATAAGCGAAAGCAGCCGGTAGGTGAGATCGGTGGCGCGATCAGCGCTCAGCGCAAGATGCACCCCGTAGGTCCGGCCAAGGCGTGCGATGCGGATCAGGTCGTCAATTATCTCGTCGTCCCCATGACCGTCGCGGAACTCTTCCCGCAATACGGCGATTTTATCAATCACCACCAGAATGGCCGGAATGCGCCGGCCACCGGCGCGCAGGGCGGGCAGATCGGCGGCGTCGGCGGCACGCAGCACCTCCTGCCGTTCGCGGATGGTCGTCTCGAGCATGCGCATCAAACGGCGCACCCGTTCGCGTTCGCGGGCCTGGATGTGAGCCCCGACGTGTGGCAATCCAGCCAGGGGGCCAAGGCCCTGTCCGCCAGCGTCAATCAGGTAGCACCAGAGGTCGTCGGGGGTGTGCGACATCGCCAGGCCGAACACCAGGGCGCGCAGCAGGGTGGTTTTGCCGCTGCCGGGGGCGCCAATCGCCACCAGGTGACCGTCGGCCAGACTGACGCTGAACGGCTCGCGCCGGCTCTCCTGGGGCAGATCGAGCAGGCCGATGGCCTGGCGAAGCCAGGCTGAACCGGTGGGCGGTTCGCTCCAACCGTCGGCCACGCGCCCACTGACAGCAGCGAGTGACAACCGCGCGGGAAGTGGGGGCTGCCAGATGCGGGATGGCTCCCAGCCGGCCAGGGTGAGCGCGCGGGCCTCGGCGGCTTCGCGCAGGGCGCGCACCAGGATGTCGAGATCGGTCTCGCGCTGATCAGCCGGCGGATCGTGCATCGTCGTGACCGGCTGTTCGCGCCCATCGCGCAGAAAACTTACCCGTGGACCCGCAGCGCGCGCGGCGCTGCCGGTGCGGTGCGGCGTGGTGATCTGGGCCACCTGCATCAGTCGCGTTTCGGCGCCGACCCGGAAGAAGGCCCGCCCTGGCAGATCGGTGGGGAGGAAGGCAGCGTCGGGTTTGAGCAGCATCTCACGGCTATCCTCGGCGCTGCCCAGGCGCAGGGCGATGAAGAAGGTGAGCTGGCTGCGGATCTCGTTGGAGACGGCCCGCGCGGGTTGCTGGGTTGCCAGGAGCAGGTGTACTCCCAGTGAACGGCCCTGCTTCACAACGCGGATCAACTCGGCGACAAAGCCGGGATAGGTGCGCGCCAGTTCGTCGAATTCGTCCACGATGATCAGCAGGTTGGGCAGCGGCGGCAGGCCGGCACGGGCGGCCAGGGCGCGATAGTCGCCGATGTTCTCGATGCGGGCGCTGTAAGCGGTGGCCACGCTCTTGAGCACCTCCTTGCGCCGGCGCAGTTCGCTCTTGATCGCCGTCATGGCCCGTTCGGCCAGACGCCCTTCGAGGTCGGTCACCATCCCCGCGCAGTGGGGCAGCGTGGCGAAGGGCATCAGGGCGGCGCCTCCCTTGAAGTCAATGAGCAGCAGTTGCAGACGCTCGGGGGGATGAGTCGTGGCCAGAGCGGCGATGATGCTCTGTAACAGCACGCTCTTCCCCGCGCCGGTCGCCCCGGCGATGATGCCGTGGGGGCCATGGCGGCTCTCGTTCAGATCGAGGCAGATGGGTTGCCCATCGGCCCCGGCGCCGATCGGCACGTCGGCGCGCCAGGCGGTGGCAGGCAGTTCGTTCCACCAGTGGGGCGGCGCCAGTTCGCTCACGTCGCTGATTCCGAGCAGGTCAAAGAGCCGGACTGAGCGGGGCACATCCTGCGCGCCGCCGCTTTCCACCAGCCGCACGCCGGCCAGGTGACGCGCGAGTTGATCGCTGGCCGCGAGATCGGCCTGATCAGGCGAAAAACGCTCACGGGGCCACTGATCGCCAGCGCGGGTCCAGCGGGCGCCGTGGGTTTCGAGTTCGAGCATCGCGGCGCAGGACTCGGGGAGCAGCGACCAGGCCGAAACCAGCAGCAGCGTGGCGATGCCCAGCGGGCCGCCGTGGCGGAGCAGTTCAGTAATGGCGGTGTAGGTCCCCGGCAGTTCGTCGCCGTCAACGAGCACCAGGATGCGCGGAGCTGAAGGAGCGGTCTCGTGTCGCGCGGCCCGTTCCCTCCGCCGGCTAAGGTGGTCGAGCAGATCGCTGGTGAGCCGTTCGGCGACATCGGGACGCCCGGCGAGCATGCGTAGACCCGGCGAAGGGTCGTTGTTGAGCGGCAAAGTGTGTGGAAGCCAGCGCAGCCATTCCCACTCGGCGGCGCTGGCAGGGGCGTAGAGCGCCGCCAGCCGCAGATCGCCGGGGGCATGGAGCACGGCCGCCTGCCAGAGCAAGGCCCGCGCCAGAGCCAGGACCGCCGGGCGCGGCCCGGCGAGGCCGAGGGAGCCGAGCGTGGCCAGGGGCACACTGATGGGCGTCTGGCGCAGAGTAGCATGTTCGGCGGCGATGTGCAGCAGACGCTGGTCTACGGCGCCGGCAGGGGTGGGAGGCGGTACGTGCGCCTGGCTCGCTGCGGGGAGATTGCCGCTGCCCACCCGCAGGTCGAGGAAGTCATCGTCATCCGGGCGACGTTCCCAGAGACGCGGCTCGGGCGCGCCGCCGGTGACGCCAGCGATCAGCAGCAGTTCGCCGGGATCGGGCCAGAGATAGAGCCGCGCGCTGCGCTCCTGGTCGTAGAGGCGCCGCAGCCGGGCGCGCTGACTCTCCAGGCGGTCCTCGAAGTAGGCGCGGCGCTCGGCATACTGCGCGGCGGCGCGGCGCGCGGCGGCGCGACGGCTGGCGAGCGCCGCCCCGATTCCCATCAGCGCCAGCGCGCCACTGGGCAAGCCGACGAGCAGCGGGTTGCCGCCGCCGAGGCTGGCCGCGCTGGCGAAGACGCCCGCGCCCGCCAGAGGCAACACCAGTTGCGCCCAGTCGGTCGGCGCTGGCTCCGGCGGCGCGGGCGGTTCGGGCAATTCCACGCGCTCGGCGGCCCAGCGTGGGCGCACGCGAGGCGGCCGGTTAAAGGTGTGATCGCGCACCTGGCCTCCTTAAAGCAATTGTAGATTTTGGATTTTGGATTGAGTGCGGCGCATCTGGATGCGGTTGGCATCGTGCTGATTCCCGAACATAGCGCCTGGAACTGTGTGGATGTCTTATACGGGGCGAGGGCCGGAGCGCTCGCGTTGCCGCCGTTCACGCTCCTCGCGCTCGCGGCGCTCGTGTTCCTCGCGCTCGCGCAGGCGTCGGGCCTGCTCTTCATGCGCGCGGGCGCTGGCATGCTGCACGTCGGCGGCAGCGCGGCGACACGCCGCGGCAATAGCGGTTAACTCGCCACGCAACCGGGAACTCGAGTGCTCGAAGAACTCGCGGTGCGGGCCGAGCCAGTCGGTGGCGGCTTCGCGGCTGGTCTGCGCGATTTCGGCGAGCGCGCGATCAATCTCGCCAGCGGTGCGCTGCAGGGCTGCCACGGCCTCGGTGGCGGCGCCATGGTCCCAACGCACATCTTGCCAGATATCGTTTGGCATCAGCAGCCTCCTGGTTGAGTGTCTATCTGGAAAACCGGGTTGTGTCCGATTGCAACCCGCGCTACTGATGGTTTCCAGACGAGCGGGGGCGTGCGAAAACCCGGTTTCCCGGTTTCGTATCAGTTGCCGCCTGGCGACGCGGGAGAGCGCGGCGCTCCTGAGCCGCAGAGGGCGGGCGCCGGGGCCGTAGCTGGCGGAATCGGCGCATACACCTCGTGATAAGCGGGATCGATGGCGAAGGGAAGCACCTGCGCGGCCGCTGGCAGCCCGCGGTAACTGCTGGTGTCATAGGAGAGATGGGCGATCCTCGGGTCGCTTATCTCGCCGTCATCGAGGAGATGCACATTGGCGAAGCGCCCCGGATCGTGGCCTGCGCCGACATTGAGCGCGAGCGCGTCGTCGGTGTCCACGTAGTGGTTGACGACCGTATTGGCAAAGAGCGGCCCAGCGAGCGCGCCCGGGGCGTCCGGCGGCACGCCGTTAACTCCAGCGCGGTTGGGCCGCACCGCGCCGAAGGTGGTCACCGATCCCACCGTGATATTGTGCCTTTGCAGGTATTGCTGCACCTCTGGATCGTTGAGTGCAAGCATAACCATCCCGCCCCCCATGCTGTGACCAGCCAGGTGAATGGTGATGCCTTCGGGCAGACGTTCGAGGTGACCGAGGATCTGCTCCTTGACATACGTAAAGTAGCGATTCTCGTTCCCCGAAACCCCCTGTGAGGTCAACGCGACAGCGTAAAAGTTGTTCGGACCCTGGGCGTTAGCGACGTCCAGCCCGGCGATGCCAAAGGCGTACTCGTTGGCGCCCACCCGCGCCAGGCGCACCTGCTCGCCAGAATAGGAGCCGATCAAGCTGTGCTCGCCATACATCAGCGCCTGGGGGCTCAGATAGAGCCGGCCATCGGCGCTGCGATGGCGAACCGTCCCGGGATCGTACATCGCCTCCAGCGGTACGTCGAGGATGCCCCGCACGGGGTCGCGGAGCGGTTCGGCGAACTCGGACGGACGCGGGTGCGAGCAGGTGCCAAGCGTGCCGCAGAGCGCCAGGTGGATTCGGTCGAGCCGCGCGGTGATCGAACGCATGCGTTGCTCATCAACCGGCCGGTACATCAGGCGCCAGACGCTGTTGTGAACCAGCTCGAAGAAGTCCCTGGGCGAGGCAACTGGTTGAGCCATCCAGCGTGACCACTCGGTAGCGACTACCGTACCCCCGGCGAGCATGCCCAGCAGCGCCAGGGAAGGCCCCATCCTGGCGAGCAGGTAGGGGATCTGCGAGGGCCAGGCAGATCCGTAGCTGTTCAGGACACGCTCGATTTCGGCGAGGTGGTAGTCGAGCATCGTGGCGATCCCGTTCCAAACCGCGCGGGCCAGTTCGGGCCGGCTGCGGACAAGCTCGATCAGTTTTGCATACTCCAGCGGTAACGAGGCGCGCATGGGGTGGTTGCCCATCCACTGCATGATCTGGGCGCGCAGGGTTGCGGCAGCCGCAGCGCGCGTATCGGCGGCGGTGAAGGCCCGCGCGACGTCAACCGTCCACGCCGCAAGGGCGGCCTGATCGCGGGCCGCGACGTTCAGACGGGCGGCCAGCCCTTCGATTTCCGGTACGCGATACTCGGTGCAGCGAGCGGCGAAATGCGCGAGGATCTCCGCGAGGCGCCGAGCCTCGTCCTCCAGGTTTGTGGCGGAGGCGCTGGAGGCGCGGGCGTAGCGCGTGAGTGCTGCGGGGCGCGCCGAACTGACGGTCATGGCCAGACTCCTTATATATCATTTCGGATTGTAAATTCTGGATTGCCGTATCTGGCAGCCCGATGAGCGCCGGCGATAATGCGCAGGCACCGTCTTCAACGGGCATTGATATCGGGGCGCGGGCAAGGGTGTCGTCGGCGTGGCAGACAACAGGCTTGCCCTGAGCGAAGGGCAAGCCTGTCTGTGGGAAGCCGGAGCGATGCTTTGCCATGCCCCCACAGCGAGAGCCTCGCAATCCAGGGCGGAATCGCCGGGACACAAGCCGCGCAGGTCACGCCAGGCGCGACCGGCGTGACCTGTGCGGCTGGCCGCTGGAGCTAGATGTTGCCGCCGGCCTGCATGATGTTCTGGTTGATCTGCTGGATCTGGCGGCGCAGTTCCTCGAGGGCCTGCTGGGTGCTGAGCAGCTTCCGGTGGGTGTCGGTCCACTGGGCGCGGAACTCGGCGGCCAGGCGGCCATCCCAGTTGCCAGGATCGCTGAGGATCTGGCCCTGGCTGTTCAATTCGCTGATCTGCTGAAGCAGCGGGCCATTGACGATGCGCTGGAAGGCGTTGATGGCTTCGCGGGCGGTGGCGGTGGAGAGAACGCGGTCGCTCATGGGTGGTGACTCCTTTGGTAGCAACGGATACCTCGCTGTATGTACCGCTGCCGTTGTCAGGAGGATACGGGCGCTTCCGATTCGTGGGCGCGTGTTCAGATTTACCGCGGAGCATGCAGAGGAACGTAGAGGATAAGCGTTTGGAAGCCCTTTGCGCCCTCTGCGGCGCGAACGCGTTTGGTAGAGGCGAACACGATCATTTCTGGTGAATACCGTGCATAGGCATGATCGCCCGGTCTCAAGACAGGGCGGTCTCAAATCCAAAAGCCACAATCCGAAAGGGCATACGGCGTCCGGCCTTTGTTGAGACCATCGTTCCATGGTATGCTTGTGGCGCCACCCCGCGGACGCAATCCCTTGCTGATCGAGGAGCCCTCACGATGCTCAGGCGCGTAGCCGTTCTCTACAATCCATTCTCCCCGGTTTCCATCGAGCGTTCGGCAAAACTGGCCGAGTGGTTGCGGTCGCGAGACATAGCCGTCTGGCGTGGAGTGTCGCAAGAAGCGCGCGATATGCCAGGCGTGCTGAACGACACCGACCTGATGGTCGCGATGGGCGGGGATGGCACGGTGTTGCGAGCAGCGCGCCTGTGCTTTCCGCTTGATATTCCTGTGCTGGCGGTGGCATTGGGGCATCTGAGCTTCATGGCCGAGGTGCAACCCGATGAGGTCGAGCAGGCGATTGAACTGGTGGATCAGGGGGGCGGCTGGTATGACGAACGGGCGTTGATCCGCGCCAGTCTGTACCGCCAGGACGTACATATCGCCGACTTCACGGCGTTGAATGAAGTAGTGCTCTCGCGCAGCGAGATCAGTCGCATCGTCAATGTGCAGGTGAGCGTGGATGGTTCGCCATTGACGACCTACCACGCCGATGGGGTGCTGGTGGCGACGGCGACCGGCTCGACGGCTTATGCGCTGGCGGCGGGCGGCCCGATCGTTGATCCACGTTCGCGGGCGCTGCTGCTGGTGGGGATCGCGCCGCATCTCTCGCGAGTGCCTTCGATGGTGCTGCACGAGGACGCGGTAGTCACCCTGCAACTGCGCAGCCGCCACCATGCCAATCTGGCCGTTGATGGGCGCGAGAACCTGGCGTTGCAGGAGGGCGACGAGGTGGTCGTGCGGCGTAGCCCGCGGGTGTGCACCTTTGTGCGCTTGCGGCCAAGCAGCCAGTTCTACTCCCAACTGGTTGCCCGCCTTCGGCGGGACGAGTAATAACGATTTTGGATTTTAGATTTTGGATTTTGGATTGCGGTATGTAGCGTCCCGATGAGAGTTCGCGTTGATGGTATTGAGGAAGTCCGAGCCTTGCCGCAACCCTCTAGTGGTCAGAGGATGCAAGTGTCTGTTCGCGTTCACCAGAGCAATGCAACCTGAAAGCGAGGAGGAGTTATGCGATACGTCGGCGCCTCGGTGAGCGGCGTCCTGCGCGCGCCGGTGGAATCAGTGTGGGATCTGGTCGCCGACCCGACCCGTCACCCGGAGATTGCCGGAAGCGGCGAGGTTCAGGCGGTGACGGTGCCAGGGGGACGGATGGGGCCAGGCGTGGTGTTCGAGTCGCAGCAGCGTATGCGTGGGCTGTCGTATGTGACGGCGAACCGCGTAGTGCTCTGGGCGCCGCCCTACCGGATCGCCTGGCGAGTGGGCTTCACCTTTGCTCCGGGGATAGCGCAGATCTGGATGTTCAGTCTGGCGCCGGAGGCGGGCGGCACGCGGATCGAGAATGGCGTTGTGCTGCCCTACGCGCTGCCGGGGGTGTTTCCCTTCAGCCTGATCCACCGCGAGATAGCGCGGCGCGAGATATCGGTCATCAGGCCGACGTTTACACGGCTGGCGAGCGTCCTGGGCGTCGCGCCGCCAGTCGAACTAGTGGAGCGCTACGAAGCTCCGGCGATGCTGGCGGCCATGCTGCCCTCGCCATGGATTCAGGGCGCCCTGTGGACGGGTCTGGGCGCAGCCTTCATCGGTCTGCTGTTGCGCCTGCGCCGGTCGCTGCGCGCCACGGCGGGTCGGCGGAAGACAGGCGACTGATTAACCCTCAGCGCTCCACGATGCCAGACTATGTTCTTGAAGCTCATCAGGCGCCTGGCAGGCCGTGATCTGACATCACTCTCCTGTGGGTATCCCCAGCGCCGTAGCCCCGCCACGGGCGCCGCCGCCGGGGAAGAGCGAGCGTTCGGCGACAATGGGCTGGGTGCTGCGTACCACCGCTGAGACGGCGTCCTCGTCGGGGTAGAGTTCGTGCACGGACAGGGTATAGCGGGCGCCAGCGGGCACCTCGAAGGTTTGCTGGCCAGTGGCGCCGCCGGAAAAGTTGAAATCCACCGTGACGCGGGCGGCAAGGCGACCGGGATTGCTGACGCAGAGAATGTAGCTCGTATCGCGGGTGCGCCCGTCAACGAAAGCCCAGCGCAGGGCGGGTTCCGCCGCGCCAGCGCTGATCGTCCCCGCCGCGCCGCCGTTGAAGATCAGCGCGCGCTCGACGGCGATGGGCCGGTCCGCCTCGACCAGCGAGCTGAACCCCAGGTTCGGCGCGATTTCATTGGCATTAATGCTGAGTTGCGAGCGTGGCGGCACGGCGTAGCGGCGCGTCTCGGCGCGGCTGTCCGGTCCCATAAAGGTTACGACGGTGCGAGCGGGCTGAGTGTTAGGGTTCAGCACCAGCAGGCGCATACGGAAATCGCCCTCGGTGGTGCCTTCGGCGAAGTGCCAGCGGCGCGCCAGCGTGGTAATGCCGCGCCCGGTGTGCAGGCCCGCCTGCGCCGGTCCGAACCGCAGGGTGCGTTCAACGGCGATGGGCTGGCTGGCGATCACCTGTCCGCCGAAGTTGGCGCCGAGCAGCGGGCGCGAGCCATCGGGAAGGGTAATGTCGTGGACGGAGATCACCAGGCGCGACTGGGCGCCCACGGTCACGGGCTGCTCGAAGGTCAGGCCATCGCGGCGAAAATAGTTGACGGTTGCCTGAACGGTCGTAGGACCAGGATTGAAGAGGATCAGGTAGGTCCGGTTGTTGCCTTCGGTTGAGCCTTCGGCGAAGTACCAGACCCGCGACAGCTCGGTGATGCCGGGACCGCCATCAATGTCAGTAGTGAGACTCATCGTGCGCTCGACCAGGATGGGCGCGCTGGACTCGACGATTGCCGGCAGGGCCGGGGCGTCCTGTACCAGGTCATTGACGGTCAGGTCAGCGCGGCCATTGGGTGGCACGCTGACGATGCGGGTGGTGGGCGCGCCGCCGATGCGGATGAGGTTCACCCGCGCATCAGCCTGGGCGCCGGTGGGGTTGAAGAAGGTGAACCGCTGGCTGTAATCGGCTACGTTGCCCTCGGCAAAGTACCAGCGGGCGCGCACGGTGGAGGCATCTGCCTGGGTGCGGATCTGGGCGAGCTGGCCGCGCAGGGGCGGGAACGGATCGGGGGCCTCCGGAGCGACATCGTTATGCCCGGCAATGTTGAGCCGGGTCTGGCGTTGCCCGTCGAGCACAACGACGTGATTGCCGGTGGGGGGGATGGCATAGGCTTCACCGAGCCAGGCCAGCAGGCTCACCAGCGACCCGGTGGCGGCAGAGGTCGCCGTCGCGTCGCGGGGGGCGATAAGCGCGACGTGAACGGCGGCGTCGTCCCCGGCCAGGCGAGGCACACGCGAGGTTGGCCCGCCCAGACGGCCCTCAAAGAGGTTTCCCTCGGCGTCAATCAGGTAGTGATAACTGAGATCTTCCCAGCCGAGCACATCAGTCTGGTACAGCGTAAGCGCGCGGACGAAATCGAGGGTGGCGGCAGGCGTCGGGCTGGCGTCAATCTGGTGGATAATCACGCCGCGCGGATCGCCGCGAACAGGTTGAGCGCCGCGGATGCTGCCGCTCCAGTCGGCCCGGCTGATCACCGTGGGGCGCTGGGTCAAAGTGGGCGGGCCGAAGAGGATAGGGCGGCGGGGCAGACCGGCGGCGAAGATGGGCGTCGCGGCGGTGGTGTTCAGATAGCTGAGGGTGACCTCTTCAAGGACGGGCGAGGCGCGGGCGATCTGGCTGCCAAGGGTGACGCGCAGTTGCAGGTACTGAGTGTCGGCGGGCAAGGCGAGCACATCAGGAGTGGCGAAGGCGCCCGCACTCCCGCTGGCGGCGGAGCGCGCATCGCCGGCGACGAGGGGTTGCCAGGGCCCCCAGCCGCTTTCAGGGTCGCCATCGGGGGGCGTGGCGCGAGCGCGCACCTCCAGCAGCAACTGGGTGCCGTCGAGCACATCTGCGCGCCACTGAGCGCCAGCAGCGTTGATCGGAAAGCCTGTCTTGAGTGCAGGCGAGACGAAGCTGCCAAAGTTCTGACCGTCGGCGAGACGCAGTTCACCACCGGCGTTATTGGTGACCAGAATCCCGCTGACGCTGCCCGCCTCCCAATCAGCGACGGACGAGAGGGCGAGCTTGCCGACGCGGGCCGGCGGTCCCTGCTGCTGGGCATGAGAGGGAGCCGCAGCGAACGACGCGAGCGTCATTACCAGCGCGATCAGAAGCGTGCAGGCGACGTGGCGCCCCCGGAGTGTAAAGAGAGCCAACATCCGTCGCATACGTTTCCGCCTTGCGCGCTGCTGAAACGGAGGGCCTGGCCCTGCCGGATTAACTGGACGGGGACGCTGCCACGTCCGACGGATCCTCCAGAGGGGGCCGCAGTACCGCGGCGCGCACTAGATCCCTCTCAAACAGGGGTGGTTGCTCATCAATCGTCAATAAGCGAGGTGAGGCGGAGAAAGGCGGTTCCCCTAACCTCCTCGCCAACAAAGGGTGTTCCTGGAAGCGCCTCTCCAACCCTCCTTTACTCGCAGGATCATCGCTCAGGCTTCACCGCGCCGCCAAAGGCGCCCTTGTAAGCATTGGCCGAGTCGTAAAGCATCCAGCCATCAATCTCCGGATACTTCTCGGTCGCCTCAATCTGGGCGCGCACCTCGGCGGGGCCATAGCGCACCACCTTGTACGCCCAGGGGTCGGTGTGATCCTGGAGCCACGGTCGCAGGCGCGCGTATTCGCCCTCGATCTGGCGCAGCGCCTCGGCATTGGCGGCGTCGAGGACCTTAAATGGTTCATCAACGGGTGAAGGCAGATCGAAGGCGCCGGGCCACCAGAGGGACGGATACGGCATAGGGCAAATATAATCGGTGTGGTCGCCCATGAGCCGGATGTCCTGAGCGATAGTGAGCGAACCACCGAGGACGACCCGCCCAAAAATGTCAATGGACATCTTCGCGCCGGCGCCATTGACCGCCCGATGGGCCTCATCCATAAACTCGGTGATCACCTTAAACATGCGCTCAGGGTTGTCAACTGGATCGATCGGCTCGGAGAAGAGCAACTTATCGCGAAACTCGGCGCGCTCGCCGAACCAGTCGGGGAAACGGATGTAGTCGTAGTTGATCTCGTCGAAGCCCATCAGGGCCGCCTCGACACCGAGCTGGATATTGTAATCCCAGACATTGCGGTTGGTCGGATCGAGGTAGGCGTAGCGAATGCCGGGGCCAGGATAATCAGCGTAGACCTCGCCGGTCTCCTTGAGGCGAACGGACCACTCGGGGCGCGCGTCGGAGAGGGCATTGTCGTGGGAAAAGAGCTGGATGCGCGCGATGGTGTAGATGCCCATATCCTTGAGGCGCCGCACGAGAGCCGGCATATCAATGTAGGGCCGTGAAAGCCCGAGTTCGCGCGCCAGGGGCACCTGCGTGTCGTAATACACAATTCCCAGATCGTCTCGGAGATCGCTCTTCAGATCAATAACGATCGCGTTCAATTCCGTGCGGTCGATCAACTGAAGGTACTCCTCGAGCAGGGCGGGAGAGCTTGCGACGGCGGCAGTGACATAGAGGGCCTTCACCCGGAAGCGTTCAAGGGCAATCTCGGCGGGCACTGCGCCGGGCTTGATCGGCAGGACGACGGTGCGATAGCCCGGGGCAAGCACGTGGAGATAGCCCTGCTCAGGCACGCCCTTGAGAGTAAAGCTGCCATCGCTGCTATCGGCGATGCGTTCAAAGGCCACGGCGACGCCGGGATAAGCCGTGGTGGCAAGGATGGCCGCGTTGGCCAGGGGTTTGCCCGTATTCTTGTCAATCAGGCGGCCCCGAAGGGTGTCCGGGCGCAGCGCGGCGTCGAGCACTGTCGAGCGAGACAGTTCCTGGGCAAGCGGGGCATACCCATCGGCGCTGATCTCGACACTGGTCGCCGTAGCCGGGATACCCTCAAGACGGTAGTGACCATCGGGGCCGGAGGTGGCGCGGGCCGTACCGGCGGTGATGGCAGCCCCGGCCACCGCCTGGCCGGTGTAGCGATCAGTGATTGTGCCGGTCAGCACGCTGGGACGCAGGGCAAGATCGAGGCTGGTGGTGCGGCGCAACGTCCGTTCAACGGGCGCATAGTCCGGCGCGACCACGCTAAGGGTGAACTCTTCGGGCAGGTCGCTCAGCAGATAGCGACCATCGGCGCCAGTGGCGACGCTAAGGGCGCTGGTGACATTGAACGTCGCCGTCACCTGAGCATTGGCGAGCGGTTGGCCGGTGTAGGCGTCGGTAACCGTTCCGCTCAGCGTGTTGGGCCGCAGGACGGTATTGAGGGTCAGGGTCAGGGCGTCGCTGGCCGCCAGTTCGGGACGTTCGGCCAGCAGGAGGCGCAGCGGCTCATAGCCGGGCGCAGACACCGCCAGCACATCACCCCGTCGCCAGCGGGAAGTGCTGAAGGCGCCGTTCGCGTCAGTCGTCACGGTTGTATTGCCGATGGTTACGCGGGCCTCGGGCACGGGCTGGGCGGTGTAGGCGTCGGTAATCGTACCGGTAAGCACCACAGGCTGGCGGCCACACCCGGCGATGATGGCGGCCAGGAACAGGATGCTCAGCAGGGCCGCGGGGCGCCCCGGCGAGCGCCTGTGTCGTATGGGAAGACGCGACCCTCTCAAATGCCTGCGCGCAACCCGCCGAGTTGCGCTGCCACTTGTCAACCGGCTGTAAACTGTGTTGAGACAGGTTCGTATCACCACGATGCTCTCAATCCATGGGTTACTGGCGCGTCCGACACAAAGCACTCCAGCCTGTGCCGTTCTCATTCGGCAGGGTAGTCGTATGATAAAGTTTTTACATGATATTGTCAAGACGGCTTACAGACAGGGCGCCTCTTGCAGAGAGTGTCAGGGGATTTTCACTTCGTACACGCGATGGGGTTCGAGTTTTCCCTTGAGATCCACGCTGCCAAGGGGGATCAGGGGCCAGGGCGACTGCCAGGACGGGGGCAGGGCCTCAACCAGGTGATAGGAGACGATCACCTGCCCGGCGCGGGCGAGTCCGGAGAGACGCGAAGCAGTATTCACGACATCTCCGATCAGCGTGTAGTCCTGACGTTGTTCGGAACCGATATTCCCGACCACGGCGCGGCCATAGCTGAGCCCGACGCCCATCCCGATATCGAGACCCAGTTCGGTGCGCCACTGGCGGGCGAGGCGGGCGAAGGCTCGTTGCATCTCAACCGAAGCGACCAGGGCACGCTGCGGATCGTCGGCATAGGCGATTGGCGATCCAAATACGCCAATGATTCCATCGCCGAGAAATTTATCAATGGTGCCTCCGAAAGCGTAGAGCACTTCAGTCATGGCGGTGAAATAGCGGTTGAGGATCTTTTCGATCAATAAGCCAGGAGGAGTACGTTCGGTAATGGTCGTAAAGCCGCGCATGTCGGCGAAAATCACCGCCACATCGCGCTCGGTGGGATGGCCAAATTCCGTGCCGGCGTCGAGCAGCTGTTCGGCCACCTGGGGCGACACATAGCGCCGGAAGACGCTGCGGAGCCGCTCGCGTTCCTGGCGCTCCAGGCGTTTGATCGGGCTAATGTCGCGTAGCACCGCCACGTGACCGAGGGGGGTTTCATCGGCGCCGCGCACGGGCGCGACGCTGACGCTGAAGGTTACGTCGTCGGTCAGAACGATCTCGGCAGCGGCGCCCACGCCATTGGCCTGCTGGATCAGCGGCGCCAACTGGCTGATGGCGGGGCGGTTGCCATGCTCGAGCGCCCCGAGACTCTGGCCGCGCGCGACGCCTAGATTCAGCCCCAGGCATTCTTCCGCAGCGCGATTGGCGAGCAGCAACTCACATTGCGGGCCAACGAGCAGGATAGGGTCCGTCGCGCCGCGTAGCACCGCGTTCAGGGTGGAGCGTTCCTCCGCAACTACCCGGTAGAGACGGGCATTCTCCATTACCTGGACGATGAGGCTGGCCACGGTCGTGGCCAGTTCCAGATCGGCGCGTCCGAAACCCGCCTCGCGACCCGTCGCATCGATGCAGAGGACGCCAAGAACGCGCTGGCCGGCTAGCAGCGGTACGAAGAGCATATCCTCGATCGCGCGGGCGGTGAAGAACTCGTGCAGAGCGGTGAAGCGTGGATCGGCGCGCAGCCCGCGGATCAGCGTTGGCTCACGCGCGTTCAGGATCACCTGCCGCGCGTCGGAATGGGTGGTGAACAAACGTTCCAGATCGGCGTCGTACAGGGTTGGCCCTCCGTGGAAGGCGATCAGGGGCTGCTCCTGCCGCTCAGCGTCGTTAAACAGCACCAGGCCAGCCTGGGGCACGCCGAAGATCGCCGCTACGGCATCGGCGGCGAGTTGCAGGTTCTGCGGCGCGTCAATCTGGGCGGTAATAGCCACCGAGAGGCGATTGACCTGGCTGAGTTGCGAGATGCGTCGTTGTTCCTGTTCGAGGAGGCGGGCATTCCCCAGCGCGATGCTGAACTGGTTGACAATCGCATTGAGCACCGCCTCGTCGTTGGGGCCGAAAGCGTCTTCGTCCGGGCTGCGCAGTTCGAGGGTGCCCAGCATCTCACGGCGCAGCATCACCGGCATAACCAGCAGCGCGCGCACCTGCTCGTCGCCGGGCAGCATTGGCTCGAAGCGCGGGTCATGGGAAGCATCGGCCACTCGCACCGCTTGCCGGTGGGCAATGGCCCACCCGCTCAGGCCCCGCCGGGCGCATACGCTCACCGCCGCTGTGGCGGCGCCGCCGGCATCGGCCTGGAGCACGAGGCGCTCACCCTGCAACAGCAGCAGGCTGACGCGGGGATAGCCAAACTGCTGCTGGATCATATAGACCATCAGGCGCATCAACTGCTCGGGCGCCATGAGTTCGGCAAGGTAGGTGTTGATCTCATTGACCTTGCGCAGTTCTTCGGCGCGGCGGGCGAGCAGTTCCTTCTGGCGCCGGGTCAGGCGGAAGAGCTGGGCGCTCTCGATGGCTACGGCGCTCTGAGCCGCCACCGAGGTGACCAGTTCCAGATGCTCCTCGGTGAAGTAGCCGGGCGTATGGTGCACCAGGGTGATCACTCCCAGGACGCGGCCCTCGCGCATTATCGGCATCGCCGCGACGGAACGCACATTGCTGTGCAGTGGATTGGCGGTGAACCAGCGCCCGTCCTGGCGCGTATCAGCAATGGTCAGCGGGCGGCGTTCCCGCAGCACCCAGCCGGCCACGCCCTGTTGCAGAATATGCTGGAGCGTGGCGCTGGCCGGGTTCCGACTGCTGGAGTAGCAGAGCACCTGCTCTGCGTCTACATCGGTCAGAATGATACTGGCACGCGCAGCCCCTACTGCGTCGGCGAGATGATCAAGGAACCCGGTGAGCAGGGCGTCAAGATCGATGCTGGAACCCAGGTCGCGGGTCAGGTGCAGCAGCAGTTCGGTTTTACGCTGGGCCCGCTCCAGCCCGCGTTGCGCCCGTTGCAGCCGCAGCATCGCCCGAACACGCGCCAGCAGTTCGTCAATGGCGATAGGTTTGACCAGAAAATCATCGGCGCCGGCGTCGAGACTGGCGACGCTCGTGCTCAGGTCGGCCGTCGCGGAGATGATCATCACGGGGATAAAAGGTTTGGATCGGTCAGCCTTGATGCGCCGGGTGATTTCGAGGCCGTCAATGCCGGGCAGAGCCAGATCGAGCAGAATAATGTCAGGGGTAATAAGATGGAGATATGCCAGGGCTTCCTCGCCGCTGGCAGTCAGAGACACACGGTAGCCATCGGCGACGAGAACATCATGGTAAACCCGCTGGATAATCTGATCATCCTCAACAATCAGAATGTGTGCCGGCTCGGTCATACGCTCGAATGGAGACGAGGAATAAGGCATGGTACAGACCGGGACGTTCCAGCTTGACCGTTGCTCCTCGGTGAAGACACAGAGCTGCAGAGGTGCAGAGGGGTCGAACGGTTAGTCAGGCCGATTTGAAACATAGCTGAGAGCCAGGTTTCTTGCAAAGGACCAGCTTCGCCTGTGTACCTCTGCGAAGCGGATGCGGAGGCGCCGCCTTCGACGATATGCGTTCGCTCACGGCGGCAGAAACGTCTCCCCTTCTGTACAGCGCGCACCCGCTGCATGCGGACGAAAGGGTTGCGGTGAGGTTAGACCTCCCGACGCCTCCAGGACGGCAGCGCAGGCGCAAACCGGGTTTTCCAAGCGTGTGTAGCGCGTTCCAGCGCCCTGTTGCAAGGTCAGTATAACATCAGAACTGACTCAGCGTCCACTTCCAGTGGCGGATTTTGGGGCGACTACGCTGCCCGACAGGATCATTATTTCGTAGGTTTTGGCAGCGTAGCCGCCAGAGAAAAACCTGGAGTGCGAAACTCGCCCCAGGGACTTTGCATCAGCCCTGAGTATAGCATTAAGCCTGTCCAGAGGGAAGGGCGCCGTGGTATGATGATCACAATAATAGCAAAAGCATGGCCGATAGTGTGCCATTCACGAAACGAGCGATTGGCAGAAGTATGGATTTCTATGTAGCCGAACCGACGGACGCGCTCTACGCCGCGGTGGCGGAGGTGATGGCAATTGATGCGGTAGAGCGTTTACAACTCGCCCGTGATGACCAGATGGCGACGCGCTTTGTGGGCCGGCTGCGTATGGAGGCGCAGAGCGCCTATGATCGGGTAGCGCCGCGGCTGCGGGCGATGGGCTATACACCGCTGTTGCAGGAGGCCGGCGATCATCAGGTGGCGCTGGTAGCGGCGCCGGCATTGCCCAGACCGGCGCCCTCGCGGCTCTGGCTGGCGCTGCTGCTCTTCGCCCTTACCGTGGCCTCGACGATCTTTGTGGGCGGGTTTTCCGCCGAGGGCTTTAATCTGGCGAAGGGGTTGGGTTTCAGCGCGGCGCTGCTGGGCATTCTGCTTGCCCACGAACTGGGCCACTATGTGGTGGCGCGGCGCGAGGGCGTGGCAGTGAGTTATCCTTTCTTCATCCCCGCGCCGATCTTTCTGTTGGGTACGATGGGCGCCTTTATTTCGATCAAAGAACCGGTGCCGAACCGGCGCGCCCTGCTGGCCATCGCCATCGCCGGCCCGCTGGCGGGGCTGATTGTAGCCATTCCGGTGCTCTTCATCGGGCTGAGCATTTCCGAGGTGCGCCCGATTGTGCCTGCGCCCGGCAGTTTTACCGAAGGCAACAGCCTGCTCTACGCGGCGATCAAGATCCTCGTCTTTGGGCGATTTCTGCCCAGCAATGGCGAGGATGTGTACCTGCATCCAGTGGCCCTGGCGGGCTGGGCCGGCCTGCTCGTCACCGGGCTGAACCTGTTGCCCGCGGGCCAGCTTGACGGAGGGCACATCTTCTTCGCCCTGTTTGGGCCGCGGCTGGCGCGGGCAATGAGCATGGTCGTCGCGCTGGCTCTGCTCGCGATGGGCTTTCTCTGGAGCGGCTGGTTCATCTGGGCGGTGATCGTGGCCCTCCTGGGTCAGCAGCGCAGCCCCCTGCTTAATGAGGTCTCGCCCCTGCGCGGCCCCTGGCGCCTCCTGGCCTTCCTGGGGCTGGTGGTGTTTATCCTGGTCTTTACGCCACGGCCGATTATGGAGACCACAGGGATGTGATTTCGCCGTGTTGGGGGGTGGTCCTCACCCTCCCCCGGCCCCCTCCCTCTCCACCGCAGGTGGAGAGGGAGGGGGAGGCGCTTCTCAGGTGCAGGGTTTTCCGGCCCATACTCGCGTCGCATGCGCCATCCGGGGCGGGGGGTGAGGATCGTAAGTGCATTGGAATGCCGAAACCCCCTTCTTACTCGAAAAACCCTTATACCTGAGAGGGGGGAGGCGCAGGGCCTTACTGCGGCCCGTGGGAGGGTCTAGCCCTGCCATATTCTTCCGGTGCGCAATGCGTATGCTCTGGCGGCGCGGCGCGGTGCGCCGCCAGGAATATGCTACCATACGCCACATCATTGGATGAGCCGTCCTGGAGATGAGGGAGCGAGGGTATGAAATTGGTGACCTATCGCCACGAAGGCGCGGAGCGGATTGGCGCCCTGCGCGACGAGGCGATCGTTGATCTGAGCGAGGTTGCGCCATCAATGCTGGAGTTGATCGCCGGGGGGCCGTCATTGCTGGCCCGCGCCCGGGCGATCACCGCCAGCGCTGAAAGCGCCGTGCCGCTTGAGGCGGTTTCGTTGCTGGCGCCTATCCCCAGACCTCGCAAGAACATCATCTGCCTGGGGATGAACTACGCCGCTCATGCAATCGAGTCGCTGCGGGCCAGAGGTCTGCCCGAGACACTGCCCGAATACCCCGTCTTCTTCTCCAAGGCGCCCACGGCGGTCAACCATCCCGAGGCCGTGGTGCCGCTCATGCCCGACGTCTCTTCCCAGCGCGACTGGGAGGTGGAACTGGCGGTAGTGATCGGCGTTGGCGGCAGGAACATTTCCAGGGAGCGGGCCTTGAGCCACGTCTTCGGCTATACTATTTTGAACGATGTTTCGGCCCGTGATCTGCAAACGCGCCATCAGCAGTTTTTCTATAGCAAGAGCCTCGATGGTTCGGCCCCCATGGGTCCCTGGATCGTCACCGCCGACGAGATCCCCAACCCGCACAATCTGCGCCTGCGCCTGCGTCTCAACGGGGTGACGATGCAGGACTCGAACACCAGCGATATGATCTTCGATATTCCGACCTGCATTGCCACCTTCAGCCGCGGCATCACCCTCGAGCCAGGAGATATTTTTGCCACCGGCACGCCCGCTGGCGTGGGCATGGGCATGAATCCGCCGCGCTGGCTGCGGGCCGGCGATGTGATGGAGTGCGAGATTGAGCGCATCGGGGTGCTGCGGAACGAGGTGTGGTGACCGGTTGCGGGCGCCGCGGGTTCCTCCATCGGGCAGGGGTATGGGGAAACCTGGTTTCCTTACATCCCCTCCGAAGCCGGCAGCCGATAATGTTCGCATCTACCGCACACGTTCGCACCGTAGAGGGCGCGGAGGGGCGCAAAGGGCTTCAAAAGCTCATCCTTTACGTTCCTCTGCGTGCTCGGCGGTAAATCTGAACACGCGCCAGCAGCTTATGGTTCGACCGGTCGCAGAGCAATAGCAAACGCGCACAGGCTGATGCGCCGAGGCGCCGCCGGGTCGGAGGCGGCGGGCGCCCGCAGGCGTAGTTCGTTGACACCGGGGGTGAGCAGCACCTGGGTCGTGTAGCGCCGCGGTTGGTCAGACTGGACGATCCAGGTAGCAGCCGGCCCGTTGCCGAGGGTTGCAACCAGTGGCCGGGGCTGATCAAAGGCGATCAGCCCCAGGTCAAGTTGTACTCGTAGCGGCCAGGGTTGAGGGTTGATCAGGTTGATTACGGCCTCCTCGTCCATCCAGCGCGAGCGACCAGACGGGTGTTCTTCGAGGGGGTGCCAGCCCGCGCCCATGCTGGCGAAGGGGGGGCAGGGCGGCGACGGAACCGGCAATTCGTACCAGAGGTAATCGCCAACCACCTGTGGCACGGGTGGCGCGCCCGTGAGAACGGCCGCCAGTTCGGCGATGGCGGCATGCTGATCAGGGCCCACCTCCGGTCGGTAGAGCAAGATATGGCGCACCGGGTAGGCGCACTGCATGGCGCCTAACGTTTCGAGGTCGAGAGGCGCAATGTCTGGCGTAAGGCCCATCTGCGCGATAGCTCCCAGGAGCGGCGCCCGCTCAAGCGCCGGATAGCTTGGCCACCGCGCGACGTAGCCGCCAATGATCGGCTGCTCGTGACCGATCTGGTTCAGCAGTGAGCGGCTATCTTCCATCGGGGCAAAGGGCAGATCAGCCACGGCGCCAGGCCGCGCCCGTAGTTCTGCCATCAACGCTGGAGGCTCAAGGACAATCAGTTGCCGTTGCCCCGGGCCGGGCGGGGCCAGTTCGATTATCGCCAGAACGGCGATGGCGCCAACCAGCAACGCCCTTCGTCCGGGCGGCTGGGGGGCGAGCAGGCGCTGCAGACCCAGGGCCGCCGCCACCACGGCCACCAGGAGCACCAGGGTCGTGAACAGCGAGGGGCGGCGGGCGATCTGGACCAGAGGAAGCTCCTGTACCAGAGCGTAAGGCAGGGGCAGCCCGGTGGGTTGACCGGCGATTCGGAGCGCTGGTCCCAGCGACAACAGCCAGGCTACCAGCCCCATCAGCGCCAGGGGACGCTGGCGACGCCACAGTTCTGGCAGACCCAGGGCCGCGCACCCCAGCAAGACCCAACCGGCGGCCACGTACCAGCCATCGGCGGCAAAGTCCGTCGGTGGCGGACGGGTGATCTCCCACAGGCGCTCGCCCCAGAGGGGATGCAGCATATTGGGGGCAAATAGTCCCAACAGATCGGCTGAGAAGCCCTGGATATAGGCGAACCAGATCGCGTCACGCGGCGCCGCTGCCGGCAGACGGTGGCGCGCCTGGACGATCCCGATCAGCAGTGGGAGGGTCGCCAGCCCCACACCTGCTCCGAGGCCGGCGAAGGCGCGCAGCAGATCGGCGCGCCGGGAAGAGCGCGCCAGGGCGGCCAGGCCCCAGGGTAGCGCGCCAATTAGAGCGATCAGCAACCAGTACCAGTCGCTCAGCATGACCAGCACTGTGGCCCCAATCGTTGCTAGCACCGTTCGCCACGAGGGATTGCGCTCCAGGTGCAGCAATGCCAGCAGATAGAAGATGAGCCACTGGAAGCTGATCAGGTTCAACTGGTGGATCTGGAGCTTGAACATGTGGAACGGGCTGGCCGTTAACAATAGCCCGCACAGGAGGGCAATGCCCAGGTAGGGCGTAAAGAAGCGGGCGAGCAGGAAGGCCGCATAGCCGCTGCCGGCCATGGCCAGCAGGACCGCGGCGTTGAACCCGGCTACTGGCCCGAACAGCGCTGCCACGGGGAGCGTTGCGAGGAAATTGCTCAGGCCCATGGTCTGGACATAGAGCTGAACGCCGTCGGGGTAGTAGAGCAGATCGGTCCAGAAAGGATTGTGCCCGGAGCGCAGGGCGCGCAGCGTCCACCAGATGTTCCAGACATTCTGGATGCCATCTTCGCGAGCGTCATAGAGGTAGCCGTGGATGGTTCGTGCGCTGGCGATGGCCGTGGTGAAGGCGGTGGCCATCGGCCAGGTAAGGATTACCGCTGCGCCGGTATAGCATAGCAAAGCTACCAGGTGAGGGAAGAGGCGCGCGCCACGCCAGGGTGTCATACGATTTCAGATGGCCGAACCAACTGGTGCCATCACCCAATCCACGCAAACCGTTCCTGCAGGCTCTCGACCGTCCAGGCTCCATCGCGGAGGGCGCGAATGGCCTCCACCGCGGCGGCGGCCCCGGAGAGGGTGGTGAGGGTCGGCACGCCGTAGACGATTGCGGCGCGGCGGATGGCGGCTTCGTCGAAGAAACTGGCCTTGCCCAGGGGGGTGTTGACGATCAGGGCGATCTGGCCGTTCTTGATGTAGTCTACGACGTTGGGGCGGCCCTCGTTCACCTTGTAGATGGTCGTGACGGTGATGCCGCGCTCCCGCAGAAACGCCGCCGTGCCGCCGGTAGCCAGCAGGGTGAAGCCCAGGGCTTCCAGGTCGCGGGCGATGGGCAGCAGGGTGGGCTTGTCGCGGTCGTTGACGCTGAGAAAAGCGTTGCCGCTGAGGGGCAGACGCTGGCCGCAGCCAAGCTGGGCCTTGGCGAACGCCTCGCCAAAGGTGGCCCCGCTGCCCATCCCCTCGCCGGTGGAGCGCATCTCGGGGCCGAGCAGGATGTCCACGCCGGGGAAACGCGCCCAGGGCAGGACGACCTCTTTGACGTGGTAGCGGGGGGCGTGGGGGTTGAAGATCTGCGCTTCGCCCTGTTTCATCACCTCGCGCCAGGCGCTGAGCGGCTTGCCGGCGGCGCATTGCACGGCGATCTGCGCCCAGGGCACGCCGGTGGCCTTGGCCACGAAGGGCACCGTGCGCGAGGCGCGCGGGTTGACCTCGAGCACATAGACCACGTCGTCCTTCATGGCGTACTGGACGTTCATCAGGCCCACCACGCCCAGTTCGCGCGCCAGGCGCACGGTGTGCTCGCGCATGGTGGCGACGTGCTGCGGCGCGACCATGTAGGTGGGGATCACGCAGGCGCTGTCGCCGGAGTGGACGCCGGCCAGTTCAATCTGCTCCATGATCCCGGCGATGACCACTTCCTGCCCATCGGCCACGCAATCCACATCCATCTCGAAGGCGTCTTCCAGGAAGCGGTCAATCAGCACCGGATGTTCGGGCGAGGCCTCCACCGCCTCACGCATGTAGCGCTCCAGGGTCTCGTCATCGTAGACGATGGCCATGGCGCGCCCGCCGAGCACGTAGGAGGGGCGCACCACCACGGGGTAACCAATGGCGGCGGCGACCCGGCGGGCCTCCTCCCAACTGGTGGCGCTGCCATGGGCCGGTGCGGGAATGCCCAGCCGGTCAAGCAGAGCGCCGAAGCGGTCACGGTCCTCGGCCAGGTCGATCGCTTCGGGCGGGGTGCCCCAGATTGGCACGCCAGCGGCCTCCAGGGCGCGGGCCAGCTTGAGGGGCGTCTGGCCGCCAAACTGGATAATCACGCCATCGGGACGTTCGCGTTCGACGACGTTGAGCACGTCTTCGAGCGTCAGCGGCTCGAAGTAGAGCCGGTCGGCGGTGTCATAGTCGGTCGAGACGGTCTCGGGGTTGCAGTTGATCATGATCGTCTCGTAGCCCATATCGCGCAGGCCGAACACGGCGTGGACGCAGCAGTAGTCGAACTCGATGCCCTGGCCGATGCGGTTGGGGCCGGAGCCGAGGATGATCACCTTCTTGCGGTCGCTGACATCGGCCTCGTCCTCGCTCTCGTAGCTGGAGTAGAGATAGGGCGTGAAGGCGGGAAACTCCGCCGCGCATGTGTCCACCCGCAGGAACGTCGGCACAATGCCCAGTTCCTTGCGCCGGGCGCGCACCTGGAGTTCGGGGGGGCTATCGGCGGCGCCGCCCTCGACGCGCAGCAGGAAGGCGAGCTGGGCGTCAGAGAAGCCCATGCGCTTGGCCTGGCGCAGCAGATCGGCGGGCACGGTGTCCAGCGTAAAGGCGCGCAGGCGCCCTTCCAGATTGACGATCTGCTCCATCTGGTGCAGGAACCAGGGATCAATGCGGGTCAGGGCGCTGATCTGTTCGACGCTCATACCGCTCTGCAGGGCGTAGCGGATGTAGAAGTAACGCTCAGGATTGGGAGTGATCAGGCGCTCGCGCAGGCGCTCAGGGTTAATGCGGTCCTTGCCGTCTGCGCCCCAGCCCAGGCGGCCCTGCTCCAGCGAGCGCCAGGCTTTCTGGAAGGCTTCAGGGAAGGTGCGCCCGATCGCCATCACCTCGCCGACCGACTTCATACTGGTGGTGAGGGTCTGATCGGCCTGGGGGAACTTCTCGAAGGCCCAGCGAGGGATCTTCACCACCACATAGTCGAGGGTCGGCTCGAAGCTCGCCGGGGTCTCGCGAGTGATGTCGTTGGGCAACTCGTCGAGGGTGTAGCCAACGGCGAGCTTGGCGGCAATCTTGGCGATGGGGAAGCCGGTGGCCTTGGAGGCCAGAGCCGAGGAGCGCGAAACGCGGGGGTTCATCTCGATGACATAGATGCGCCCGTCGTCGGGGTTCACGGCGAACTGCACGTTCGAGCCGCCGGTTTCGACGCCGACGGCCCGCAGCACCGCCAGGCCCATATCGCGCATGCGCTGGTACTCGCGGTCGGTGAGGGTCATCGCTGGCGCAACGGTGACCGACTCGCCGGTGTGCACACCCATGGGGTCAATGTTCTCAATCGAACAGACAATCACCCCGTTATCGGCGCGGTCGCGCATCACTTCGAGTTCAAACTCCTTCCAGCCCAGGACGCTCTCTTCAACCAGCACCTGGGTGACCGGCGAGGCGTCGAGACCGCGTTCGACGATCTCCTTGAACTCCTCCAGGTTGTAGGCGATTCCGCCGCCCATCCCGCCGAGGGTGAAGGAAGGGCGAATAATCGCCGGGAAGCCGGTGCGGGCCACGATGGCCAGGGCCTCCTCAACGGTATGGGCGGTGCCCGAGGCGGGCACCTCGAGGCCAATCTCGATCATTTTGTCTTTGAAGCGCTGGCGATCCTCGGCGACACGCACCGCTTCGACCGAGGCGCCGATCAGTTCGACGCCATAGCGCTCGAGCACGCCGGCCTCGTGGAGTTCGACCGCCAGGTTCAGCGCGGTCTGCCCGCCGACGGTGGGGAGCAGCGCATCAGGGCGCTCTTTGGCGATGATGCGCTCCAGGCTCATGGCGGTAAGCGGCTCGATGTAGGTGGCATCGGCCAGCCCCGGGTCGGTCATAATCGTCGCGGGGTTGGAGTTGACCAGCACGACGCGATAGCCCTCTTCGCGCAGAGCCTTGCAGGCCTGGGCCCCCGAATAGTCGAATTCACAGGCCTGGCCGATCACAATCGGGCCAGAGCCGATAATCAAGATGGTATGCAGATCCGTGCGTCTGGGCATCGCTCGTATGCAACTCCTCAACGGGGAGCGTGGTTTCCTCCGCTCCGCTTACCGGTCACCGCAGGGGATTATACCTGATCTTCCGGGCAAGGTGTGGGAGGAGAGGGGCCTCTCCGGGGCTGGAGCAGAGACCGGTTTCAGAGCCAGGCCCAAACACGAAACCTTCGCCTATCTCCGAGGCTTCGAGGAACTTTACCTCTCTGAAAGACCCGTTCTGGTGCACCGCGACGAGGCCGCGCCGCACCGGAACAGGAACTCCTGCGGGGGGCGCAGGCTCGTGCACCCCCCGCTCAGACGGAGTCTCGATGTAGTATGGGGTGATTTCAAACTCCTGCTTTGTAAGCAACAATGACCTCGGAAGGAAATAGCATCTGCTGGTAATACTCTCGCGCTTCAACGCTGAATCCGAGCTGTTGTAATCGTTCTTTCAACTTGATGCCGCGACAACCGCCCATGGTTTTCGGTGAAATGCTGTAGACAACGTCGTAAATCTTACTTCCAAAGCGTTCACCTTCGGTCATGTTGACCATAATAAGTTTCCCGTTCTTTTTAAGCACACGCCTGTATTCCAACAGAATGTTATCCATGTCACTGAACGGGATAAGGTCGAGCATGTAATGATTTGTCAGGGTGTCAATCGATTCGTCTTTGATGCCTAGATGAAAGGCCGTTCCCACAGCCAGAGTGTAGTTCGCTCCGGAAATTCCTCTGAGGCGTCTTTTTGCTTTTTCGAGCATGCCCTTCGATAGATCGACGCCGATATTAATGCCGTTTGGGTTGCGTTTGACTATTTCATAAAACGCCAGTCCTGTCCCTACAGCGACTTCAAGAATAGACTGGCCATCTTGAATCGCCGCGAGTTCCAGGGCTCTGTTCCTGGCGTTTGATTCTGTCAAGATCGCCCAGATATCATAAAGTGGCGCGATCCTGTCATACAACAAGCGAATATGCTCTTGCTCGATCCTTGCGTCAAGGGTCTTGTTATCCGGGCCGCAACACGCGATGCCCATGGTCCTCTCCTCTAGCGTTGGTAACGCCTGACGCCCCCCTGGCGCGGCGAGGAAGCGCAGCCGTTCGCCGCCGTTGCGGGTTGATCCTGGTAGGGGAGGCCCAGGGATATCCTTCTGGGGCCGCAGGCCCCCGCCACCCTTTTAATTCCTTTTCCTCACCCGATCCCAGAGAAAGACAACCGCCAGAAACAGCAGCGCCACAACCAATCCCTGCCACCCATCTCTTAACATTAAGTTCCAACCGCCTTCCTGGTACAGGTAATAGAGCCAGGCGCCAAAAAGAAATCCGGTCGCCACTACGATAGCATTTTTGATGTCTTTGCTCACGGTTTTGTTCCCCTCAAGACCTGGTTTTGCCGCGCTAATGTTTGGGTTCCCTTTCGGTGGAGGATCGCAGAAGGGCGCAGCCTTCCGCGATCCTCCCCTCACGCAGGAGGGTTTTCTGCGAGGGCGTAACTCTTGCAGCCCCTTGCCCAGGCAGAGGCGTGGGGAAACCCGGTTTGCCCGCACCCCTTCGAACGACCAGTGAGGAGGGTTTTCTGGAAGGGCGTAGTCTTCCCGGCCCTTCCCGTTCGAGAGCCTGGCTTCAGGCGGCCAGTTCGGCCCACTGGTCGTACTTCGCCGCCAGCAGGGTTTCGAGTTCGGCGTATTGCGTGCCCAGGGCAGTGATCTGTTGCACGTCGCGGGCGGCGCTGGCCCGCTCCAGGTCGGCCTTGAGGCGGCCAAGTTCCTGTTCGAGCAGGGCCACTTCCGCTTCCAGCGCCGCCAGGCGCTTCTTGCGCTGGCGATCTTGCAGCGCGGTTGTCTCGGAGGCCGCCGCCGGCCGCGCCGCAGCGGGAGCAGGAGCAGGCGCGCGCGCCGCCTGCGCCTCGGACGGCGCTGCGGCGGCCGCTTCGCGGGCGGCGACGAAGTCGCTGTAGCCGCCCAGGTACTCGCGAATGCGCCCCTGTTCGACGTGCCAGACTTTATCGGCCAGGGCGTCAATAAAGTAGCGGTCGTGGGAGACGAAGAGGATCGCGCCGGGATACTCCTTGAGCACGGCTTCAAGGGCCTCGCGGGCGCCGATATCCAGGTGATTGGTCGGCTCGTCAAGGATGAGCAGGTTGCCCGGCAGCAGCGTCAGTTGGGCCAGGGCGACCCGCGAGCGTTCGCCGCCGCTGAGGTCGCCAACGCGCTTGAACACATCGTCGCCGCTGAAGAGGAAGCGCCCCAGCAGGGTGCGTGCCGCGGCTTCGCCGAGGGTCGGGCTGGCCCGCGTCAGTTCCTCCAGCACGGTCGCGTTCCAGTTGAGCGCGTCGTGGCCCTGGGCGTAGTAGCCGATGTGCACCTGATGTCCCAGGCGCGCCTGGCCCCGCAGCGGGCGCACCTGGCCCAGAATGGTCCGCAGCAGGGTCGTCTTACCACAGCCATTGGGGCCGAGGAGGGCCACCCGTTCGCCGCGATGCACCTCAAGCCCATCGGCGCGCAGCAGCACGCGGGGGGCGGTGTCCGGGCCGTCGCCGGGAAAGCCGACCACCAGGTCGTCGAGGGCGAGCGCCAGGGCGCCGCTGCGAAGCTGGGTGTCGAGGAAGAGACGCAGGCGCGCCGGTTCGCGGGGCCGTTCGATGGCCCGCTCGCGCTTCAGCCGTTCGAGGCGCTTCTCGCGGCCCTTTGCCTCGCGGGCGCGCTGGCCGGCCTTGTAGCGGCGAATGAACTCCTCGGTGCGCGCAATGAACTCCTGCTGGGCGCGAAACTCCTTCAGCCGCCGTTCCATACGCTCGGCCTTGAGTTCTAGGTAGCGGTTGTAGGGGGCCGGGTAGTCCTCCAGTTTGCCGAAGGCCACTTCCAGGGTGCGCCGGGTGACGCGATCAAGGAAGTAGCGGTCGTGGGAGGTCACGATCAGCGTGCCATCCCAGGAACGGAGGAAGTGTTCAAGCCACTCCAGGGCCTGCATGTCGAGATGGTTGGTCGGCTCATCGAGCAGCAGCAGGTCGGGGTCAGAGAGCAGCGCGGCGGCGAGGGCGGCGCGGGTCTTCTGGCCGCCGGAGAAGTGGGCCATGCGCTGGTGGTACTGGCTCTCGTGGAACCCCAGGCCCTGCAGGGTGCGCTTGATGCGCGGCTCGACCTCGTAGCCGCCCATGTGCTCGAAGCGGGCGGTAAGTTGCCCGTAACGCTCCATCGCCGCTTCCCAGCCCGGAGCGGCGGTGTCGGCAATCACCGGTTCGAGAGCCCGCATCTCCGCCTCCAGATCGCGCAGGGTCGCCAGGGCGCGCTCCATCTCCTGCCAGAGGGTCAGGTCGCCGCCGAAGCGCACCTCCTGGGCCAGATAGGCGATGCGAGCGCCGCGCGCGATGGCCGCCTGGCCCGCGTCGGGGCTTTCCAGGCCGGCGATGATCTTCAGCAAGGTGCTCTTGCCGGCGCCGTTCACGCCGACCAGGGCGACCTTCTCGCCCCGGGCCACCTGGAAGCTGAGGTCCTCGAAAATCAGTTCGGCGCCGTAGTACTTGGTCAGGCCGCCGACGCTCAACAGGGTCATCACGCTGCTCCACATACAGATGCGGGGCCTGGCCCCGCTCTTTTTTCATTATGCCAGATGGCGGGCGTCTGTCAACCGGCTGCGCCGGACCCTATCGAGAATAAGTCCTTCGCGGGAGGGCGCAGCCCTCCCACGCCCTGCTGCGGGCGGAGGCGTGCGGGCGCGCTTCCTCCCTCTCCGCCGCAGGTGGAGAGGGATGGGGTCAGGGGGAGGGTGAGGACTGCCTCAGTTCTTCAAGAATGCGCTCCAGCTCGGCGCAGTGGCGTTGCCAGGAGTAGCGGGCTACCACCCGCTCGCGGGCGGCCGCACCCATAGCCAGGGCGGCGGCGGGGTTGGCGAGTACGCGGGCGATGGCCGCGGCCAGGGCCTCCACGTCGCCTTCGGGGAAGAGGGCGCCCTCGCGGCCCTCGCGGATGACCTCCGTGAGGGGAGGGATGGCCGTGGTCACCACGGGCAGGCCGGCAGCCATGTACTCGTAGACCTTCAGCGGCGACCAGAAGAAGCCGGCAGCGCGCAGGGCCGGGTGCGGCGCGGTAGTGAAGGGCGCCACGCCCACGTCGGCGGCGGCGAGCAGGTCAGGCACGCGGGCATAGGGCACGGCCCCGGTAAAGGTGAAACGCTCCGCCCGCGGCGCGGCGAGGGCCATGGCGGCGGCCCGCTCCGGCCCGTCGCCGATCAGGGTGAAGCGCAGGTCGTGACCCTGGTCGAGCAGGCGCAGCCCGGCGCGCACGACATCGGTGGCGCCGTGCCAGGCGCGAAATGAACCCAGGAAGACCACGTTGGGCGGGGAGTGGATCTGGCGCCGCTGCCGGGCCACGGGAGCGAAGCGCTCCACATCGGCGCCCCAGGGCAACTCGACGATCCGGGTGCGGGGGATGCTCGGCGGCACCGTAGTGTGCAGCGGCGTCACGATGCGGTCGGCGGCGCGGCACTGCCACTCGGCCCAGCGCCGCAGCGGGCCGCCCAGGGCATCGTCGAGGCGCCGCTTGAAGACGGCGGGCGGGTCAACGATCAGGGCGTTGACTTCCAGGAGCGCGGGCGCACCAAGGTGTCGGGCAGCGAGGATGCCGACCCCGGCGAAGTTGTAGTAGCGCTCGATGATCACATCGGGGCGCAGGAGGCGCGCCAGGCGTAGCACCGGCGCCGCGCCCAGCAGGCTCAGGACCTTGGGCACGTCCTGATAGTGCAGGTAGATGCCGTCGAGACGCGAGGAGACCGGGCGGACGAAGGGCGCCAGGCCGCTCCAGCCTTCGCGCGACGCGGCCACAAGATGCACCTCGTGCCCGCGCCTGACCAGACCTCGCGCTACCTCGTAGGCGTGGGTGCTGCCGCCGAGAGCCCCTGGCACCGGAATGCCAGCGGTGACGTAGAGGATCTTCACAGGCGCTCGTAGCGCTCCAGGTCCATGATAATCGCCAGGGTGCCAGGGGCGACGCCCTTGACCAGATCGCAGGCCTGGTCTACCTGCTGATCCTCGACGCCGACGAGCAGGGTTGTATTGCCCCGGCGCAGAAAGCCGCCGGTCGTCGCCAGGCGCGTGACCCGGAAACCCTGCCCGACCAGGGTGTCCACGCTCACGTCGGCGTGGGCATCGTCGGTGACAAACACGATCAGTTTCATCGCCAGACCCTGTGCGCGACCCTCCGGCGGCATTATAGCCAGCGCGATGCCCCCCGTCAACGGCGCGGGGCCGTGCAGGGACCGGCGAACCCGAACGTCCTGATCTGGACCGGTGTCTGGTTCACTTTCCCACCCCCAGAGCTACCAGCATAATCAGGGTAAAATTGTACCCTCCGTGCACGATCGCCGCCACGCTGGTGCTGCTGCGCTGGCGCACGATCCCGCACGCCACGCCGACGAGAAAGACGATCAGCAGGGCGTCCCAGTTGTACTGGAAGGCGTGCAGGCTCGTAAAGAAGAAGTTGGAGAGCCACAACCCCAGGCGTGGCTGCAACACGCCCCGCATCGCCAGTTCCTCCCCCAGACCGGCGGAGATGCCAATCACCAGCGCGCCAACCGGGTTAATGGCAAAGGCAAACAATTGCTCAAAAGCTTCCTCGTCGGTTACCGGCCAGCCCATCAGCCCCCAGAGCCACTCGATGGCCGCACCGAGCGCCTGCGCGGCCCCCGCCAGGAGCAGGGCCAGCCCCAGCCCTATCAGCGCCTGGCGCGGCGTCGGGCGGGTCAGCCCCAGCCGCGCCAGCGCCCCGCGCAGATCGCGCGTGATGCCAAAGCCGACGGCAAGAATGGCTGCCGGAATCGTCCAGATCAGACTGTAGATCTGATCGCGCAGCAACCCGGCTGCGTCGCGCCCGCCGGCATTCCCGGCCAGATTATCAACCAGGGTCAGGAACGGGGGGGCGCCGAGCACGACCAGGGGCACGATAGCGACCAGCCCGATGGTCACCACGGCAATCAGGGCGACGGCATGCACGAATGACGCTGGATTGATGGGCACGATCCTGGCGAGGAGGCGGCGCGCCGCGGGCAGGATGAACAGCGCGCCAATAGCGATGCTGCCCGCGATGCCCAGCATCACCAGTCCCAGGCGCGCCAGTTCCGCCGGCCCCAGGAGGGGCAAACGCTCTGTTTCGGTCAAGCGGCCGCCGCTGAGCACGCTTGCCGACAGGCCCAGGGCAATCAGGCTGACGCCGCCAACCATCAGCGCCAGCCACAGCCCTGTGGCGACCCAGGCCCAGTTGGGGCGTTCGCCGCCAAGGTAGGCCAGCACCGCCAGCACGGCGAACGGCAGCGTGTTGACGCTGGCAGCCATAATCTGGCCAGGCTCCCCGCCGACCGCGCTGCCCACGGCGAAGAGCAATACAAACAGTCCCAGGCCCGCGCCGAACGGCCATAGATTGACCGCCTGCCGCTGCTTCTCGGCGCTTACGCTGCCAGGGTCGGACATACCGTTGCTCCTTACCAGTCTGTAAAACAAGTTTCCCGGCAATTCCGCCTCCCTCCCAACCTCCCCCCGTTGGCTGGGAGGCGCCGGACTCCCTCACCCGGCGGGGGAGGGTTGGGGAGGGGGTGGGGTTGAGCGAAAAACTTCGTTCACACACTACTACTTAACTGTTCCCTGGTTGGAAAAAATTGTAGATTGCCGATTTTGGATTGCGGATTAGGCGCGGCGCATTTGAACGTGTCGGCGTCATGCGGACGCTCCAACAGGTTGGCAGGAAGCGCACTATAGCGTTTCTTGAAAAGGTTGACCCGTAACGATGGCGGCGCAGGCGCAGCGAGCTACACCGCTCAGATTCCTCAGTGGATCAAGCATTCCGGTCAGTGCTCTAGCGTAGCGAGGCTCGCCGCCCCATCCACTGCAGGGCCGCCTCGCCGGGCATTGGCTGGGCGATAGCGTAGCCCTGCGCCAGATCGCAGCCAATGCTTCGCAGATAGGCCAGCACGTGCGCGTTCTCGACCCCCTCGGCGGTGCAGCGGAGCCCCAGGCTGCGTCCGAGGTCAACGATAAAGCGTGTCACGGTGCGCGACTCCTTCGATTGCATCGCCGTCATCACGAACGACTTGTCGATTTTGATCTCCGAGACGGGCAGGCGCACCAGTTGCAGCATAGACGAAAAACCGGCGCCAAAATCATCAAGGGCCAGGTGAAAGCCATGCATCCGCAGCTGGGTGAGCAGGTCAAGCGAGGCGGTGGGATCGTCTATCGCGCTGCTCTCGGTCAGTTCAAAACTCAGGTGCTCCGGGGCGATGCCGAGTTGCCGGCACCGGGCGCGAATCTGATCAAAGAGCGCGGTATTGCTCAGCGTCCGCGCCGAGATGTTCACCGCCAGTTGCAAGCCTGTCTCCAGCCCGGTGGAAGCGGGCGAGGGGGTGACGCTGTTCCTGCCGGTACAGAGTGGCGCGAACCAGCGCAGCGCCTGGTCGGTCACCCGCAGCGTCAGTTCGTCAATCAGGCCGGCGGCTTCGGCCAGGGGAACGAAGCGAGCGGGAGGAATCAGGCCCCGGTCGGGATGGCGCCAGCGGGCCAGGACCTCGAAACCCGCCAGGGCGCCGGTGGCGCAGACAACCTTGGGCTGGTAGTAGGGAATGATGGCCCCGCCGAGGAGAGCGCGCCGCAACTCGTTGGCATCAAGCTCCGTCGCGGGCGCCAGCGCGCCGGATTGCGCGGTTCCACGCTCAACGGCATTCGATGGAATATTGCTGAGCAACAACTGCCGCAATCGCGTCGGTGTGAAGGGTTTGGCAACCACCCCGACAATGTTCAGGCCATGCTCGGCGGCGAGTCGCCCGGCGGCGTCGAGGACCCGCGCGTCAACGCCGCTGGTGATGATGATCCCTGCAGTGCAACCCAGCAACGCCAGGTTCTGGATCACCTGGATGCCATCCATCTGCGGCATGATCAGATCCAGGGCGATATGGGTCGGATTCCATTCCTCAACGGCCTGAAAGAACTCCTGGGGGCGCGAGGTGTAGCGCGTGTCCAGCCCCGACAGCGTGGCGATGGCGCTGATCGTCTGCCCGATCAGCGGATCGTCATCCAGTATCAACAGGCGTCTGCGTGGCACACTACTGGTCATATGCTCTTTTCCCCGTCACCTCGACTCTCAGCCCCGGTTGCCAGCGCCTCCCGCACCTTCCGCGCCAGATCCATGCGGCGGTAGGGCTTGCTCAGGAGCACCACTCCCGGGTCCAGACGCCCGTGGTGCACAATCACATTTTCAGCATAGCCCGATGTATAGAGCGCTTTGATCCCCGGTCGCACCTGGCGCGCCGCTTCCACCAGCTCGCGCCCGCTCATCCCGCCGGGCATCACGATATCTGTAAAGATCAAGTCAATATCATCGTGGGCGCGGACGATCTCCAGCGCCTCTGGCCCGCTCCCGGCCTCCAGCACCCGGTACCCCAGGCTCGTCAATTGCTGGCGGGCAAAGTTGCGCACAGCCTCGTCGTCTTCGACCAGCAGAATGGTCTCGTTCCCGCCTGTCCACGTCCTTTCGATGCCTGGCTGATAGCCGGCAACCGTCTCGACGGCGCGCGGCAGATACAGTTTGACCGTCGTGCCGCGACCAGGCTCGGAGTAGATCGTCACGTGCCCGCGCGATTGCTTGATGAAGCCGTAGACCATGCTCAGGCCGAGGCCGCTGCCCTTGCCTTTCTCCTTGGTGGTGAAGAACGGCTCAAAGACATGGGGCAAATGTTCTGGCGCGATGCCAACGCCGGTGTCGGACACGGCGATCAGCACGTAGGGGCCGGGGGTCACCTCGGTGGCGCGCTCGGCGTACTGCTGATCGAGCAGCACGTTCGCGGTTTCGATCGTCAATGCGCCGCCCGTTGGCATGGCGTCGCGGGCGTTAATGCAGAGGTTGAGCAGCGCGCTCTCCAGTTGCGCCGGATCGACGAGCGCCGGCCACAGGTCGGGAGCGAGGATCGCCTGGATCGCGATGTGTTCGCCGAGGGCGCGGCGGATCAGCCCGTCCATCCCCGTTACCAGCCGGTTCACGTCCACCGCGCGGGGATCGAGGGCCTGGCGCCGGGCGAAGGCCAGCAGATGCTGGGTAAGCTCCGAACCGCGCTGGGCGGCGGCGCCGATCATCTCGGCCAGCATCTTGAGATCGGGGTTGCCGGCGAGGGCTTCGCTCAAGAGTTCAGCATTGCCAAGCATCACCGTCAGCAGATTGTTAAAGTCATGGGCCACCCCGCCGGTCAACTGGCCCACCGCTTCCAGGCGCTGCGACTGGCGCAACTGTTCTTCGAGCTTCACTTGCTCGGTAACGTCGCGTTGAATGGAGACGAAATGGGTGCAATTGCCCTGCTCGTCGGTAATAGGAATAATGCTGAATTCGTTCCAGAACTCCTCTCCTGACTTTCGGTAATTAATCACTCGAACGACTATGAATTCGCATTGCTCTAAAGCGACGCGCACCCGGTCAAGCTCGCTGCGCTGGCTGCGCGGGCCTTGCAGGATACGCGGGCTGCGCCCCAGCACCTCATCCGGACGGTAGCCCGTGATGCGCTCGAAGGCGTCGTTGACGAAGATGATCCGCGGGCCGGGTTCATCAATCGGCCGGGCCTCGGTGATCATCACGATATCGTTGAGCCGCGCCACCGCCGTTTCCAGCAGCCGCAACTGGTCCTCCATCTGCCGGCGCCGGGTCACGTCGCGAAAATAGACCGCCACGCCTTCCTCGGAGGGATAGAGGCTGAACTCCAGCCAGATCCCGCGTCGGGGAAAAAACTCCTCGAAATGGGCCGCGCGCCCCGTGGCCCGCGCCTGGCTGTACTCGCGGTCGAACCGCGTTCCCCGGATCTGCGGAAACGTCTCGTAGATGCTCTTGCCGAGGAGATCGGCCCGGCTTCGGAGCAGGATGTGTTCGGCGTGGGTGTTCATGTAGGCAATCCGCCCATCTGGATCGATGATAACGAACCCATCAGTGACGCTTTCCAGGATCGTTCGCAGGCGCGTGGCGAGGCGCTTCTGCTCGTCAATATTAGTAGCGGCGCCGTACCATTTGATGACATTGCCCTGTTCGTCGCGAACGGGGAAGGCGCGGGCCAGGTGCCAGCGGTAGCTCCCGTCGCGGGTGCGGAAGCGAAACTCCGTTTCAGAGGGCATACCCGCTCGCACCCCCTGCTCGCATGCCGCGCGGGCGGCGTCCACGTCATCGGGATGCAGCAGGGTGAGCCAGCCGTCGCCCAGGGCCTGGACCGGCGCCCCCGGGCCGCACAGCTCGGCGATGGCCTGATTAATGTAATCGAGCTTCCCCGCGACGTCGTTAGTCCAGACGATCAACGGCACCGACTCGGCGAACTGCCGGAAGCGCGCCTCGCTCCGCGCTAGCGAAGCCTCTATCTCCTTGGCGCGTGAAATGTCCTGCACCGCGCCATGAACGGCGACGATCTTCCCGCTGGCGTCGCGCACTGCGCGCCCGAAGGTGCTCACCCAGAGGCGCCGTCCGCCAGTGGTGATGATCTCGAACTCCTCGTCGTAGGGCGTGCCCTCACGCGCACAGCGCTCGAAACAGGCGCGCATGCGCTCCAGGTGCTCGGGAGCGATGAAGCGTTCAAAATCCAGCGTCTCCGGAGGCGATGCCGGGTCCAGTTCGTAGATCTGCGCCACCTCGTCCGTCCATCGTACCGGACCGTTGGGCAGATAAGCGATCCAGCCGCCCAGGCGTCCGGCCGTGCTGGCCATACGCAGCAATTCGTACTGCTGTTGCACCACTCGTTGCTGCTCCTCATTCCGCTCCATGACGCGCAACAGGGCCAGGCCCAGACCGGCCGCGGCGAGCATGCCGCCCACGGCGCTCCCGGGATTGATCAGCGCGTAGGCCGACCACTCCTCGGGCAACGGCGCCAGCGCATAGCTGGCAATGCACAGCAGTGTTCCCAGCACCGCGACGGCGATCACGAACGGTGCGCGTCGGGCGAAGATGGCGATCAGAATGGGGAGCACGTAGAGCGCTGCCGGGGCGCGCATCAACGGGGTGATCGCGTCGGCCAGGGCCACCAGCGCCAGCGTCGCCAGGCTCAGCGCCATCCAGAACGGGGAGGTCGCGGCCATGGGCACTCGGGTAACCGACCATTTCATCAATGACACGTCCTCACCTGCTCAGCGCAACCATCTGCACATCAAGGAACATCGCCGCACTGCACCCCTCGTGGTGCACGGGTATCTTCACTACCACCTGCTGAGGAAGGAGCATTTCCGGAAGAACTCTCCGGCCCCTCTGCTCGCCAACCTGCCAGACCCTACGCGACGCTGCCGTACACCACGGGTAAAAGAGACGTTCCTGGGAGGTCGAGCACGACCCAGGCGCTCTTATCGGGCCGAGAGGTGATGCATGCCCCCCGTTTGCACCTCGGGCCATCCGGTCGAAGCGCTTCCTGCAGTCGCTTCTCATGGTACCGCACGAACGCCCGCATATAGTAGATGCGTCTGCAAAGACGCAGGGTTGATGCAACGTCCCCCCGGCTGAGGATTGGGGCGGCTACGCCGCCCGATAGGGTCAATTTTTTTTGGATGGTTCTGGCAGGGTGGCGGCCCAAACCATCCCTAAACCTGGAGTCCGGGGCCTCCCCCCGAGACTTTGCATCGGCCCTGCACAAAGACGGACCGGTATCCCATCATGCGGCACCCGTATTACCCTGTCCGTTCCCCCAGCTACCGAGCTGGTGCGCGAGGCGACCAGGTTGCCATACCGCTTCCCTGAGGGGGAGGGTTCTCAGATGTAGGGTTTTCCGGCACATGCTCGCGTCGCATGCGCCATCCGGGGCATTGGGACGCCCAAATCCCCCCTCTCCTGTGAGTGGGAGAAGGGGGCGGGGGGTGAGGATCGTAAGCGCATTGGAATGCCGAAAACCGCTTCTCGCTCGAAAAACCCTACACCTGAGAACAGAGTCCGGGAAGGCCAGGCGTCCGGGGGGTGCGGGGAGGCATAGCCTTCCTGGCCCCCCACGGCAGCTCAGGTGTGAACCACGTCTAACATTTCTTTGCACAGACTGTTGACAGGCGCAGCAAAACCGCGTATACTGCTCTTGTGCAAAGCGTGGACAAATCTGTGCAATACAATGTGCAATCGCACAGGTTCGAGGGCCTGCCGCCCGGAGAGGAAACAGACCAATGATTAACGTTACGCGCCAGGCCTATCTGGAAGGGTTCACCCCGGCGGAGATCTTCGCCACGCTCTCCGACTCGCAGGCCATCGCTCAGATACTCCCCCGCGTCCAGCGGGTTGAGGTCACCCGGCGCGACGATGCTGCGCGCACCGCTCGTCTGGTGACTTATATGAACATTGGGGGCATCTTCGGCACCATTCGCTCCGAGGGTGAACTGTCCTGGGAAGATGATCGCGCCATTCGCTTCAAGGTGCGCACCCCGGTTGAGGTTGAGACGTCCTGGGAACTGGCGCCGGTCAAGACTGGCACGGATATTCAGTTGAGCACTTCGCTCAACCTGGCGCCGATGCTCGGCCCGATGGCTTCCTTCGTCCCCACCCAGCAGGTAAGCGCCTTGATGGCGACCGAGCTGGAAGCGGTGCTCAAGGCGCTTGCTCGCCGAATGCGCGAGAGCCGCTTACAGGCCCGAGCCATCGCCGCCTGACGGTTCCGGGAATACCCGATATAATGAAGACCTCGCGGGTGTCGCCAACCCGCGAGGTTTTTCAGTATTTGCGCGTCCTTAATTATGGGAGGGTTCAGATGGGCTTCGCCCTGCCGGGAACATCATGACGTATTACCGGACGCTGTTGCTGCCCGCTTATGGCGTAGTTCAGATGGGCTTTGCCCTGCCGGGAACATCATGACCTGCGTATGGTGGCGCAGGGCGCGACGGATGGGCAACCGACGAACCCGGATTCACCCTGCCTGATTGCCGGAAGCGTAGCATGTCCCTGCCATTTCTCAATCTCTATCGCCACGGCTTCGCGCGGGTCGCGGTAGCCGTGCCTGCCGTGCGCGTGGCCGACCCGCTCTTCAACGCCGAACGCACTATTGCCCTGGCGCAGCGCGCCCATACCGCGGGCGCCGCCGTAGCGCTCTTTCCTGAACTCGGTCTCTCGGCCTACACGAATGAGGATCTCTTTCACCAGGCCGCCCTGCTCGAGACCACCCTCGCCGCCCTGGGCAAGGTTGTGGCCGCCAGCGCCGGATTGCGCCCCCTGCTGCTGGTAGGCGCGCCCCTGCGTGTCGAGGGCAAGCTCTTCAACTGCGCCGTCGCCATTCATGCCGGGCGCGTCCTGGGGGTGGTTCCCAAGAGCTACCTGCCGAACTACCGCGAGTTCTACGAGAAACGGCACTTTGCCGCCGCCCGTGCCGCCCTGAGCGCCACGATTGATCTCTTCGATGCCACTGTGCCCTTCGGCCCCGATCTGCTCTTCGTGGCCCGCGATTGGCCCGCCCTCGCCGTCCATGCCGAGATCTGCGAGGATGTCTGGACCCCTATCCCTCCCAGCACCTACGCCGCCCTCGCCGGGGCTACCGTGCTCTGCAACCTCTCGGCCAGCAACATCACCATCGGCAAGGCTGATTATCGCCGCGCCCTCTGCGCCGCCCAGTCCGGCAAGTGCCTGGCGGCCTACCTCTACTCCGCCGCCGGTCCCGGCGAAAGCACCACCGATCTGGCCTGGGACGGGCACGCCCTGATCTACGAAAATGGCGAATGCCTGGCCGAGTCGCCGCGCTTTGCCAGCGACGAGCAGATCATCTTTGCCGATGTGGACCTCGAACGGCTCCTCCAGGAGCGCATGCGCCAGACCAGTTTCGGCGACGCTGCCAGCGACTATCAGGCGCGTCTGCAAACGCTGCGCCGCGTGCCCTTCGCCTTCCAGCCGCCCGTTGGTGAACTGCCCCTGCTGCGAGTTGTCGAGCGCTTCCCGTATGTGCCCAATGATCCCGCTACCCGCGACGAGCGTTGCTATGAAGCCTACAATATCCAGGTGCACGGCTTGATGCAACGGCTCAAGGCCACCGGCATCAGCAAGGTGGTCATCGGAGTCTCTGGCGGCCTCGACAGCACCCAGGCGCTGATCGTCGCCGCCCGGACGATGGACCGCCTCAACCTGCCCCGCGCCAACATTCTCGCCTATACGCTGCCGGGCTTCGCCACCAGCGAGCGTACCCGCGCCAATGCCCACGCGCTGATGCGCGCCCTTGGCGTGAGCGCTGGCGAGATTGACATTCGCCCTTCCGCCCTGCAGATGCTGCGCGACATCAACCATCCCTACGCCCGCGGCGAGCCGGTCTTCGACGTGACCTTCGAGAATGTGCAGGCCGGAGAACGCACCTCGCATCTCTTCCGCCTGGCCAACTTCCACCAGGCCCTGGTTCTCGGCACCGGCGACCTGAGCGAACTGGCCCTGGGATGGTGCACCTATGGCGTTGGTGATCATATGTCGCACTACAACGTCAATGCCTCGGTGCCGAAAACGCTCATTCAGCATCTCGTTCGCTGGGTGATCCGTTCGGGCCAGTTCGACGATGCCACGAACGCCACTCTCCAGTCCATCCTCGATACTGAGATCTCGCCGGAACTGGTGCCGGCTCGCGATGGCGCGGACGATGAGCCAGCGCAACACACCGAGGCCCTCATCGGCCCCTACGCCTTGCAGGACTTCAACCTCTACTACCTCACCCGCTTCGGCTTTCGTCCGAGCAAGGTCGCCTTTCTCAGCTACCACGCCTGGGCCGATGCGACTCGCGGCGCCTGGCCCGAGGGCCTGCCTGAAACCAGAAGGGTGGCCTATGACCTGGCGACCATCAAGCGCTGGCTGGAGGTCTTTCTGTACCGTTTCTTCCAGATCAGCCAGTTCAAGCGCTCGGCGCTGCCCAACGGGCCAAAGGTCGGCTCGGGCGGCTCGCTCTCGCCCCGCGGCGACTGGCGCGCTCCCAGCGACTCGAGCGCCCGTGTGTGGCTGGAGGAACTGCGCGCCAATGTGCCCGATACGCCGCGCGCGGCCGGATAATCAGGTTATGCGGTTACATTCCGGGAGGGCCTGTTCCTGCCAGACCCTGCCCTCAAGCAGGGGCGCGTGGGGTGACCTGATTTTCCCACGCTCTCACCAGAGAGGAAGGAGAGACGCATGCGCGTCCTTGTGTACGATACCCATTCCTATGATCGCACCTTTCTCGACCAGGCCAACCAGGGCCGTCACCAGTTGGAATACACCTCGGCGCAGCTCGATCCCCATACTGCGACCCTGGCCCAGGGTTACGATGCCGTCTGTCTCTTCGTCAACGACCGGGCCGACGCGCCGGCAATCGAGCGTCTGGCGAGCGGCGGCGTACGCCTTATCGCCCAGCGCTCCACCGGCTTCAACAACATTGACCTGGTCGCTGCCCGGAGCCACGGGATCACAGTGATGCGCGTCAGCTACTACTCGCCCTATTCGGTGGCCGAGTTCGCCGTTGGCCTGTTGCAGACCCTCAACCGGCGCATCCACCGGGCCTACAACCGCACCCGCGAGTTCAACTTCCGCCTGGCCGGACTGCTGGGCCACGACCTGCACGGCCGCACCGTCGGCGTGGTGGGCACCGGGAAAATTGGCGCCGTCTTCGCGCGGATCATGCACGGCTTCGGCTGCCCGCTGCTGGCCTACGACGTGCGCGAAAACCCGGAGTGCCTGGCCCTGGGCGTCACCTACGTGAGTCTGGAGGAGTTGCTGCGCCGCTCCGACATCATCAGCCTGCACGTCCCCCTGCTGCCCGACACCTACCACATGATCAATGCGACAACCCTGGCGCTGATGAAGCCGGGAGTGATGCTCGTCAACACCAGTCGCGGCGGCCTGATTGACACTGAGGCGCTGATTGCCGCCATCCAGCGCGGGCACGTCGGCGCCGTGGCCCTCGATGTCTACGAGGAAGAAGAAGGCAAGTTCTTCCGCGATCTCTCCGACACGGTGATAGACGACGAGGTGCTGGCCCGCCTGATGACCTTCCCCAATGTACTCGTCACCAGCCACCAGGCCTTCTTCACCTACGAGGCCATGACCACCATCGCCGAGACAACCATCCGCAACCTCACCGACTTCGAGGAGGGCCGCGAAAACGAGAACCTGCTGCGCCCCGGCCAGTGATTGTAGATTTTGGATTTTGGGTTTTGGATTGCGGATTGGGCATGGCATAACCAGACATTCCCGATCCGCAATCCAGAAAATCCAAAATCCAAAATCCGAAATCCAAAATCCACAATCGGCCCGCCCGTAACCTCTTCCCGCGCCATCCGGTATACCCGGCGGAGCATCAAGGATGTGTCGCGAGGACGGGGGGCCGCATGCTCGCCAAGGTTCACAGTTGCGCCGTCGTTGGTCTGGAAGGCATCCTGGTAGAGGTTGAAGTGGACATTGCCCAGGGCCTGCCGTCGTTCGCCGTGGTTGGACTGGGCGACGCGGCGGTGCAGGAGAGCCGCGAACGGGTCCGCTCGGCGGTGCGCAACTCGGGGCTGACCTTCCCGATGAAACGGCTCACGGTGAACCTGGCCCCCGCCGACCTGCGCAAGGCCGGGCCGGCCTATGACCTGCCGATTGCCGTGGGCCTGGCGCTGGCCTCGGGCCAGGTGGCAGGCGTCACCGAAGGGGCCGCCTTCATCGGCGAGCTGGGCCTTGACGGGGGGGTGCGCCACACCGAGGGCGTGCTGCCGATGGCCGCGGTAGCCCGCCAGCACGGCCTCACCACGCTCTATGTGCCGGTGGAGGACGCCGCCGAGGCCAGCCTGGTCGAAGGCGTCACCGTCATCCCTGTGCGGAGCCTGGCTGAACTGCTCGCCCACATTAGCGGCGAGCGGCCCATCGCCCCCTATCTCAGCCAGGTGCGCCATCTCCCCGAAGAGGAACCCTTCCCGGTAGACTTCCAGGACATCAAGGGCCAGGAACACGTCAAGCGGGCGCTGGAAGTGGCCGCCGCGGGGGGGCATAACATCCTCATGTCGGGCACGCCCGGCTCGGGCAAGACGATGATGGCCCGCGCCCTGATCTCCATCCTCCCCCCGCTGTGCCTCGATGAGGCCCTGGAAGTGACCAAAATCTACAGCGTCTGCGGCCAGTTGCCCAGAGACACGCCCCTGGTGCGCCGCCGGCCCTTCTGCGCGCCCCACCACACCACCTCTATCGCCGGGCTGGTGGGCGGCGGGCCGGGCCGCGCGCGCCCGGGCATGATCAGCATGGCTCATCGGGGCGTGCTGTTCCTCGACGAGTTGCCCGAGTTTGGCCCCAAACTCGAGGTCCTCCGGCAACCGCTGGAGGAACGGGTGGTCACCCTCAGCCGCTCCTCCGGCACCATTACCTACCCGGCGGCGGTGATGCTGGTGGCCGCCCAGAACCCCTGCCCGTGCGGCTGGTACGGCGACCCTGAGCGCCAGTGCACCTGCTCGCCGGCCATGGTCACGCGCTACCAGAAGCGCATCTCCGGGCCTCTGCTCGACCGGCTGGACATCCACGTTGATGTGCCGCGAGTGAACTACGAGAAGCTCAGCAGCGACCGCCTGGGCGAGCCGTCGCGGACCATCCGCGAGCGGGTGATCGCCGCGCGCGAACGGCAGCACGAGCGTTTCGGCAGCGCGGGGACGCGCACCAACGCCGACATGGGCCCGGCCGACATCCGGCGCTACTGCCAGCTCGACGCGGCAGGGCAGGCGCTCATGAAAGCCGCCGCGCGGCAGATGAACCTCTCGGCCCGCGGCTTCCACCGTGTTATCAAGCTCGCTCGCACCATCGCCGACCTGGCCTGCGCCGAGCAGATTGGCCCGGCTCACCTGGCTGAAGCCCTTCAGTACCGGCCACGCCGGATGGAATAATGTTGGATCGCCGTCCAGAGCGCCGACCGAAATGCTTGATCCGCTGAGGACTCTGAGCTGTGTGGCTTGCAGCGCTCGTGCCGCTATCGTTGCGGATCAACCTGTTTGAGAAACGCTATAAGGCGTCCCGCTGGGACCTGTCATCGCAGTAGCCGGGTTACGGCTTCGCCGGGGTGCATGTCCGCCGTGGACGAAACAAAATCAGTCGCGGCGCAGGGCCCGGCTCTCCCCGTGCGTTGTTAGTCTAATGAGGATTAAGCAATGCATCATCCGGTATCCCACCCTGATCCCTTGGGCATCGCGCTTCCGGTTTCCGATGCTCCCTGCCCGCCTGCCAACGACCCCGAGGCCATCCTGCGCTGGCTCTACTCGAAGCACCTGCAAGCCGGACGCATCGAGCCGCGCCGCGAGCACGCCGATCCCTTCTGGCGGCGCATCGCCGAGAAACGCCACGACCGGCGGCGCCTGGCTGCCAGTCTCCGCGCCGATCCCGAGCGCGAGACGCGCCTCGGTCGTATCGCCGGTGTGCTGGGGCTCGATCTTTCAGGACTCGACCTTGAGGCGCAGATCGAGACTGTTGTGCGCGCCTTTGTGCCGATGCGGTATCATATCAGTGGAGAACTGGAACTGCTGGGAGAGCTCGAACGGGCCGCCGAGGTGCTTGTGGCGACGTACTGAGGTGATACGGGGTAGTTGGGTCCTCACGCTCCCCCCGGCCCTTCTCAGGTGTAGAGTTTTCCGGCGAATGCTCGCGTCGCATGCGCCATCCGGGGCATTGGGACGCCCAGCGCCCCCCTCTCCCGCGAGCGGGAGAGGGGGGCGGGGGGTGAGGATCGCAAGCGCATTGGAATGCCGAAAACCGCTTCTCGCTCGAAAAACCCTGCACCTGAGAACCCCCTGGCCCCCTCTCTCTCCGCTGCTGGTGGAGAGGGCGCCGAGCGCAGGAAGGCGAGGGAGGGTGAGTAGCGGTAACCCTGCCGGTTCGAGCGCTGTGGGAATCCGCGGTTCCCCGCACCGTTGCCCGATAGGGGGGTCTGGGAAGTCGTCGCCCTCCCGGGAACGCCTGTTTTCACGCCAGATCTACCCAATGGTGCAGTGTGTCAACCGGCACGTTGGTATACGATGGCTGGTGAGCGCCAGACGCACCGTGTGGCGCTAGAGCGGTGAGTAAAGGAGCAACCTATGGGCCTCTTTGAACGCAAGAGCGCCGCCGAGAGCACCCTTGAACAGGTAGAGAGCAGCGCCGTGGCCGCCGTCGAGCAACTCGCCCAGACGATCCGTGAGCGAGTTGACAATGAGACTGGGCAGCAGATCGCCAGTTTGCTCACGCGCCTGGCCGAGCGGGTTGACGCGATGGATCTGGCCGCCCAGATGGAGAAGGCGGCGCAGCGCGTCAGCGAGCAGGTCGAGCATACAGGCGAGCAACTGGCCGCCCTCGGTTCTAAGTCGGTACCCGAGCAGCCGTCGGGATGGATCACCCCTTCGCTGATCGGCTTTATTCTCGGCCTGGGCGCAGGTATCGTGCTGGACCGCTTCGTTTTCAGCCAGCAAGAGGGTAAGCACGCTTAAAATCCGTTTTTCACGCTGAGACCCCGGTCGGTCCCGCGCGCGAGGGATCTGGAAAGGGGTCGCTTCCGTAGAAATCACTCTGTCCTTGTAAGGTGTAAGCAAGCTCCGCAGGGGAAGGTCCTACGCATTGCCCGCAGTCCCGTCGTCACCGCCCCTGTTCCGCAGAAGCGCGTCCTGATGCCGAGTACGGCGAAGGGACCGGTGGCGCCGCTGGAACGCCGGGCGCTGCCGAGCAAACCGCCAGGATGGCCTGTCGGTCGCCACTGTCGCTGCTGACGGGCGGGCAGGCTGGCTGCTGAACTGTTCCTATAGGTGTGGGTAATGCACGGCGGGAAAGTCTGGGAGGGCTTTGCCCTCCCAGAAACCTTTTATGCGTTGTCGAAACGGCTCAGCCGCCAGAATGTCTGATGCCAGTCCCCGTTCGACGCCGCGCATGCCCATCATCGCCAGGTCGCATCAGGACGCCAGATACGGCAATCCAAAATCAGCATATGTTTCCACAGTTGGCCATCAGCGGAGCAGCCTATGAGCGCGGGCGGGCCTACGGCGCCGCCGCCGCGCCTCTGGTTCGCCACAGCGTCGCCAGCTACGCCCGCCTCTTTGCCGCGCGACGCGGCCTGGATTGGGCGGCCATTCAGGTCGAGGCGCTGCGCTTCATACCCCTGCTCGCCGCACTGGCGCCCGATTTGCTTGAGGAGATGCGCGGCATCGCCGATGGCGCCGGCCGCGCTCTGGGCGAAATCATCGCCCTTAACGCGCGTACCGAGTTACTGGCCGGCATCCCCCCCGGCACCTATCACCCTGATGGCGCGGCCGCGCGCGCCCGTAACCGCCTGGCCGGCGTGCCCGAACATCCGCCTGAGCCGGGAGAAACCGCGGCGCCATCGGCCCTGGCTGCAGATGACGGCGAATGCACCACCGTGGCCGCAGCGGGGACCGCCACACTTCAGGGGGGGACTTTGCTGGCGCAAACCTGGGACTGGCAGGGTGATCAGCGCGCCGCATGCCTGTTGTTGCGGGTGCGCGCTCCCGGAGAACCCGACATCCTGACCCTGACCGAGGCCGGCATGCTCGCCAAGTGCGGTCTGAACGGCGCCGGCGTAGCGGTCGCGCTGAACCTGCTCCGTTCGCGCAACGACGGCCGCGACGCGGGCATGCCGGTGCACGTGCTGCTGCGCAAGATGCTGCAGAGTACGGACTTCGCCGCGGCGCGGGCGTGCGCCGGGCTGTCCGCGCCGGGCGCTTCGTCGTGCATCACGCTGGCGAGCGACCGTGGCGACCTGGTGAGCCTGGAGATGACTCCCGATGGCGTGGCGGAAGTTCCCGCCACGGATGGCCTGCTGGCCCACGCCAACCACTGCCTTGACCGGCGCGCGGCAGCGGGCGAGTGCCCGCTGGAGCCAACCTCGACCACCCGCGAGCGTTTCGGGCGAGCGTGGGATCTCCTGCGCCGCGACGCCGGTCGCCTTGACATCGCCGCGTTCCAGGCCATCCTGACCGATCATGAGGGTGCGCCTCGCTGCATCTGCCGGCACCCCGATCCGCGTGCGCCCCGGCTGGATCGAACCGAGAGCATTTGCGGTCTGGTGATGGATCTGCGGGCCCGGGTCATGCACGTGGCGCCGGATGTGCCGTGCACGGCGCCCTTTGAGCCGGTGGCGCTCTAAGGACGTGCGCCGCGCTCCCGTCCTCTTCCCCTCCCTCGCAGTGAAGAAACATCCACGGACAATCGGCGCAGCGAGCCGCTTGGATGGTTGCAAATCTCTTTTGTCATATATACAATCAGGTTACACGACCGGGCTGGCTATCGCTTCACCGATCCCCCACGGGCGGGGGCTGGGAGGAGCGCGGTTTCCCGGTACTCCTTCAGGGCGCAGGTTCCGGGCAAGGTCGCCACTTGAAACAAAGGAGCAGACGGCTATGGAAGGCGTCACCGTTCCTCTCGCGCTGCAAGACTACATGACGGTCATCTTCTCGGCCCTTGGTCTGGCCATCCTTACCCGCATGGTGTACCAGTTCAATCGGGAGTTAGGGCGCATGGCGCTCGCCGGGATGGCGCTGATCGTGCTGGGGGGCTTCCTGAAGGCCAGCGGCAAACTCGTTAGCGCCGCTGGCGGCCCGGATCTGGCGTTGCTGCATCAGGGTCTCTTCCCGTTGATCGCGCCCGGTTTCGCGCTAATGGCCTGGTCCCTCTACCAGATCCGCCGCATGTTCCGGGATCAGCCTCCCCTTCGGCGGCCCTGGCTCGTGCCTGCGATCCTCATTGCAGTGTTCGGCCTCGGCGCGCTCGCTCTGGCGATGGCCGGCGGGCCGTGGAAGGTGCCGCTGATCCTGCTGGCTGCCATCGGCAACGTAGGTATGCTCATTCTGCTAGCCATCGCCGCCTGGGGTCGCAAGATGTGGTTCACCGGGGCGTTGTTCATCGTCGTCCTGGTAGTGGTGCTGGTCATGTCGCAACTGGCGAATATGAAAGATGTCTCGATTGGAATGATCTGGTTCGAACAGATCACCCAGACGATTGCGCAGATGCTCTTCGCCCTGGCCGCCTGGAACTTTAGCCAGAAGGTTGCGGCGCTGTATGCTCGCCCCCTGGCTGCTCAGACGGTCTGATACGGCGAGGGTGGCGCGAACGTTCCTCTACTGCACTGCGCGGCTGAGCCATGCGGAGCCTGCGATGAACCTGGCGCATTCTTGAACAGGAGGGTGGAGGAGGTCCATGACGCTCTTCCACCCTCCTGTTCAACCGATCCTGCCGTCAGGTGATCAAGACCTAACGATCAGCGAAGAGCTATTCACTGCTCTCTCGGATCGGTCTGGCTATACTCATATCAGGCTAGCCAGCGCCAGACGCCTCTGAGAGGAGCGGAGATGGGAGTATTGTTGCGCTTTTGGCGCGCGGGCGGTCGGTTGGCGACGGTCTTCCTGGTTGCCAGCATGCTCCCCGGTTGCAGCGCCGGTCCTTCCACGGCCACCCTGCTCGATCCGCCGCCAGTTGCCTCCCCGTCACCTGTGCCGGCCCCTGACGATGTGGAGGTGGGGCGGCAACTCTTCACCGGTCAATTCGCCGTACCCGGATTCGTCGCGTGCATCGGTTGTCATAGCGTTGATCCTGCCAGTCGCGCAGGTATCGGTCCGAATCTGGCCGCCATCGCGCAAGTCGCCGGCCAGCGGGCGCCCGGAATGACGGCTGCTGAGTACATCGAACGCTCAATCCGGTTTCACGATGAGTTTGTGGTTCCAGGCTACAGGGCGGGGATTGCGCGGGGCGCCCTGGGGGGCCGGGATTTCAACGATGTGCTGAGCGACGAGCAGGTGGCCGCGCTGGTGGCTTACCTGATGAGTCTGCCCGCCAATGCGCCCGGCGCCAACGCCACGACGGGCGTCGCCGCGGCGCCTGCTGCGCCACGCGCGAGCGCCGCGTCCCCGCAGCTCGCAGCGAGCGCAACCGCCACGACGACGCGCGCCACGGCGACTGCCAGCGCGACGTCCACGGCGACGGCGCGCGCCACGGCGACCACAACCGCTTCGGCCACCAGTACGCCGAGCGTCGCATCAACGGCTACACCGGCCACTACCCCAACGGTTACCGCGAGCGCCACCGCGACTACAGCGTCAACCGCCACAGCAACTGCCACCCCTGCGGGAACCGGCACCCCGACTGCAAGCCCGACGGCGATCCCGGTCGCTACGGTTCCGCCCTCGCCAACTCCGCCACCCGCGCCGACGCCAGCGCCGGCCCCTACGCCTACCGTGGTTGCCGTCGCCGCCACCCCGACGCCGGCGCCGCTGCCCTCGGCGCCCGACGACCCCAATCTTGCCCGCTACGCCGGGTGCGTGAGTTGTCATAACCAGCACCCGCAACAGGTGCGCATGCCCCACCCGTTGAATCCCGCCTGCAACGAGTGCCACCGTGGATCGCCGAACCGCATCGGGTGCCCGACGTGCCACAGCATGCATGCGGTTGACAATAAGCACGAGCCTGTACCCGATCTGGCCTGCGCGACGTGCCATCGGTAGAGGCGGAATGGCGGGGCCGGGGGGAGACGGCCCGATGGCGAAAATGTTCACGAACGTGCGCCCTGCCTCCCCGCCACCCCCTGCACGTTGAATGCGCAGGTGGTGGTACAATACCTTTGAATCTGATCCTGCATCGCTTTGCGAGGCCTGGCCTCAGGTGCGTGCCACTCGGAGGGCTGGCCTTCACCTTACTGGAATGGAAGCCGATGGTTCTCATTGCAACCCTCTGCGCTCCGACGCGCGTTGCGCTGACGCGCCTGGTAGCGCGCCGGGGCATGACCGCTCTGGTCTGTTTTGATGGCGCGGCGGCAGTGGCCGCTGCGCGCGGGCAACGGAGCGAGTTGCGGGGGGCGATCCTCGATGCTGACCTGCCCTCGCTGAACGGCCCCGATGTTGCTCGCGCCCTTGCCGACGAAGTTGGCCCCCTGCCAACGTTCATTCTTACCCCCCCTTCTCTGCGATTGCTTTCGAACCCGGCCGGCATCAGCGACGACGAGCTGGCGCGGATTGATGCATGGCTCGCGAGGCTTCCGCTGGCATCTTCCTCGGAGCCGTTTCTGCTTCCTCAGGCTGTGCTGTCTCTCGAAGATATAGCCGTCTGAGATTCGGTCTCGGCAACGTTTCAAGATGAAAACCGGGAATGCGGGTTTCCTCAGCTCTGCCTGTTGGGGACCGCAACAACCCCTCGTTTCATACTGTCCCCGTGTGGTGCTGCCGCACAATCGTCTGACATCTGCGCAGGAGGTTGACCCAATGAGCCGGCTAGAACAGACCATCGCCCAGATTGCTCCCCTCAACGATGAAGCCATGGCCGAAGCGCGTGCGCGCCAGGATGTGCTGACCAAGCCCCAGGGTTCCCTGGGGCGCCTGGAGGCGCTGGCGACGCAGATCGCCGGTATCACCGGCAATCCGCGCCCGCGTCTGCTCCAGCCGGCAGTGGTGGTGATGGCCGGCGATCACGGTGTGGCTGCCCAGGGCGTGAGCCTTTATCCCGCCGAGGTCACGCCGCAGATGGTGCTGAACTTTCTCCGTGGCGGCGCGGCGATCAATGTCCTGGCGCGGCATGTCGGCGTGCGGGTGGTCGTGGTTGACATGGGCGTGGCGGTTGATCTGCCTCCGCATCCCGAACTGCTGGTGCGCAAGATTGCTTACGGGACGCGCGATTTCAGCCGCGAGCCGGCAATGAGCCGCGAGCAGGCCCGGCAGGCCGTGGAGACCGGCATTGCTGTGGTCGAGGAGATGATCGCTGCTGGCGTTGATGTGGTTGCTACCGGCGATATGGGCATCGGCAATACGACGCCTTCGAGTGCCGTCGTTGCCGCTATTGCCGGACGTCCGGTCGCCGAGGTGACCGGACGCGGCACCGGCCTGGATGATGCCGGCCTGGCCCGCAAAGTGGCCGTGATCGAGGCTGCTCTGGCCCTGCACCGGCCCGATCCTTCCGACGGCCTAGATGTGCTGGCAAAGGTGGGGGGCCTGGAAATCGGCGGCCTGGCCGGGGTGATTATCGGCGCGGCAGCCCGGCGCGTTCCGGTGGTGGTTGACGGCTTCATCTCCGGCGCGGCGGCGCTGATTGCCTGCACGCTGGCGCCGGCGGCGCAGCCCTACCTGATCGCCGGCCATCGCTCGGTTGAACGGGGCCATCAGGCCGTGTTTGGTCGGCTTGACCTCGAACCGCTGCTCGATCTGGGATTGCGCCTGGGTGAAGGTACCGGGGCAGTGCTAGCCATTTCGCTCTGCCAGGCTGCCTGCAAGATCCTCGATGAAATGGCCACCTTTGGCGAGGCCGGCGTGTCGGGGCCGGCGTAAAGACCCCTTCTGCCGTGATGCATTACCCATAATTGGAACAGGCTTTTGCCCCGAACATTCCGCTCGTCAGGACCGGCAAAAGCGACCGGCCGGTCCCGACGAGCGGTGCCCGACGCCTGCTGGCTGCGCCGGCCACAGGCAGACAAAAAGAGGATACGAGGAGACGAATCCTCCTTGCATCCCTCCAGACAGCGCCTTAGAGATGCAACGTCTCCCGAACCCGCGGCCTCAGCGCACGATGAAGCGGATGGCGTAACTTACGTCATTGTTCACGTTGTCGTTCTGCGAACTGCGAATGGCCATCACGTAGAGACCGCGCTGCGCTCCCTCCGGTACCGTGTACGACCAGGTAATAACCCCCTTCGCATCGGCCCGCAATTCGCGGTCGAAGCGTTCGATCGAACCATCAGGCCGGTTCAGCCAGTAGCCGGCAAATTCGCCGTCCTTAAAGCCCGAGGCGCTGAAGGTGAAGGTCGTCCCGATACCGCCCTCCTCAGGCGTGACTCGCGCCGCCGGGGCCGGGGTGGCGCCATCGGTGATGCTGAACGTGATGCGCTCGATCTTCCGCGTGTCCTGGCCCCGCGCGACCATGGTCCACTGGCCGCCGATGCTGGTGGCCGGGGCCGTCCAGGTCCAGGTGACCGTGCCTTCGGAAGTGGCGCGGATGTCGGGGGGACCGGCGACGATGACGCCATCGGGGCGTTCGAGCCAGGTGTCAATCCGCTCGATGGCATTGAAGCCCCGAGCCTGGAAGGTGAAGGTCGTGCCGGGTGGCCCGCTGAGAGGGTTGACACGTGCCGCAGCCGGCGGATCGGCGGCGATGACGAAGGCGATCTGGATCTCGCGGCGACTGGCGAGGCCACGGAAGCTCATCGTCCACATACCGGATGGCGCGCGGGCCGGGGCCTGCCAGGCGAGGGTCACGCGGCCATCGCCATCGGCGCGCACCGGGGTGCGTCTGGTGTCATCCACCGTCCCGTCGGGCCGGGTTGGCCAGTAACCGACCTCTTCGATGCTGTTGAAACCGGTCACCACGAAGGTAAAGGTAGCCCCGGGCGTTCCAGCGGCAGGGGTCACCTGGCCGCTCAGGGGTGGAGGACCCGCGGGGGCCGGGTTTGCGCCGGTGATCGTAAAGGGAATGGCCACTTCCACCCGGCTATCGCGCCCGCGACTGACGGCCTGCCAGACGCCGGCCTGAGCGCTGGCGGGGCTGGCCCAGCGCCAGGTCGCGATGCCGTTGCGATCGGCGATCAGGTAGGGTGTGGCATCAACGGCGCGCCCGTCGGGCGTGGTCAGCCACGAGCCGACCTGTTCGCCGGGGGTAAAGCCGCCAATGGTGATCGTGAAGACTGTGCCTGGCGCTCCGCTTGGCGGCGTCACACTCCGCTCAGGGGCAGGGGCCGCTGGCGCGATGATGGTGAAGCGCGCAATGATCTCGCGGCTGGTCTGCAGATCGCGCACCACCATCTGCCAGACGCCGCCGCGGGCATCGTCCGGCGCCGTCCAGCGCCAGCGCAGTTCACCGCGGGCGTCGGGGACGAGATTCGGGTCCTTGCCGGGCGTCAGGTCACGGCTAGCGCCGCCGGGGTCAACCAGCCAGGCGGCGACACGCCGGCCGGGGGTGAGACCGCTGGCCTGAAACTCGAAGGCGGTTCCCGGCGCGCCACTGGATGGGGCCACGCTGATGGGATCGGGGAGCGGATTTGACCCGGCAACCGTAAAGGGAATAGCAAGCAATACATTGCTGGTGACGCCGCGAGCGGTCATGGTCCATTCCCCGTTGGGGTCGCCAGGGGCAACGTCCCAGCTCCAGATAATCGCGCCGCGGGCGTCGGCGATGACCGAAGGATAACGCGGTCGAGCGACGCCGCCCGGAGGGGTGGCCCACAGGTCAACCCGTTCGCCGGGCGTGAAGCCCGTAGCGGTAAAATGGATACGCACGCCCGGCCCGGCCACGGCGGGCGAGGCGCTGCCGCTGGCCGCGTGCGTCGCCGGGGCAAGGCCTGAAAGCGCCAGGGCGCCGAGGAACAGCATGAGTATCGAAGTTCGAAGGTACGGGTTCATGACGGTTTCGGACCTTCCTACGCGGTGTAACTCGTAGTCATTGTACTACGCCTGGATGTCGGAGAGACCTGACAGGAGGAGGAGATCAGGTTACATCTGAGTCATACATGGCAGGTACGGGAGAACGAGGCCCGGTCGAGACAACGCCTTATCGTTGCGATGGGGCGCCGCGACCGCGCCCCGGCCGGTTGCCGCATGTATGAACTGGTTCTGCTCGTGCTACAATACGCGCGCTCACTACATGCCAGGATGATGATTGGCGCAGTCGGAGCGGGTGTGGGAGGGATTCGCCCTTCCTGCAAGAACCTATCATCACAACCAGGTGGTCACACCGGTGGTTCACAGGCAGTCGCTATGCTCCAGGCTTATTCACGGAGGTATGGATATGACGACGGAACCGCTGCGCGAGGGAGAGGCTATCACGAGTGGTGGCGCGGTTAGCTTTGCCACAAAGCTGCGCTCTGTGCCCGGTCTCGATCCGGAGGTGGTTGAGAAACTGAACGCGATCGGGATCGCTGATAATGCCACGCTCCTCGCGCGGGGCGCGCAACCCGAAGGTCGCGATGAGATCTGTGCTGCAACTGGCATCAATGCCGTGCAATTGCTCAGCACCCTGTACCTGATGGATCTAGAGCGTGTGGACGGCGTATCGTGGACCAGCGCGCGGCTGCTGGTCGGGGCGGGGGTCACGACGGTTCCTGATCTGGCCTTCCGCAGCGCTGACGATCTGCTGCCCCAGATCCAGCGGGCAAATGAGGAACTGGGCCTGGTCAAGCGTCTTCCCTCGCGCAAGGCCGTGCAAGGCTGGATTGACCACGCGCGAACGTTGCCCCAGGCCATCTTCTTTGGCGGCAACAGTGAAGTCTTCTGAGGCGGAAAGAGAGCGTCAAGCACGTGTTCAGATTCACCGCGGAGCACGCGGAGGAACCGGAAGGATGCGCTTTTTGAAGCCCTTTGCGCCCTCTGCGATGCGAACGTGTTCGGTAGATGTGAACACTATTGAGCATCACGGGGAGGTGCTGGGAGGGCTGTGCCCTCCCAGATTGTTCAAGCCGAAAGTGATCTGGTGCTGAGGAGCGACTCGAACCTGGCCGCGGGCAGGGGCGGACTGAACAGAAAGCCCTGAAACAGATCACAACCGGCGTCGAGCAGGAAGCTATGCTGCAGTCTGGTTTCAATCCCCTCGGCGACCAGTTGCAGGTTCAGCGAACGCCCCAGGGTCACAATGGCGTGGACTATGCCCCGGTTGCCATTCTGCGAGGAGGCATCGAGCTGAGCTACGAAGGTCCGGTCAACTTTCAGCGTGGTAAGGGGCAGGCGTTGCAGATAGGCCAGCGACGAGTAGCCGGTGCCGAAATCATCGAGGGCCAGGGCGACGCCCAGCGCGCGCAGTTCTTGTAGCTGGTGCAAGAGCGACTCGAGATCGCCCACGAGCATACTCTCGGTCAGTTCCAGTTCAACCAGCCTCGGATCAAGGTTGCTGCCGGCAATCGTGGCGGCGACCATGGACGGAAAGGATGGTTGCGCGAACTGGATCGCCGAAATGTTGACCGCTATGGGAACGAGCAGGAGACCCTTCTGTCGCCACTCCCTAAGTTGTCGGCAGACCTCTTGCAGGCACCATTCGCCGATCGGGACAATAAGCCCCAGTTCTTCGGCCAGAGGAATGAAGCGTGCCGGAGGGATCGTGCCCAGCCTGGGATGTTGCCAGCGGATCAGCGCCTCTGCTCCCCTCAGCCGTCCGGCGCGATCCACCTTGGGCTGGTAGAACAGGACGAACTCATCGCGCTCCAGCGCCCGGCGCAACTGGTTTTCCAGTTGCAGGCGCTCCAGGGCCATGCGATTGGTGCTGGGATCGAAGAACTGAAAGCTGTTACGCAGGGTGCTTTTGGCCCGATACATGGCGACATCGGCGTTGCGTTGCAGCGTTTCGGCATCCTCGCCATCATCGGGAAAGATGCTGGCGCCGATGCTGGCGCTGAGGAACAGTTCCTGGCCTTTAACCAGAAACGGCATGCGCAGCATCTCGTGCAGGCGTTTAGCGACCTGCGAGACCTGGCTGCTATCGGCGATCTCCGGCAGGACAAGCATAAACTCATCCCCACCCCGGCGCGCCAGAGTGTCGCTGGCGCGCACGCAGCCCTCGAAGCGACGCGCGAGTTGTACCAGGAGCATATCGCCGACGCTGTGCCCCAGAGTGTCGTTGATCTGTTTGAAACGGTCCAGGTCAATGAACAGCACCGCTACTTTATGCCGGGAGCGCCGAGCGGCCTCAAGCGCCTGGCGAAGGCGATCCTCGAAGAGGGCGCGGTTGGGCAGCCCGGTCAGCGGGTCATAGTAGGCCTGTACGGCAAGTTGTTGCAGACGTTCATGCTGCTCAACCGCAATAGCAGCCAACTGGTTCACCAGGTCGAGAAAATGCAGATCATCCCCGTCGGGACGGGCCATTGTTCGCCGGCAGAGGGTCAATACGCCCGAGAGGGCGGCGGGGTTGAGTTGCAGGCCCCTGCGCCAGCAATAAAGTACTGCTGGCGCGGACGCGCTCTGGGGGGCGGTGATAGCGGTGATCTCCACATCGCTGCATGAAATGTTGGCAGGCGTATGCATCGGGGTGCGAGCCAGAGCGTCCAGGGTCGCGACAAGCTCCGTGTCCAGATCGGCGTCGTGGATGCGGAAGAGATCGGCGTGCTCCAGGGCGAGGGCGACGTATGCCGCGTCACAGTAGCGTTCGCGGGTCAGGGAGACCAGTTCGGTTGCCACCGTTCCGAGCGAGTGCTGGCGGGCGACCAGTTCGAGCACCCGCTGGCGCGCTACGTCGAGGATCTCTGCGCGTTTGCGTTCCGTGACGCACTCCAGAGTGACCACTGCCCGGCCCCAGCTAGTGTTGCCACAATGGCTGACGTGTATTGTGAACCACTCGGGCTTGCCCTCGTGTTCTACCGCGTATTCGGCGGCAAAGCGCCCATACCGGCCCTGCAGCACGTCCCTGAGGCCCGTGGTAATGCTGTGGGCCTCAGGAATAGTTGCAGCGGCCCAGATGGCCGGGTAGTTCGCCCCGACGCCAGCACGCGGTTCGGAAGGGCTGTCACTCGTCAGCGCCGCACGCCAGTTCTGATTGACGGCGACAATGACGCCATGCTGGTCGAGGATGGCGATCCGGGCCGAGAGACTGTCAAGCGCTGTGCGCAGCAGGCGCTGAGACTCGAGCAGCAGTTGTTCGGCGCGCTTGCGGGCAGTAATATCGTGGAGCCTGGCCAGGAACGCGGGACGTCCCTGCCAGGCGATTGGCTCCACGCGCAGTTCGGCGAAGACCACCGCGCCGTCTGGTCGTAGCACTTCGATATCAGAGACTCGATTAACGCGGAGGGGCCGGCCGAAGGGCTGGTTTATCAAAGACTCGGGAGGGCGTCCGAAGAGGTGGGCGGCCGCTGAGTTGGCGAACCGCACGATGCCGTGATAATCAACGATCAGGGCGGCATCGGCGTTCTGCGTAATCAGACGCAACAGATCGCCGAACAAGGTGCTCCTGACATTCCGGGCAAGGGGCAAGGGTTCGTCGTACATACCAGAATCCACCATGCGCTCGGAGCGTCTGAGGCGTCCAGGGACGGGTTATTCGGCTGGAGGCGCAGTCTCATCATCGCGGAACATGGCCCCAAGCCGCTCCAGTTCACTCGGTGAGATGTGGGTGAACTGCCCGGACAGGATGCCCGAGATATTGCGAAACGGACGTCCGATGTGCATTCCTTTGCTGTCAATCGAGAACTCGCGGATCTCTTTGTCGTGGATGGAGCCGCGCATTTTCAGCACCGTCAGCCCGCGCCGCATCTCGCCGAAGAGTTCAACGTACCGCAGGAGGATGATCGAGTCGGTAATCGTCGAGATATGGGCCTCGGTAATGGATGAACCGCCAAGCAGCGTGGAGGTGGTGGCGGTATAGAGCCCGACGATCTCCTGGTGCTTGATAAACGACGTCAGGCCGATCACGAACTCGCGGAAGCCGCGCAGGGTCGAGACGCGTTCGAGGGCCGAGAGGCTGTCCACCGCGATACGTTGCGGTTTGAAGCGCTCAATTTCGGCCTGCATGGCGATCAATTGATCCTCCAGGCTGGTCACCTCAGGGTAATTCGCTACCACCCGGAGCAGGCCGTCCTTCTCCATCTGCTCGAAATCGATCCCCCAGCCCTCGGCGTTGCGGAACAACTGGTCGCGGCTCTCCTCGAAGGCGAAGAGCAGGGCGCGTTCGCCACGTTGCGCGCCAGCGGCCATGAAGGTGGTCGCCATAAGTGTTTTCCCCGTGCCCGTCGCGCCACTGACGAGGATGATCGAATCGCGAAAGAAACCGCCGCCGCACATCCGGTCCAGTTCAGCGTTCCCTGAGGTGATCCGCAGATTGGACGAGCGCTGTTTCAGCTCCATGGCCGAGAGCGGGATCATGACGATCCCACGGCCGGGGATCACCGTGAAGGGAAAGCTGCCTTTCTGGTGCGCGGTGCCGCGGAACTTCAGGATCTCGACGGTACGGCGGCGCTTCTCTTCCTCCATCACGTTGCGGAGGATGACGACGTCATCGGTGACAAACTCCTCGACGCCGAAGCGGGCGATTTCGCCATTCTCGTGGGCGCGCTCGGCGGTAATCACGCCCGTCACTCCCAGCCGTTTGAGGGTGGAAACGATGCGGAACAGTTCGTCACGCACCAGGCGCGTATCCCCGAGGCGGGCGAAGATCGCGCCGAGCGAGTCCATGGAGATGCGCGTGGCCTTTACCCGGCGCACGGCATGTTCGATCCGCGCCAGCAGCGCGCCGAGATCATAGGAGCCCATCACCAGCAGTTCCTGGTCGGGTTGCGGTGAGGCGTCCACGAAGGCCCAGAGACCCTCGGCCTCCCATTTGGGAATATCCCAGCCGAAGCCGCGCATATTGCGCCGCAGATCGTCGGGAGACTCCTCGAAGGTAACGAAGACCACGCCTTCACCCCTCAGCGCGCCCGCGGCGAGGAACTGCGCGGCAAAGACGGTCTTGGCGCTCCCGGCGGTGCCGGAGAGCAATGTGGTTCGGCCACGCGGCAAACCCCCGTTGGCGATATGGTCGAAACCGGGGATGCCGGTTGGCAGCCGTTCAATGGCATCGTACTCTGCGTTCAACGCGGTTCTCCTTGGATCACCCCCTGAGTCGCGTCCACGGGGCAAGCGCTGCGGCCCCTCTAGGTCGGTGGCAGGTTGAGGGCATTCAGCACTTCGGACGGGTCAGCGGCAAGATCGCCAATCACCCGGCGCTGGGGGAGTGGCTGCTCCTTGATCAGGGTCGGGGTGGCGAGGATCTTGTGGATTTCTGCTTGCACCGGGTCCGCCAGAACATCAATGATCGTAAAATCGCACTCGTAAGCGGCAAGTTCGTGCTCGCAGAGACGGCGCAAGACGGCAATCGCCCGCTCTGACCGTGGCGTGCGGCCGGCAATATACAACTGAAGCACAATCCTGGTCACTGAGACGCTCGCCCTGCCCCGCTTGCGGGGCCTAAGAGCCAATCCGACGAACCACTGATGATGCGGGCCGTTCCAGCACGCGCCTGCCACAGGAGAGATCTCCTCTCTCCCGAACTGTGGTGCAGCCGAATAATTGAAAGCAAGCCCCTCACGTCCACTCTAAGGAGAGCTGCGAGTGCTCCAAATCCTTTTTTTACCCCGGTATTATACCGTGCAACCGCAGGAATGGCTAGTGTGACAACAAGACCTCCCGGCCGTCCAATCGCCGGCCTGATGCGGCAGAGTTTCCCGGCCTGCGCCAGTATTATATGTCAACGGTGCGGTTCGAGCGTAGCGAGGCCCAGGGCGCGGGAGCGGTAGTAGGCCGCAAGATGGCCCATCAGTTCCAGCACGAGCAGGCGTCCCTCTTCGAGATAGGCCTGCTGGCGGGTGACGGGCGCATCGGCGCTGACGGCGCGGATTGCCGCCAGATGAATTTCTACAACGTCACGCGGGCTGGCGGCTTCAGCGCCGAGGCGCTCGCCAAGCTCTCGCAGCGGGGCGGAAGGGAGTTGTTCGTCGAACGGGCGACGCCTGAGAGCTTCATCAACAAGCCCTGTATAGAGCGTGACCGCCTCGCGAAAAGCCTCCGGGTTGCGCCGCCGGAGGGGCTGGCCGGCTTCGGCGACAATCTGGCCGCTTTGCGGGCGCGAGATCCGCTCTACGTCGCGCAGTTCACGCTCCACGGCCTGAAGCCGCTGGCGCAGCTCCTCCGCCTCGGCGGCGGCGCGCGCCGCCCGTCGTTGTTCGGTAATGTCGCTATGGGCCACCACCAGGCCGCGCTGCGCGCCCTGCAACGGCAACACGCGCATTAAGAACCAGCGCTCCTCGCTGGCGCTATGGCACGGGTACTCCAATTCGTAGAGGGGCAATTCCCCGCGCAAGACAGCCTGCATCCCCGCAAGCACCTGTTCCGCCTCGGCGGCGTTGTGGCCTCGGGCATTCTCGCACACACGGAAGTAGTTGGTTCCCACCCCCGTTGCGCGAAGGTTCGGGTCCCCATTCGTGCGCGCGAATTCGCGCCAGGCCTCGTTGACGGCGATGATCGTCCCGTGTTCATCGAGCACGGCGATATGGACGGTCAGGGAGTTGAGGATGGCCCAGTTAAACGCCTCGGCGTGGCGCAGGGCCTCCTGGGCGCGACGGTGCTCGGTGATGTCGCGCAGGGAAATCAGGTGAGCCGGCACCCCGTCCCACTCCGTAGCGACCACGCGCATCTCAGCCACGTGGTGGTCGCCCTGGGGGTGCAGAACGTCAATTTCGGCCCGATCGCCCGACAGCAGCGGAAAGCCAAACACCTCGCCGAGCAGCGCATCGGCGGGACGGGCCAGGAGTTGTTCGGCGGCAGGATTGAGGAAGCGCACGCGCCCTTCGGCATCAACCACGATGATGCCATCAGCGTTCTCGGCGATGATCTGGCGCAACCGTCGGTCGTCGGCCACAGGCTGCTGCTCAAGGGGTTGCATGACGGCTCACTCCTGTGGATGGCGCCATTCGCCGGCGCGACAGCTTCTGTAGTTCATGATCGCCACGTACTGCGCCTGTGTCAAGTCATGACGGCTTTCTCCGAGGTCAGGGCGGGGCATGCCGCGTCCACCGGTTCTGCGTTCGTTCCAGGGGCGCAGCCGCCCCCGCGTCTACCGGCCTTTGACCGCCGTCCATAAATCGGTGAACACAGCCGTTTGTTCGTTGCGGACAGCCCACTCCAGGCGCTGGCGCACCTGATCGTCAGGGGCGAAACCCTCGGCGTACAGCGCCTGCATTTCCTCCGACAGCAGCGGCAGAGCATCCTGGTTTGGCGTCAGGAACCCGCTCCATTCGGCATTCTGAGCGGCTACTTCGGGGTCCAGCAGAAAGTTGATGAATACGTGAGCAGTATAGCTACTGGGCGAGTCGCCCACAATCACCAGGTTGTCCATCCAGATCATGCCGCCTTCTTTTGGTATCACGAAGCGGATATCGGCGTTGCCCGTAAACTCGTCCTCCAGACCGGTGCGCGCTTGCAGGGCCGAGCCGCTCCAGGCGTGGGCCAGGATGTACTCCTCCGAGGCCAGTTTGCGGTTGACGTCTGAACTGTTGTACGCCGCCAGGTAGGGTTTCTGGGCGATCAGCAACTCCTCAACCTGCCGCAGAATGGCCGGGTCGGTCTCGTTGAGCGAGTGCCCCAGATAGCGTAGCGCCGCGCCGGGTGTTTCGCGCTCGTCGTCGAGCATACTGAACCTTCCCCGATAGGCCGCGATCATGTTGGGATCGAAGAGGGCCGCCCAGCTATCAATGCCGGCGGGGAAGGATTTGGCATTGTACGCGATGCCGGTAATGCCGTAAAAATACGGTACCGAGATGGCATTCCCAGGGTCGAAGGGCTGGTTGAGCAGATCGGGGTCGAGGTGTACTAGATTGGGCAGCAGGCTCTTGTCGAGGGGAGCGGCCAGATTCTCGGCGGCCATGATCGTCACCGCGTAATCCGAGGGCGCGACCAGGTCGTATCCCGAATTACCCGCGCGCAGTTTGGCGATCATGTCCTCGTTTGAGTCGTAGGTGTCAACGATCACCCGGACCCCGTATTCAGCCTCAAACTGCGCCAGCAGATCGGGGTCAATATAGTCGTTCCAGTTATAGAAGTAAAGTTGCCGGGAGAGTTTGTTGCGATCGACGCCTGCCGGCGGCGTTCCGTTGCCCGGCGTGGCTCCGCCATATTCGTTGCCGGGGCTGGCCGTGCCGCCGCCGCACGCCGCGAGGATCGTGAGGGTCAGGGCGAGCACGAAGCCCATCAGACCGTGTTTCGTCATCGAGTTGTTCCTCCTGAGACTACGCGGTGCATCCGTCAGGGATGGGCCCGACGGGAAGGTCACTGTCGCCGTTGCACCGACTGCGACAGAACCACCAGGGTTATCGAGAGCACCAGCATAAGGGTGGAAATGGCATTAATCTCCGGCGTCACGGCGCGACGGACCTTATTGTATACCTCGACCGGCAACAGCGAGGTGCCCGGCCCGGAGAGAAACAGGCTGATGATAAAGTCATCGAGCGAGAGCGTAAAGGCCAGCAAGGCCCCACCGATGACGCCGGGGAGGATAAGCGGAAAGGTCACCCGCCAGAAGACATTCCAGCCATTGGCCCCTAGATCGGCGGCGGCCTCTTCCAGGCGCCGGTCGAAGTTCTTGAGGCTAGTGCGCACCACTACAACCACGAACGAGACGCTGAAGGCGATATGGCCAATGATCACCGTGGTCAGACTACGGCGCACTATTTCATCGGTGAGCAGACGGATCAGGTCGAAGACCAGTGCTGAGAAGGCCAGCAGCGCTACGGCCATCACAATCTCGGGAATGACGATCGGAAGGTGGATCAGCGTATCTACCGTGGTGCGCCCGCGGAATCGGTGCCGTTCCAGGGCCATGGCCAGCAACGTGCCCAGTACGGTCGCGACGAAGGTGGAGACCAGCGCCACGTACAGCGTATTCAGCGTCGCCCCCATCAGGCGCTGGTTGGCAAACAGACGAAGATACCAGTCGAGGGTGAAGCCGGTCCAGCGCACGCCGAACTGGTCGCGGGTGAATGAAAAGAGCGCCAGAATAGCGATCGGCAGGTAGAGGAAGAGATAAATGAGCACCGCGTAGACCGTAAGGGCCAGGCCGCTCCAGGTCAGGCGACCCTGTTCGAGAGCCGGGCGGGCCGCCCGTGGCTGTGCGGCGGTCGAGGTGGCTTCAATCATCGGTCCTCCTCCGAAGTGGCGCGGAAGTAGATCAGGATGAGAACAATCAGCACCAGCATCATCGCCATGGCCATGGCGGAGCCAAGGGGCCAGTTGGGCGGGTTCGAGCGCAGGAAGAGCCGCTGGATGAGGTTGCCCAGGTAATCCACTTTGGCCCCGCCGAGAAGTTCACTCACGACGAACTGGCCGATGGTGGGGATGAAGACCAGCACCGAGCCAGCGGCGACCCCCGGCATGGTTATCGGCAGCATCACGCGCCAGAATGCCCGGCGCTTACTGGCTCCCAGATCGGCGGCGGCCTCCATCAGGGTAAAATCGAAGCGATCAAGGGCGGCGTAGATCGGCAGCACCATGAAGGGCAATTCGCCGTAGACCAGGCCCAGCAGCGTCGCCCACTCGGTGTTGAGCAGCTTCAGCGGGGGCAGGCCGAGGGCGCTCAGGAAGCTGTTGATCAGGCCATTGTTCGCCAGAAGGATCTGCCAGGCGTAGATTCGCACCAGAAAGTTCGTCCAGAACGGAATAAGCACCAGGAAGAGCAGCACCGTGCGCCAGCGGGGCGGCTGGCGCACAATAAAGAGCGCCAGAGGGTAGCCGAGCAGGAGACAGATCACCGTCGTCAGGATGCTGATCCAGATCGAACGCAGGTACGCATTGACGTAGATCGAGCGCGTGAACAGATCAATGTAATTGCCAGGCGTAAATTGCCAGACGATGTTTCCCCGTGGTCCGTTGGTCATAAAGCTATAGACCAGAATAATCACCAGGGGAAAGGCAAAGAAGAGCATGAGCCAGAGCAGGCCGGGGGTCAGTAAAACGGCCAGCGTCCGCCGCTCGCGCCGCCGCCGCTCATGCTCCAGCGCATTGAGAGCCATGGGCAGCCTCCTCACTCGGTCAGCACGAGGGCGTTATCGGGCGGACAGACCAGCACCGCCGGTTCACCGGGCTGCCAGTAGGCGTCCCGGTCAAGGGTGCTGAGCGTGTTCTGTTCCCAGACGTCAAATGTGCGCTGCTCGTTGAGGCGCACGGTAATGCGCGTGTCGCTGCCGATGTAGCTGACCAGTTCGACGCGCACGGGCAGGGCGAAGGGATGGTCGGCGCGGGCATCGCCCGGGGCCAGGAGCAGGGCCTTTTCGGGGCGGATGGAAAGCACCGCTTCCTCACCCACCCGCACTGGTCGCGGCGTGAGTCCGCGCAGGCGCAGGCCATCATGCGTCTCGATCGTAGCCGCGTTGGCGCCGTTTTCAGTCACTTTCCCGGCAATAAAGTTGGTCTCACCGATGAAATCGGCTACAAAGCGGCAGGTAGGGCGCTCGTAGATCTCGGTGGGCGAGCCGATCTGCAAGACCTTGCCCTGGCTCATCACCGCGATGCGATCAGACATCGTCAGGGCTTCTTCCTGATCATGGGTGACGAAGATGAAGGTGATGCCGACGCGCCGTTGCAGACTTTTCAGTTCGATCTGCAACTCTTTGCGCAGTTTCTGGTCCAGCGCGCCGAGCGGTTCGTCGAGGAGCAGCACTTCGGGCTGATTGATCAGCGCGCGGGCCAGGGCGACCCGCTGCTGCTGACCGCCCGACAATTGCCGGGGGCGCCGGTCGGCGAAGGCGCTCAGCCGCACCTGTTCCAGCGCTTCGCGCACCCGTGCAGCAATCTCGTCTCTGGGGCGGCGCTTCATCTCCAGGCCAAAGGCCACGTTCTGGGCGACTGTCAGGTGGGGGAAGAGGGCGTATGACTGAAACACCGTATTCACCGGCCGCCGATGGGGCGGGATGTTCGCCATCTCACGGCCGTGGATGACGATCGAGCCGCTGGTCGGGTATTCAAAGCCGGCAATCATGCGCAGGGTGGTGGTTTTGCCGCAACCGCTCGGCCCAAGCAGGGAGAAAAACTCGCCGTCGCGGATCTCAAGCGAAACATGGTCCACGGCGGCGATGTCGCCGAAACGTTTGACAACGTTGCGCAGTTCGACCGCGTTGGTGGTGCTCAACCTTGACTTTCCTCCATAGCAGAAAAGTCGCATCGAGGATGCGACAGGCGTGCGACGGTGCATAGGCGCGTTGCGGGGAACATTGTTGAGTATACCATGTTTTTTGGCCGGATACGGCCCGCTGCGGCTGCAGCGCGCCCCCAACAAAATAAGTTGTTCCGGTGGGGGCGATCCTCAGGGTTGCTCCCGCCATATGCCCGTGAGACCGGGGCAAACCCGGTTTCCTGTTTTCACGACACCGGCCAGGTATGCTACAATACTGCCCATTCCAGAGAGTACACCGAGCTGGCCCATCTCACGTCCAGGGGAGGCGCAGATGGACGAACTGATCGAACAGGTCACCCGAGCCATCAACGCCCTGCCCGGGCTGCCTGCCGGCACGCCCCTGCCGCGTGTCGCGCCCGCCCCTTCGGATACGCCGATCGCCGGCTTGATTGACCATACCCTGCTACGGCCCGAGGCGACACCCTCTGAGATCGAGGCTCTGTGCGACGAGGCCATGCGCTATCGCTTCGCCAGCGTGTGCGTGAACCCGGCCTATGTGCCCCTCTGCGCCCGGCTGCTGCGCTCAACGCCGGTGGCAGTGGGCGCCGTCATCGGGTTTCCGCTGGGCGCAACGACCACCAAGACCAAGGTGTTCGAGGCGACCCAGGCAATTGGCAATGGCGCGCGCGAGCTTGATATGGTCATGAACCTTGGCTGGCTCAAGGCCGGCGAATACGGGGCGGTCGCCGCCGACCTCCGGGCCGTCGTGGAAATCGCCCACGCTCAACACGTGCTGGTCAAGGTCATCATCGAAACCGCACTGCTCACCGACCGCGAGAAGGTGGCCGCCTGCGTCCTGGCTGCGCGGGTTGGCGCTGACTTCGTGAAGACCAACACCGGGTTCCTGGGCGGGGGGGCCAGCGTCGCCGATGTGACCCTGATGCGGCGGGTCGTCGGACCTGAAATGGGCGTGAAAGCCTCGGGCGGCATTCGCACCCTTGCTGACGCCCAGGCGCTGATTGCCGCAGGCGCCGATCGGATCGGCACCAGTTCCGGCGTGGCTATTGTGCAAGCTGCCGAAGGCGCGGTCTGAGCGCTCGCGTAGTCGCCAGGGCGATAGGGAAACCTGGTTGCCCCTGCCCCCGGCCTGTCAGCGGGAGAGGCGCGGGGGGCGCGGCTCTCTCGGGAACATCCTGTCTCTCCATTCCGAATGTGTTCGGTGGTTCAAGTGAGGATTGCAAGCAGAGGAGGTAGCCTTGAGCATCCTGATCGACGCCAATACCCGGCTGCTGGTGCAGGGTATCACCGGCAAAGAAGGCGAGTTCCACACCCGGGCGATGATGGCCTACGGCACCAACGTGGTGGCCGGGGTGGTTCCAGGGCGCGGCGGCCAGCAGGCGATTGACGGCCAGGTGCCGATCTTCAACACCGTGAAGCAGGCTGTACAGGCTACCGGGGCCAACTGTTCGGTGATCTATGTCCCTGCCGCCTTCGCCCCCGATGCCATTCGCGAAGCCGCCGCTGCGGGCATTCCGCTGATCGTCTGCATTACCGAGGGCATCCCCGCCCTGGATATGGTAAGCACCTACGCCTTCGTGCAGGAGTGCGGCGCCCGCCTCGTCGGCCCGAACTGCCCCGGACTGCTTACTCCCGGCGCGGCCAAGGTCGGCATTATTCCCGGCAACATTGCCACTCCTGGACCAGTTGGAGTAGTCAGCAAATCTGGCACCCTTACCTACGAAGCGGTGGACGCCCTGACCCGCATCGGCCTGGGCCAGAGCACGATTGTCGGCATTGGCGGCGATCCAATTATTGGTACCAGTTTTATTGACGTGCTGGAGTTGTTCCAGGCTGATCCGCAAACCGAGGCCATCGTGCTGATCGGCGAGATCGGCGGCGATGCGGAGATCCAGGCCGCCCGCTACATTGCGGACCATGTCACCAAGCCGGTGGTCGGCTTCATTGCCGGCCAGACGGCGCCCGAAGGCAAGCGCATGGGGCACGCCGGGGCGATTATCACCGGTGGCGAGGGCACGGCCCAGGAGAAGATCAAGGCCCTGGAGGCCGTGGGGGTTAAGGTGGCCCGCCTGCCTACCGACATCGCGCAGCTCGTTAAAGATGTGATGAGCGCCGGCGTGGCATAAGATCAGGCGGGGCGACCGGGCTTCCCCTGCCTCCTGACCGGGGCGGGGGAAGCCGTAGGAAGCCGCGCGCAACTCTCTGAGTTGCGCAGGTCGAAGCAACACGGTTGCCCCCTGCCTCCATATCACCCCGATAGTGTTCACATTCACCGAATATGTTCGTGCCGCAGAGAGCGCGGAAGAGCGCAAAGGGCTTCAAAATGCTTGCCATCTACGTTTCTCTGCGCGCTCCGCAGTGAATCTGAACACGAATATCACCCCAATGGAACGCGCAGTTCGACGGTTGTCCCATGGCCCTGCTCGGACTTGATGCGCAGGTCGCCGCCGATCAACCGCGCGCGCTCCTTCATGTTCAACAGCCCCAGGCTGCCGCGATTGGCATAAATCGCTTCAAGCGCGGCCAGGTTGAAGCCCCGCCCCCGGTCGCGCACGCTGGCGACGAACACGCCTTCTTCTTCGTACAGATAGATGGTGATCGTGTCGCTGCGAGAATGCTTGCGCGCGTTGTTGACCGCCTCTTGAATGATGATGAAGATCGCGGTTTCTTTCTCAGGGGCGAGTCGCGGCATATGTGGCGGGGCCTCCAGCCGCAACTGGATGCCGCCGCCTGAGGGATCGCGCCAGCGCTCGACGTACTGCTGCAGGGTGGGCAGCAGTCCCTGGGTCTCCAGTCCGAGCGGGCGCAGTTCAAACAACAGCGTGCGGATGTCGTGGGTCGTCTTGTTGACCAGTTCCGCCAGGGTGTCCAGTTCGTCGGGCACCCGTTCGGGCATCGCGTGGAACAGTTTCTTGATGAACTCAATGTTCATGGCAATCGCGGCGATGCTCTGGGCGGGGCCGTCGTGCAGATCACGGGCAATCGCATGGCGCACCTCGGCCTCTTTGTGCAACAGGCGATCATGTTCCTGCTTCAGGCTCTGGTACAGACGCGCATTTTCGATGGCGATGGCCGCCTGCGCAGCCAGGGTGGTCAGTAACTGCAGGTCCTGTTCGGTGAAGCCCCGCCCATCAATCTTGTTGAGCAACTGCATCGCCCCGATGGTTCGCTCCTTGAGGCGCATCGGCACGCAGGCGATGGAACGGGTGACGAAGTCGGCTTCGCGCCCGATAACGGCGTACCAGCGACTGTCCTGCTCCACATCGTTGACGATCTGGCCCAGGCCGTGCGTCACGACCCAGCCGGCGATGCCGCGATCAGCAGGCATGCGATAGGTGCGCTGCTCGTGGGGCAGTTCCAGCACCAGTTCGTTGGCGGCTTCATCGAGCAGGAAGATCGAGCAGCGTTCCGCGCCGACGACCGGCGGCACACGCAGCTTGATGTCGTTGAGCAGGCTGGGCAGATCCAGATTGACCGCCAGGGACTGGCCGATCTCGTATAGCAGGTGCAACTCGCGCAGATCCCGCTCGGCCCGGCGCAACATGGCGATTTTGTCGGCTTCACCGCCAATGGCCCGCACCAGCAGTACCAGCAGGTCTTCGTCGAGCGGAGGGGCGCTTTCCCGGCCCTCGGCGTCCTGGCCCTCCACCACCAGGTGCAGCAGACCGACGCCCTGGCTGCCGCTCTGAAGGGGCAATTCGATGAGATCGCGCCCATCGTCGAGCGAATAACTGCCGACGATCGGCTCGCCACCCTCCGCGCGGCGGGTGAAGCCCTGCCGCGCCTGTTCGATCAACGTGCGCGCCTCCTCGTCAAGCGGGCCCTGAGTATAGCGCACCGTTTCGCCGTAGGGGCTGACATACAGAAGCGCGCCGGCGCGAGCCGGCCAGAAGGAAATCAGGCGTTCGAGCGAGGCGGCGAGCAGGTCGGTGACATCATGATGCCCGCCCGCGATCAGCAACTGGCTCAGGGTCTCAAGCTGACGCTGGTTGATGGCGATGGGTGACATACGGTACCTCGCGGATGGCGATGTAATGGTTTCGTAACTTTACCCTATTGGTGTAACCGCTGTCAACCGGGGCGGGCGCAGCCAGGGCCTGTGCAATGTCCTTCTCCCGTGGCCCAGAAGGTTGGGCTATAAGAAAAAAAGCCCGTATAGCCCGCGCAGGCGGGCTTCGCATCGGTAGCCCGCGGCTTCAGCCACCGGGCGAATACGTTCATATTTGTAACCTTCATCAGCCTGCCCCCGCAGGCAGGGGTGCAGGCAGGCCAGCCGCCTGGCTCATACCAGCCGGAGCAGCCTGCCCCCGCAGGCAGGGGTGCAGGCGCGCCGGGTGCGGATCCGGTTCGCCGACGTTCAGCCTGCCCCCGCAGGCAGGGGTGCAGGGCAACCCGGTTTCCCCATTTTTTTGTAGAGTGTCGGGCCAGCCATCCGTATAATGGTACCAGGAACATCCACCTGAACCTGGACAGGCGCCAATGGCCGCTGAACTGGTGCGTGTTGCCGCCCTGGCAGATGTGCCGCCGGGACGGCTGCTGTATGTGGAGATAGATGGCCTGCCAATCGCCCTGGCTAATGTGGACGGGACGATCTACGCGTTTGGGGATAGTTGCCGCCATGAAGGCGGCCCCCTTTCGAGTGGCGTGCTGATCGGCGAGACGATCACCTGCCCCTGGCATGGCTGGGCCTACAACGTGCGCACCGGCAAGAGCATCGTGCCTCCCGTGGGATTGCGCATTCCCACCTATCCCGTCATGCTCCGCGATGGTGAGATCTTTGTCGCCATTGACTGGGCAGGGTAAGTGGCGCCTCCGCCAGATGGGGCAGGGGCGTGGGGGGAAACCAGGTTTCCCCCACCCTCCCGCAACCGCCTTTGAATTGTCTGGAAATGGTCTCGAAGGCCTGTGCCGGACCATTCCCGCAACATTCCGCGCCTCTCCCGCGTCCTACGGGCAGATGGACCGACTGCCGGCCGACTGGCCGGCGAGGAACAAAGAGGAGCGAAACGATGAACGGCAAGCGCATTACCCGCAGCCGTGGCGACCGGTTGATCGCCGGGGTTGCCGGCGGTCTGGCTGCGTATTTTGGGATCGATCCGTTGTTTGTGCGGATCGGCTTCGTGATCCTGTCGCTGTTCAACGGCGCGGGCGTGATCCTCTACCTGGCCCTGTGGCTGATCGTGCCGAACGAGGACAGTCTCAGCGAAGGCCGCGCGACGGTGCAGGAGGCTGTGACCGAAATGCGCGCCATGGTTGAGGAGCTGATCGCCCGCCTGCGCGGCGTGGTGCAGCGTTGATCGAGCGCCGGTTCGGAGGGGCCTGTGGCCCCTCCAAATCTTTCGCGCTGGCGCGAATCTCGCCTTGACCAATCGGTTCGCTTCGGCTATCCTGCCCGGCGATGAAGCTGTTCCGCAGATCAATCATTCTGCTGGCGCTGATTCTGGCGGCATGCACTGGATCGCCGCCTGCCGCGCCCACTCCATCCTTACCTGCCGCCCCCGTGGCCGTGCGCTCCTCCACACCGCTTCCGGCGCCCACGGCGACACCTCTGCCGTTGCCCGCGCCTGCGGTGAGCATGGTGACGGGGCCATCGCCGCCCGATCCCCTCTTCCATCCACTCCGGCTCAGCTACGAGCACAACTTCAACGGCCCGGAAATCCAGGCTTTCCTCGAAGGGCGCGGCAGCCCGCTGGCGAGCGTGCGCTTTCAGGTTGGCGACCGTTCCCATTCGTTCAGCGAAGTGCTCGTGGGTCTGAGCAGTCTCTACAGCCTCAATCCCCGCCTGCTGCTCGCCCTGCTTGACCTGCAGAGCGGCCTGGTGAGCAGTGGCCGCGCCAGTCCCGAGCAACTGGCCTGGGCGATGGGCTACCGTGGCGATGGGGGCGGGCGGCGCGGGCTATACAACCAGATTCGCTGGGGCGCTCGCGAACTCCGCTGGGCCATCCGCGATTACACCATCCATGGCCCCGGCGCGCTGCCCCCGCTGACCTTCGCCGACGGGACGCAGCGAGAGGTGGCCGCTGATCTCCCCTTCAGCCGCTACGTGCTGGCGCGGGTGCTGGCGCCCACGGTATCGCCCGGCAGCCTCGGGGTGCGCCTCGACGGCCTGGTGGCCAGCTACGCGCGTCTCTTCGACGATCCACGCCTGCCGCCCGATGATTGGCCCGCGCCCGCTCTGCCCTTTCTGGCCCGACCCATGGAGCGTTCGTTCCCCGTAACTTCCTTTTTCGACCACGACACGCCTTTCCTACAAAAGAACGGTTCGCTGTTGACTTACTGGGGTCGCGCCGAGACTGACCTTGCCTTTGCCTATGATGGGCACACCGGCTGGGATTACGCCATGCAGCCTCCCGATAAAGTGCTTGCTGCCGCGGCTGGCGTGGTGACCTTCGCTGGCAACTCCGACGATGGCTGCGGCTCGCCGGCCCGCGCCGTGATCGTTGACCATGGCAATGGCTACCGCACCCTCTACTGGCACCTTGCCAGCATTGCCGTCGCCGCCGGCCAGCCCGTGGCCCGCGGCGAGACGCTCGGCGTCGCGGGTGAGAGCGGTTGCGCCTTCGGCCCGCACCTGCACTTTCAGGTGCAGTACCTGGGCCGGGACGTTGACCCCTATGGCTGGTGCGGCGCCGAACCTGATCCCTGGGCCAGCGCGCTGGCAGGACAGGTGAGCCTCTGGCTCTGGGAAGATATGCCTTCGCCCTGTGGTCCGCCTCCGCCGGAGGTGATTGTGGTAGACGATGGCGGCCCTGGTTTCAGCAGCGCAGGCGCGTGGCAGGCGCACGACGTAGGCTACGGAGGCGGCTCGCGCTTCGCGCCGGGCAGCTTCGCCGGCAGCGCCGCGCGTCCCTGGCGCGCCGCTGCTCTGCGCGCTCCAGTCGTGGCGGTCTGGCGCCCCGCCTTGCCGCGCGCCGGGCGTTACCAGGTGCTGGCCTATGTGCCCTACGCCCTCAACGGCCTCGACGAGACACGCGAGGCGCGCTACCTCGTGCGCCATCGCGACGGTGAGAGTCTGGTGGTGGCAAATCTCGAACGCGAGCGCAACTGGTGGGTCGATCTGGGGGTCTACGACCTGGAACCAGGCGCGGCGCTGGTCAGCGCCAGCACTCTGGCCGGCGACGACCGCCGCGGCGTATGGGTTGACGCCGTTGCCTTCGTGCCCATAAAGTAAAGGGCTGACACTGTGGCGCTGTGGCCGGAAGGAAGGTCATGCAGCGCAACCCTCCGGGTTGCGCTACATGACTGATTGCTCCATTCCCCCTACTGGCTGCTAAAAATCACATCCCGCCGCGACAGCGCATAGATGGAGAGGCCCAGCAACGAGGCGAGCAGCAGGGCCTGGGCCAGGAGATTGGCGAAGGCCGTGGGCGTGCTGTAATCGCGAGTCACCGCCAGTTGGAACCCGTAAAACGCCGGCACCAGCGGGCCTCCTACCAGCGCCTGTATCGCCCGTAGCAGCGCCCGGCCCGTCTCGGGCAACGCTTCGAGCATTACCCCGCCGATGAAGTTGCTCGAAAAGGCCAGGGCGATCAGACCGAGCACCAGCAGGCGCCAGCCGGTCGAGAGGACCAGCGGTGAGAGCAGCAGCATCAATGCCGCGAGCAGCCCGATATTGAGGAACAGAGGCAGACTGCCGAGCAGCCAGTCGCCCGGACCCATATCCACCGGGCGGTTCAGCAGCGCTGCTCCGAGGCTCAGCAGCCCATAGGCGCCAGACACGATGGCGCAGGCGCTCAGGAAGAGACCAAGCAGGTAGGCCCCGCGTCCGATCCCGTGCGCCAGGGGCACGTAACTCTGTGGACGGTCGCCCAGGCTGATGATGATTGCCGTAGTGTAGAGGGTCAGCACCGGGGTGAATATTCCCAGCGCGCTGAAGAAATACTGCGCGTTCATCGGGCGGCGGAGAAATACGAAGTACATCGCGAGCGTGGCGATAATTTCAATCGCCACCCGACCCGATCGCAGATATTCTAGCAAGGTAAATCCGGTAAAACGGAATAGACGTTGCATCAGACCTGTCCTGACCCTGCCCTCCTACTCGCGCGCGGGCGAGAAGCGGAGAAAGAAGTTGATCACGGGGCGGTAAATCCGAACACGTACCCGCGGGCGTTCACCGTCGGCTATCTGTCTCCCTATTGGTTTCGCTGCGGCCCAGCAGTTCTCTGAGGAGTGTATCGCTCTCACCGGGGCGCTCGTTGGCAGGCGGTGGCGGGGCAGGCGGCGCTACGAGCGCATCGGGGCCCAACGAGGGCGGCAACACGCCACGGGCCTCGGCGCTGGTTGGCGGCGCGCTGTGCAAAGCCCAGAGATACAGGCGCTCCAGGGGACTCTCCAGCGGTTCAAGGGCCATAATCGTCACGTCGGCGTCGAGGAGCATCCGCAACACGGTTGCCTGCAACGCGGGCGTGTTGGGGCTAAGACGCACGCCCTGGGCATCGCAGCGCACATTGCCGCCCAGACTCTCCAGTTGCGCCTGCAGCTCCGGATCAAGCTCGCTAACGCGGATGCGCACGCTGTTAGCCACGTCCCGCAGGTCGCACATCCGCGCCTCGGCGGCAATGCGCCCGCCCGCCAGCACGCCCACCCGGTCGCAGAGTAGTTCCACCTCCTGCAAGTAGTGGGTGCAGAGAAAGATAGTATGGCCGCGATCCCGCACGCTGGCGAGCAGTTCAATCACTTCACGCTGCCCGGCCAGATCGAGGCCGCTGGTCGGCTCGTCAATCAGCAGCAGGTCCGGGTCGCTCAACAGCGCCTGTGCGACGCCGAGACGCTGGAGCATGCCTTTGGAGTAGGTGCCGAGGCTGCGGTCGGCGGCCGCCAGTAACCCTACAGTTGCCAGTTCCCGTTCGACGCGCTCGCGCAGGGTCACCCCGCTCAGGCCGCTGAATTGTCCCAGAAAGCGCAGGTATTCGCGAGCAGTGTAGCGGGTGTGATACCGTTGCCGTTCGGGAATGTAGCCGATACGCGGGCGTACCCGTTCCAGATTCGCGCTGCCGAGGAGGCGGAGGCGCCCCTGATTGGGCCGCAGGAAGCCCATCATCAGATGGATGAGCGTCGTTTTCCCGGCCCCGTTTGGCCCGAGGAGTCCATAAACCTCTCCCGCCGCGACGCGCAGGTTCAGCGCCTGCAGCACCGGCAGGCTGCCATAGGCTTTATGCAACTCCTCGATCTCAATGACGTTGCTCACGTGTTCCTCAATAACCGCTCGGCCACGCTCAGGACCGCCAGCGCGACGGCCGCCAGTGGCAGCGCCCACGCCAGGCCCAGCCGCAGGGCGTCGGGCAGCGAGAGCCTGGGAATGCGCCCTTCGACGCGGCGCAGGATCAGGCCAATGCACACGAAGCCGGCGCCGGCCACCAGCAATCCCAGGCCGGGGAAGCCTGCCCCTACCGGAAACCCGGCGACCACGATCGCCCCCAGGAGCGCTCCCGCGCGCACGTCACGGGCCCAGGCGTCCAGGGCGCGCGGCGCTTCTGGCAGCCCCGCCACGGCGCCTCCCGGAGTGATGCTCTCCTCAGTTCCAAAGGGCCCCCAGCCCGTCGCTGCGGGAAAGACCAGCAGCGCCACTGCCAGGGCCAGCACATGCCCCGGCGTAGTGGCGACGCGCCAGTCGGCGTGCGCCGCCAGGGCCGGGCCGAGCGCCAGCCAGATCACTGCCCGCGCCAGCACCCCCAGTTGGGCCTCGCGGATGGCCGCCCGCGCCACGGTGGGCAGGCCGGTTGCCAGGGCCGGTATCAGGGGCAGGAGAAAGGCCAGTTCAAAACCAGCCCAGGCCCACGGCCACGCCGCCACGCCGGAGAGCGGGTGCAGCGGCCAGGGCAGCATGGCCAGGGCCAACCCGGCGCCGACGACGCTTCCTATCGCGGCCACCCCCTCCTGAGAGGCGAATCCCGCCCCCACGGGCCAGCGCGCGCGACCGCGGGCCAGCAGTCCAAACAACGCTCCCAGCCCGATGGCCGTCAGCAAGCCAGGATAGATCGCCCCCGCCACCAGCAGCGCCAGCCATTCCATGTCGCTCTTCACCGCTACAGGGCCCGCAGGAACGCCAGCCCGCGGATGGCCTCGTCAATCGTCGCCAGCAACGGTTGCGGGTACAGGCCAATTCCCAGGCACAGCACCAGCAACACCAGCGTCAGGACCGCCGTCGAGCGCGGTTCCGGCGCGAGCTGCCGGGGCGCCGGGCGGTCCAGATCGGTTTCGCCCAGCAATGCCGGCTCAACCTCTCCCTGAACTTCCGAAGGGCCAAGCAGATGCTCCGCGACGACGCGGGCCAGTCCGAGACCTGCCAGCAGCGTTGCCAGCACCAGGAGCAGCAGTTCGACCCATCCGCGCTGGGCCGCGGCCTGGTAGATCAGGATCTGGCTCATTGCCCCGTTGAGCGGCGGCAAACCGACAAGCCCCAGGCCCCCGACCAGAAACCCGGCGCCGGCCACCGGCCAGCGGCGCAGCAAGTCGCGGCGCGCCACACCCGGCGAGCGGCCATCGGGCCGTTCCAGCAACCCTAGACTGATGAACAGCAGGGTTACCGCCAGGGTCTGATTGAGCGCCCCAAAGATGGCCCCCGCCAGCCCGATGCTTGATACCGATGCCAGACCATAGAATACCATACCACAATTGTAGAGAATAAGATAGGCCAGCGTGCGGCGCAGCGCGGCTGGCCCGACGGCCAGCAGGCCCCCGGCCAGGGCGCTGACGATCGCCCCCAGCCGCATAACGCCATGGGCGCTTTCGCTATCCAGGAGCAGGGTCGGATAACTCTGGAAGACCAGGATCAGCACCAGCAGGCTGGTGGTATTGAGGAGCGTGATGATGAGCGCCGCTACCAGCGGTTCAGCGTAATCCACCAGATGGGTCAGCCAGGTATGAAACGGGATCAGCGCGAGCCGCAACGCAAAGCCCACCACCAGAAGGGCCAGAATGAAGCGCGCGAGTGAGATGCGTCCGGGCAGTTCGCCTGGTCGGTAGATGTCGGTGAGGACGAATGCGATGTACATGAGCACTGCGGCCACGCTCATCAACACAAGGTACTTTAGCGCTGCAGCGATCGCCTGCGCGCCCACCAGGTTGCTGGCCCCTGCCGGCAGATCCACAATCGCCAGTACCGCCGTCAACCCTGTTACCGCCAGCAGGAGCGTAGTGATGAACGGATCTTGCAGCAGCAACACTGTACACACCTGCGAAAGAATGAGCAGGGCGATGGGGATAAAGTTTTCACCGTGCGGCAGGTGCCAGGCCCCGATCATCGCGAAGCCGCCGATGGTCAGGAACAGCAGCATAAAGACCCGGTTGAGCGGGCTGAGCGTCAGCGTCACTCCCAGGAAGCGCGTCGGGTCGTCAACGGGGATCTGCATCGCGATCAGGAGTTGCGCCAGGACTGTGCCCAGGGCCGCGAAAATCACCAGTTCGGTCTGGCGTCGGAGCACAAAAGTGCTTGCGGCCATTGTTAACGGGAAGAAGATCAACAGCAGGTAGGTCATAGCTGCCTGAAGGGAGGTTCCGGGAGGGCGTATCCCTCCAGGAGAAACCGGATAACCTGGTGGTCGGGCCAGGCTTAACGCTCATACAATACGCTGAGTTCCAGCGTCTTCAGGCGTCCATACAGCAAACCGCTCAGATAAGCAATCGCCAGGGCCAGGAGGATATTGAAGGCGCTCAGCAACGCCAGTGGGGCGACGTTCAGACCACTGGCCTCGGGAGTGCTGATCACGGCGGTGTAGAGGAGGTCAATTGCGCTGGCGCACAGCAGCAATCCCAGCCCGATCTTTAACAGGTCGCTGGCCGTTGCAATCGTCAACAGACCGGTCAGCGTCAGCCAGTACCAGGCAAAATCAATCCCCTCGGACGGCGCGATCGGATAGATGCGCGGCAGGGCCAGGCTGGCCAGCAGCGCCAGCACCCCCGACCAGAAGGGCACCACATAGTCGCTGAGCTGGAAGGGCGTGCTGGCCCGTTGCCGCTGGGCCGCCCGCGCTGCGCGTCGCAGTTCAGCCAGGCCGAATTCGTCGAGGTTCTCCAGACCATACTCTCGCGAGAAGGTTAATGCCGTGATCGTCAGAATGAGGGTCACGGCGATCCCGCAGATCAACTTCACCAGCACCAGGGTGCTGACCTCCAGGCCCAGGAAGCGCAGATCCGGAGCGACGAAACGCTGCTGGGCCAGAAACAGCGCCAGGGCGATATTGTTGAGCAGAAGGGCCGGGAACGTTAACCGCCAGTCGCGAAACAGCAAGATCACCGCTGCGGTGGCGCCGATCCCGATAAGCAACCAGTTAATCATATGTTTACTTGCCCCCCTCAGCAGAGGTTCGTAGTGCAACCCTTCGGCTTGCAGACGCTCATCTTCTCATCATAATATTAACGGGCCATGAGCAGCATAATCGTCAGTAGCGCCGCCAGCACGCCCAGAAGGTAGTAGCGCTGTTCGAACAGCGTGAGCGGAACGCGCAGGAGGTCACTGGCTCGCTGGAGAGCCGCCCAGGCTCCTTGCAGCAACGGCATTAGCCGGGCAAGCCCCCTTAGCGGCCACAATGCAGCGCCCAACCCCTCGGGCGCCAGCCACGCCGGTTCTTCGTCGGGGTCGCGCTCCAGGGCGCGACCAGAAGCGGCATGCGCCATTAGCAGCCCTGGCGCCGCCAGGAGGATGCCCGCGACAATCGCCGCGCCCTGGATCGCCGGCGCGACCGGCGCTTCGCCTGGCCAGAGAACCCGGAGGAGTTGCGGCGCAACTCCCAGCGCCAGCAAGACGCCGCCCCCTACTCCCAGCGGGAAGGCGTCCGTCCACGACCCCTGCCGCGGAGCAACCCTGGCCGAGCTGAGCAACGCCGCCAGGGGGGTGATCAGGGCCAGCGTCAGCAGCACCGATGCAGCCAGAATCAGCGCCACCAGCCATGGTTGCTCTTCCTGCGCGGGTTGCAGCAGCCATAGCCGTCCCCAGAATCCCCACAGTGGCGGCAGTCCCAGGCTTGCCAGCATCCCGGCGGCCCAGGCCGCGGCTGCCAGGCGTGGCGCCCGGCCCATGGCCGTGTAGTCATCGCTGCCGGTTTGTTGCTCAAGGATTGCCGCGGCGCTCGCGGCCACGACGGAACCCGGCAAAAGACCCAGGAGCAAGCTCACCCCCGCCAGGACCCCGCGCGGGGCCGCGAGGCCCGCCGCGGCCACGATCAGAGCCGCCTGGAACCCCCAGGTCCAGTTCAGAATCGCCCGCAGCCGCCGCTCTCCCAGGGCCCCGGCCGCGCTGGCCAGCGCGCCGAGGCCGCCGATGAGGCTGATGGTCACCCCCCAGGCAGGCGGCAGGGAAGGCAGCGTGGCGGCGCTCCGCAGTAACCAGCCCAGCGCCGCAGCGGGCGCAGCCAGCCCGAAGAGCAGGGCCCCCAGGGGCGCCGGCGCCAGCGCCGCCTCGTCGCGCACCCACAGCAGCGGCGCGCAGCCTGCCAGTCCCAGGACTGCCAGCACCCCGCCCGCCGCCGCCGGCCACGCGGGTAACTGTCCCGCGCCCAGAGGCGGCGCCGCGACCAGCAAGGAAACCATCAGCACCAGGCTTGCGCCGAGGCCGGTCGCAACCAGCAGTGGCGGCGCCTCGCTCTGGGCCGTGGCGCCGCTCGCCCGCAGCGCGCCGTAACCGGCAATCGCCACGAGCGACCAGGCCAGGGGTTGCGCCAGGGAGAGCGGAGGTGTAGTAACGCTCAACAGGGCCGCTGCCAGAGCGATCGTCGCCCAGGCGAACACCCCGCCGAAGCCCCGCACGCCTGGAGGAGTCGCGCCGGCCAGACTCAGCAGCGCCATGCCGCCCCCGCCAAGCAGCGTCACGGCAATACTTCGTTCCACGCCGCCGAGAGCAGGCCAGAAACTGAAACGCGCCTCACCGATGATGAACGCCTCACCTGGCGTCTGATCCGCGACGCGCGCTGGCATCAGCAGCACGAGCGCCGCTGCGACGAACATCGCAGCGCCTGCCGCAATGCCCAGGCGCCGGGTCGGTATGAGCCGGTTCAGCCCGAAGGCAAGCGCGGCGACCGCCAGCAGGAGACTGAAGGGTGCGATAAGCAGCATAGCAATCGGTTTCTATCCGCACCTGTTGGAAGAATCCGGCGAAGCTTCGCCCTTCCACGAGAATTCGTCAGAAAAGGCAGGCCGGCCCCGGAGGATTTCTCAGGTGTAGGGTTTTTCGAGCGAGAAGCGGTTTTCGGCATTCCAATGCGCTTACAATCCTCACCCTCCCGTCCCCCTCTCCGTGAGCGGGAGAGGGGGGAGTTGGGCGTCCCAATGCCCCGGATGGCGCATGCGACGCGAGCATGCGCCGGAAAACCCCACACCTGACAACCCTGGAGGATTGGGGAGAGCGAAGCCATTCCGGGAAATGTGCGTTCATAGCAGTAGTTGCGCCAGGCATGTATCGCACGGATCGGTAGACACAACGATCAACGCCGCGTCGTCGAGGGCGGCGTTCACCAGCACCGTGCGCGCCAGGAGGCGATCAAGCTGGGGGGCGCTCTGCACGCGGATCTCGCTGATCTGGCGTCCGTCGCTGACGACGTGATAGCGCAGGGGCCCGCGTGGAGCCTCAACTGCCGCGCTTGCTGCGGCAGGGGGCGCGGTTTCGGGCAGCCGGGCGCTCACGACGCCTTCCTGTCGTTCCTGCGCTACCCGTTGCACCAGCCGCAGCGACTCCAGGGTTTCGAGGAACAGCACCGCTATGCGTGCGTGAACATCGCCGCCCTCCTGGAGCGCCAGTTCAGGCGTCAGTTCAGCATAAGCGCCATAGGGCGCATCGCGTCGCAGATCGGCGCTCAGCCCGGCGGCGCGAGCAAGCGGCCCGGCCAGCCCGAACTGGGTGGCAGCCGTCGCGCTGATGACGCCGATCTCCACCGTGCGCGCCAGCAGCATGCGCCCGGCGATGGTCCGTTCGGCGAGGGTGAACAGACGTGTGAGGAGTGCTGCAACCTCGGCGAGGGCCGTCCAGGTTGTCGCATCAGGTTCGCGTCCCAGGCCGCCAGGCCGTAGCCAGGTCGCCGCGTCCCCGCCGGTCAGCGCGCTCAGCGCAGCGCGGATCGCGGTGGCGTAGCCAGCGCATGCCCGGGCCAGCGGCGTCAGCAACAGAATGCGGAACACGGCGGCAAGGGTCGTCAGATGCGAGGCGGCCCGCTCCAGTTCCGCCGCCGCCAGGCGCAGCCGCTCGGCGCACGGCGGGGCCGGCGTCTCGACCAGCGCCTCGATGGCATAGCATAGGGCCAGCCCATGGGCGATGCGGCAATCGGGGCAGATGCGGGTTGCCGTGGCGATGATTTCGCGGAAATCGCTACGCTCCAATCGGGCCAACGGGGCCTCGTCGTCCAGATCGGGGCGATATTCGACATCGGCGATCCGTTCGCCCTCAACCTTGAGCACGAAACGTTGCGGCCGCGCGAAAGCCGGCGCATCCAGTTTGAGCGTGAGCGTATACGTCACCAGTGCCTCCAGCGCAAGCGCCGCACCCCGGCGCTGACCATCGGAGGCGCATTATACCACCAGAGGGTGCTATAATCAGCGCGGGAGCCCGGTTGCGCGTGGAAAGGACGGCGTATGACAACGGAGCAGACGGCGGCAGCGTTACAGGCTGATCGCGACTATATTCTCCAGACCTACGTGAAGCCCCCTTTCGTCATCGAGCGCGGTGAAGGGGTCTATCTCTTCGATGCCGAGGGGCGGCGTTATCTCGACTTTGTCAGTGGCATCGCCGTCAACGCCCTGGGCTATGGCGACCCCGAGGTGATCGCGACGATTGCCGAACAGGCCGCCAGGCTCATCCACGTCTCGAACCTGTACCTGACCGCTCCGGCGGGAGAGTTGGCGCGCCTGCTGGTGACCAGCCACCCGGCCTTTGATCGGGTCTTCTTTGCCAACAGCGGCGCCGAGGCGGTCGAGGGAGCGATCAAGTTTGCCCGGCGCTACGCCCGCGACCGCGCGGGCGAGGGCAAGACCGCGATCATCGCCTTTGACGGCTCGTTCCACGGGCGCACCATGGGCGCGCTGGCCGTTACAGCGCGTGAGAAGTACCGCGAGCCGTTTATGCCGCTCATGCCTGGCGTGCGCTTTGCCGCCTTCAACGACAGCGCCTCGCTCGAAGCGACCATGGGCTCCGACGTGTGCGCGGTGATCCTCGAACCGGTGCAGGGCGAGGGTGGCCTGCGCGTCGCCGACGCGGCCTTCCTGCGGGCCGCCCGCGCCCTCTGCGACCGCTACGGGGCGCTGCTGATCTTCGACGAGATCCAGTGCGGCATGGGGCGCACCGGCACGCTCTGGGCGCACGAGCCGTCCGGTGTGCATCCAGACATGATGACCATCGCCAAACCTCTCGCTGGCGGGCTGCCCATCGGCGCCGTGTTGATGAGCCAGGCGGTGGCCGATACCATCCACGTCGGCGATCACGGCACCACCTTCGGGGGCAATCCCCTCGTGACCGCCGTAGCCGGCGTCGTGTTCCGTCGCATCAGCGACCCCGCCTTCCTGGCGCGCGTGCGCGAGGTCAGCGATTACCTCGATGAGGCCCTGCGCGACCTGGCCGCTGAGCGCTCCGATGCGATCATCGAACTGCGCGGGCGCGGGCTGATGCGCGGCTTGCGCCTGACCGGGTCGGCCAGCGCCGCGCGTGAAGCCGCTCAGGAGCGCGGCCTGCTGGTTGCCACCGCTGGCGAGGACGTGCTGCGCCTGCTCCCCCCCCTGATCATCGAGCCGCGCCACGTGGACGACAGTATCGCTATCCTGCGCCAGGCGCTCAAATGAGAGAAAGGAGCCGGCGATGCCCGTTATCGCATTAATTGGCGCCCAGTGGGGCGATGAGGGCAAGGGTCATCTGGTGGATCTGCTGGCGGCCAAGGCGCGGCTGGTAGTCCGCTACGGCGGCGGCAACAATGCGGGTCACACCGTTGTCAACCATCTTGGGGCATTTAAACTCCACCTGGTTCCTTCGGGGATCTTCGACCCTGCGATTGTGAATGTGATCGGCCCGGGGGTGGTCGTGAATCCCGAGGCGCTGCTGCACGAGATCGGCGATCTCCAGGCCCGCGGCGTGTCAACGGCAAAGCTGTTCGTGAGCGAGCGGGCTCACGTCATTATGCCGTACCATATCTTGCTCGACCAGCTCCAGGAAGAGGCTCGCGGCGAAGGGCGCATCGGCACCACCGGTCGTGGGATTGGCCCGGCCTTCGCCGACAAGATGAACCGCAGCGGCATCCGCATGGCCGATTTGCTGCATGAAGAGACCTTGCTCAACCGTCTGCGCGTGGTGCTCGAGGAAAAGAACCGCCTGCTCACCAAAATCTACGGCGCGAAGCCGATCTCCCTGCACGACACCTACCTGCGCTTCCTGGAGTTCGGTCGCCAGTTGGCCGAACACATCACCGACGTGCATCCGATCATCAACCGCGCGATTGACAAAGACCTGCCGGTGCTGCTGGAGGGCGCCCAGGGCGCGCTCCTCGACGTGGACCACGGAACCTACCCCTATGTCACCTCGTCGCCGCCGGGGGCGGCGGGGGCCTGTCAGGGCGCGGGCATTGGCCCGACCCGCCTGAACGCGGTCATTGGCGTGCTTAAAGCCTACACTACGCGTGTTGGCGAAGGGCCGTTCCCCACCGAAATGCACGGCCCGGAGGCTGACGAGCTCCGGCAGATCGGCACGCCCTGGGCCGAGGTGGGCACCACCACCGGCCGGCTGCGGCGCGTGGGCTGGTTCGACGCGGTGCTGGCGCGCTATGCGGTGCAGATCAACGGGATTGACACCATTGCCATCACCAAACTCGATGTGCTCGACAACCTGCCCGCGATCAAGATCTGCGTCGGCTACCGGCTCAACGAAACGTATCTGGAGTATCCTCCGGCTACCGTCGCGGTGCTGCAGCGCTGTGAACCGATCTACGAAGAACTGCCCGGCTGGCGCGTCTCTACCCGAGACGTGCGTCACTTCCACGATCTTCCCGAAGCGGCGCAGGCCTACGTGGCGCGCATCTGCCATCTGGTCGGCGCGCGGCTGGGCCTGGTGTCGGTCGGGCCGAGCCGCGAGCAGGTGATCCAGGTGGTTGATCTGTTTTAAATATAGCTTTGGCAAAGCCGGCGGAGCAATCCTCAGGATTGCTCCGCCGGCTTTGCCCGGTTTCCGCCCCTCACCCTACCAGTTTGGCCTGTAGTTCCGCATTGGAAGGTTCCACCAGAATAGAGCCGTCGGGGAACACGATGGTGGGCACGCTACGGTACCCGTTGTTGACCCGCACCACGTATTCGGCTGCGGCCGCATCCTCCTCGATATTCACGTACAAAAACGCCGCGCCGTGCTGTTGCAGCACCCGCAGCGCCCGGCGGCAGTCGGGGCACCAGGAGGCGCCGTACATAACGATTGGTTGCTGGCTGTTCATAGTTGCTCCGGATTGTCGCCATTATATACCCCCAGGGGGTATTATACCAGATAACTCGCACTGCGGTGCAACCAGGTTGTGAGCAACCTGGCCGCTCTACGCTCCTGCGCGGCTGTGGCTCTGTCTGCTGCAGGCGCGCTGCGCTCCCTTGCGTAACAATGGATTACAGAAAAGAAACCCGCTTCCCTGTGTAATCCCTCGCCCTTCCTGGAGCAGAGAAGCGCCATATGACCGGGCGTCGCCACGTTCCATGGCGCATTGCGTCAAAATGTTTCTTTATGGCGAGGTTAATGTTCAGCAAATGTTCATCATTTGCAATTACTTTGAACAAAATGAGTCATTTGACAGCCATTTAGCCCCTGTGCTACCATAGGGCTTGCGATTGCTTGTAGCGCTCAATGTAATTGCGCGCTCCCCGATGACGGCGCTGTGGCGCCACGCATGGAAATGCACAGCGCCCCTGCTATTCCTGTTGCCCCGATCTTGCGGAGGATTTGACCAGGAGCACGGCATGAAGCTGCACGAGTATCAGGCGCGTGACTTGCTCGCAAAGTACGGTATTCCGGTCACTCGTGGCGGTGTTGCGGTTACTCCGAGTGAAGCGCGCGCCGTTGCCGAGTCTATCGGCGGCCCCGTGGTGGTTAAAGCGCAGGTGTTCGTCGGCGGCCGCGGAAAGGCCGGCGGCGTGAAACTGGCCGACACCCCCGAACAGGCCGAGCAGGTGGCCTCGCAGATCCTCGGCATGTCAATCAAGGGGTTGACCGTCGAAAAGGTGCTGGTGGCTGAGGCGATCAGCTATACCAGAGAGATCTACCTCAGCGCCATTCTCGACCGCGCCGCCAAGCGTGTAACGATGATCGCCTCGGCGGAGGGCGGCGTTGAAATTGAAGAAGTGGCCCGCACCAAGCCCGAGGCAATTGTGAAGATCTCCGCCCATCCGCACCTCGGCTTGCTCGATTACCAGGCCCGTGAACTGGCCTTTGGCATCGGCCTTACCGATGGCAGGCAGGCGCGCCAGTTCGCCCAGATCGCCTCGGCCCTCTATCGCGTCTTTGTCGAGTCCGATGCCTCCCTTGCCGAGATCAACCCGCTCGTGATCCGCGCCGATGGCGCCCTCCAGGCCCTCGACTCCAAGGTGTTGCTTGACGATAGCGCCCTCTTCCGCCATCCCGATCTCGCCGCCCTGCGTGACTCCTCCGATGAGCCTGAAGCTGAGTTGCGCGCTCGCGAGGCTGACCTGACCTATATCAAGCTCGATGGCTCCATCGGTTGTATGGTCAATGGCGCGGGGCTGGCTATGGCAACCATGGATGTCGTCAAGCTCTACGGCGGCGAACCGGCTAATTTTCTCGACATTGGCGGCGGCGCAGGCAAGGAGAAGGTCAAGACCGCCTTGCAGATCATCCTCGCCGACCCCAACGTGAAGGCGGTTATGTTCAACATCTTCGGCGGCATCACCCGCGTTGATGAGGTCGCCCGCGGCATTGTCGCCGCCCTCGAGGAGGTGCAGACCGATGTGCCCATGGTGGCGCGCCTCACCGGTACCAATGAGGAGGAGGGCCGGCGCATCCTTGCCGCCTCGCGCCTCATTCCCGCGGCGACCCTCGCCGAAGCCGCCGAGAAGGCCGTCGCCGCCGCTCGCGGCGCCTAGCCTGCCTGCTCAACCTTCGCTTCGGGGCCAGTCACAGGAGGCGCGCCGATGAGGAGGCCGGAATACGTGAGGCTTTCTCGGATTGCCTGTGAGCTTTGATGTCCGTCCCTCATCACGCAAACGGTTAGCACCGTTGTGGATGGCGTCGAGACACTCTGACCTTGTTTGCGTGTGAGAGAGCTTTATGAAACGACGCGCGCTCATTACGGGGATCACCGGACAGGATGGCAGTTACCTGGCTGAGTTTCTCTTGAGCCGGGGTTATGACGTGATCGGCATGGTGCGCCGCACCAGCACGGTCAACTTTGAGCGTATCAAGCATTTCCAGGATCGCATTACCCTGGTCACCGGCGATCTCGCCGATGAGGTCTCGCTCATCTCAATTCTCCGCGAGCATCGTCCTGGCGAGGTGTATAACCTCGCCGCTCAGTCCTTCGTGCAGACCTCCTGGGCCCAGCCGGTGTTCACCGGCGAAACGACCGCCCTCGGCGTTACCCGTATGCTCGATGCCGTGCGCATTGTTGACCCGGAGATCCGTTTTTACCAGGCCAGCAGCAGCGAGATGTTCGGCAAAGTGGTTGAGGTGCCGCAGACCGAACGCACTCCCTTCTACCCCCGGAGTCCCTATGGGGTGGCAAAGGTCTACGGCCACTGGATCACGGTGAACTATCGCGAAAGTTACAACATGTTCGCCTGCTCGGGCATTCTCTTTAACCATGAGTCGCCCCGCCGCGGGCTTGAGTTTGTCACCCGCAAGATCTCCCACGGCGTGGCGCGGATCAAACTCGGCCTCGCTGACGAGTTGCGTCTCGGCAACCTCGATGCTCGACGCGACTGGGGCTTTGCCGGGGACTATGTCGAGGCGATGTGGTTGATGCTCCAGCAGGATCATCCCGATGATTACGTCGTCGCTACCGGAGAAACCCATTCGGTACGCGAGTTCTGCGAGCTTGCCTTTGCGTGCGTAGGTCTGGATTATCGCGATTACGTCGTGCAGGACGAGCGCTTTATGCGACCGGCCGAGGTGGATTTGCTGATTGGTGACGCTACCAAGGCGCGGACCACGCTAGGCTGGCGTCCGCGCACCAATTTTCAGGAACTGGTACAGATGATGGTTGACGCTGACTTGCAACTTCTCAAGGAGCAGAACCGATGACTCAGGCGGAGATGCGACTGATAGAGCAGGGCTGGGAGGCGCTAGTTGAGCGCCTCGGAGTTGCCGAAGCCATGCGCTTTGTGATGCTGCTCGATCGCCGTACCGGCGGCGCGTTGCAACACATGCGCACCCTCTGGTCAATGCCGTTTGCCGGCCACGTCCAGGGGCGCAATGGCGCTACGATGCAACCGTCCCAGTCAGCGCCACAGTTCGACGCCTAGTGTCGCGATAAACTGGTCTCAATGCCGAGCAGGCTTGAAGCATGTCCTTCGGGCCTGCTTAGTATTTAATGCGCTCCGAAAACGAAGATCTCCGCGATGGATGCCGGCTTCTTGCCCGTTCGTAAGAACAGTTTGGGCATCGCCTCTTCCCTCCGGTGTGCACGCAGGCCTCCCGCAGGTCCCCGGTCCGGGCACGGGGAAAGCCGGTTTCCGCTGAGGACTCTAATGCTCCCCCTCCGGGGCGCCTACCACCGCGCTCCGGGGGGGGTGTTGCTCCAGCGCTTCCAGGCGGGCGCTCATCGCCCGGCGCCAGGCCTCGTCCTCCACCTGCATGCTTCGCACCCGGTAGAGGATCTCCTCCTGCACCCGGCGCACCCCCCCCACCCGGTCGGCCAGCAGGCCCATCAGAAAGGTGATCAGCGCCATCAGCACCAGCATGCTGCCCACCAGCAGGGCCTGCACGTTGTCGGCCGTCAGGTCGGTGATCCGCCGTCCGATAAAGACGTACGCCGCGCGTCCCAGCAGCAGAATCCCGGGGATGAAGAAGGCTGCGGCGATGTAACTGAAGACCTTCAGCGGTTCGTAGGTGGCGTAGGTGCGGGCAATGATAGCCGCCTGGCGCTTGATGAAGTTCCAGTTGCCCCGGTGCAGGCGCGAGGGACGCTCGACGTAGTTGGTGCGGATCGGCACCGCCTGGATGGTCAGGCGGCGCTTGCCGGCCTGGATCAGATTCTCGACCGTGTAAGAGAAGTCGGTGGTGACGAAGGTGCGCAGCGCCGCCTCACGCGAGAGGGCGCGGAAGCCGCTGACCGTGTCCGGCACGTCGGTTTCGGAGGCCCAGCGCACCACCGAGCTGCCGAGCTGTTGCAGCGCTCGCTTGAGCGGCGAAAAGTGCTCCAGGCTCTCCACCTGCCGGTCGCCGATCACGATGTCGGCCGCGCCAGCGACGATCGGCGCCACCAGCCTGGGGATCTCGTCGCCCGGGTACTGATTGTCAGCGTCGGTGTTGACAATCACATCGGCGCCCAGACGCAGCGCGGTGTCAATACCGGTTTGATAGGCGGTCGCCAGACCCTTGTTGGCCGTGTGACGCACCACGTGGTCGGCGCCGGCCCGCAGCGCCACCGCCGCCGTATCATCGGTGGAGCCGTCGTCGATGATCAGCACCTCGACGCGGCTGATGCCGGGGATGCGGCGGGGGATGCCGGCGATCACTGTGGCGATGGTGTCGCGCTCGTTTAACGCCGGGATCTGCACGATCAGCTTCATGGCCCATCCTCGCAACCTCGCTTCAGCGCCATTGTAGCACACGCGCCTGCCCCCGCCGCTGATGGGCCGCCGACGCCTCCCTGAGAGCCAGCCTTACTTCGGCGTCGCTTCCCCGCGAATGAAACGCTCGGTGAAGTCGCGCGCCTCGTAGTCGGTGTACTGTTTGGGCGGCGTCTTCATAAAGTAGCTGCTCGGCGCATATAATGCCCCGGCAATGCCCCGATCCAGGGCCAGCTTTGCGCAGCGGATGGCGTCAATCACCACTCCCGCCGAGTTCGGCGAGTCCCACACCTCCAGTTTTAACTCCAGATTCAACGGCACGTCGCCGAAGGTGGTTCCCTCCATGCGAATGTAGGCCCACTTCCGGTCGCCGAGCCACGGCACATAGTCGCTCGGCCCGATGTGCACCGCTTCCGGTGGCAGGTCGTAGGGCAACTGGCTGGTGACGGCGTTGGTCTTGCTGATCTTCTTGCTCTCCAGGCGCTCGCGCTCCAGCATGTTCAAGAAGTCGGTGTTGCCGCCAATGTTCAACTGGTAGGTCCGGTCAAGGCGCACTCCCCGCTCTTGAAACAGGGTTGCCAGCACGCGATGGGTGATCGTTGCCCCGACCTGGCTCTTGACGTCGTCGCCGATGATTGGCAGCCCTTTCTCTTCAAAGCGCCGCCGCCAGTAGGCCTGGCTGGCGATGAATACCGGCACACAGTTGATGAACGCGCAGCCGGCTTCGAGGATCTGCTCAACGTACCACTTCGTGGCCATTTCGCTGCCTACCGGCAGATACGAGACAACCACGTCGGTTCCCGTGCGTTTGAGGATACCTGCGATATCGTCGGTCGGCCCCGGCGCCTTGGTGATCACCTGGCTCAAATATTTCCCGATGCCGTCGTGGGTCATCCCCCGCGAGACCGGCACGCCCAGGAACGGAACGCTGGCGAAGCGGTAGGTGTTGTTTGGCGGGGCGAAGATTGCTTCGGAAAGATCTTTGCCGACTTTGGTGTCGGCAATGTCAAAGGCCGCCGAAAACTCAATGTCTCTGATGTGGTACCCGCCCAGGTTGACGTGCATTAACCCGGGAACAGCATCGTTTTCGTCGGCGTCGCGGTAGTAGTGCACTCCCTGCACCAGCGACGAGGCGCAGTTGCCGACGCCGATAATCGCGACACGGATCTTCTTGTCGTTCACCGAAGTTGGCCTTTCATCTGGACTATGGACATAGGTTGTAAAACATCATGACGGGCGATTATACCCCTGGCAGGTACCTTTGACAAGCGCCCCGGAGGGCCAGGTTTTGCTTGCCAGCCGCCAAGAGTACTCCCCAGGAGCATACCCCGGTACCACCGCGTGCCTTGATTCTTCCGGCGCCTTCAGTGTATGCTTGGACTGTGCGGCCAGCAGGCCGGCTGAGTGCTCGCGTCCGCTTTGCGTCACAGCCATGAGCGATTATGCCACCCCGGTTCTCGCCCCTCAAGAAGGGCGACACAGCGACCCCTCCGCCAGCCTGATCGTGCGGGCCGGCGTTGAATTATACGCCCTGCCTGGCGCCTGTGTGCGTGAAGTGACCCGCTGGCGCGCGCCAACTCCGGTTCCCGGCGCGCCAGCGGTGATCCCCGGCATTATCAACCAGCGGGGTAGTATCTTGCCAGTCGTTGATCTGCGGATCGCCCTGGGTCTCCCTGCCGGCGCTCCCGAACGCTCGACCCGCTTCGTGGTTCTGCATCACGAGACGGCGGCCCTCGCCTTGCTCGTGGACGCCGTGCTCGACCTGGCGCTTCTCGACGACGCTACGTTCGAGCCGCCGCCCGCGGGTCAGGCGCGTCTCCTTGGGGCCGTGAGCCGTTACGAGCAGCATCCCCTGGGAGTGATTGACCCCGCCGCACTGGTCGCCGCCGTGCAGGAGGGGCTGTAGGGCGATTTGGGATTTCGGATTTCGGCGTTCCGGTGGGACCGGGCATGATGGGCGTGCAGATATGCTACAGGGATCAGCATCCATGACCGGTGCGGTTGCTCCTACCCTGGCCTTTGAGGTGCGAACGGCCTGCCGTCGCTACTTTGTGCCTCGCGGTCACGTAGATCAGTTAGGGTTTGCTCCGCCGCCTGATGCCCTTGTGGCCCTTGAGCGCCCGCTGCTGGCCCGCGACCTCGGGCCGTTGCTCGATCCCGAAGACGGCGGCGCGCCCGGGCGGCAGGCCCTCGCTGTGCTGCTGCGCCGCCGCACCGTCGTGCTGCGGGTGCAACGCATCGAGAGCCTGGAGAGCGTCATCGTGCATCCTCTGGCGCCGCTGCTGCGACGGCGGCTGCGCGCGCCGTGGGTTCTTGGCGCCGTTATCAGGGATGACCAACCGGTGCTGGTGCTCGATGTTCGCCGTATCGCCACCGATCTCGCCCTTGGCGCCATTGCATGAGGAACGTGTATGCAGCAGTCAGTTGAACGTGTCGTGGGCGCCTTCCCCGAACCATCCCTCCTCCGCGATAACCTGGGGGTGATGCGCCTGCTGATTGCCGGCGGCATCGTGGTGGTTGGTCTCTTCTGGGCGGTGACCATCGGCCTCTGGCTGTTCCAGAGCGTTGGCGGCGTTGTCAGCGTTGTGGCATCGCTGATCGCCGTCCTGGCGCTCCTGCTGTACCTGGGGGCCTATTACCTGCTCCGGCGCGGGCAAACCCTTGCCAGCCGGCGGGTGGTCTGCTTCGGGATGCTCCTCGGGGCCGCCTTTGCAGTCTTCTTGCTTGGAGGCGCCACCGGCCCACTGGCGATGCTCTTCTTCATTCCGATCATCAGCGCCGGCTTGCTGGGCCATGGCCGCGATGGTCTGCATATTGCCGCTGGCGCCATTCTGATCTACGCACTCATGTTCGGGGGGCAATCGGGCGGATGGTACCGTCCCATCCTGCTGCCAGACTGGGTGTACCTTGTGAACTTCATCATCACCGCGGTGTTTCTGGCCGTGGTCGCCTGGCTGAGCGGGCGCGATCTCTTGCAGGTGGTGGCCCAGTCGCAGGAACGGGCCGAAGAGTTGCTGCACAAGACCGAGCAACTGATCGAAAAGAATATCCAGCAGGTTGAACTGGGCAGCGAACTGGCCGCTGCCGCTCAGGAATTGCAGGTGGCCTCGCAGCAGCAGGCCAGTGGCGCGACCGAGCAGGCCAGCGCCGTGGCGCAGGTCTCAAGCACTATCGAGGAACTGGGCAGCACCGCGCGGCAGATCGCCCAGGCCGCCGAACAGGTCGCCCAGGCCGCCCAGCAAACGCTGGAGAACCTGAGCAGCGGCCAGGACGCGGTGGACGAGAGCATTCACGCCATGGAGCGCATCCGCGGGCGCGTTTCCGACGTGACCAGCCGTGTGCTGAGCCTCGGCGAGCGTTCGCAGCAGATCGGCGAGATTATTGACCTGATTGACGACATCTCCGACGAAACCCACCTGCTGGCGCTCAACGCTGCCATTGAAGCCGCCGGCGCCGGCGAGCACGGCCGCCGCTTCGCCGTGGTGGCCGCCGAGGTCAAGAGCCTGGCCAACCGCACCCTGGCCGCCGCCAAGGAGGTCAAGGGGGTCATCGCTGAGATCCGTCAGGCCACCTCCGCGGCGGTGCTGGCCGCCGAAGAGGGCAGCAAAGAGGTTGAGCGCGGCGTGGAACTGGCCCATCGCGCCGGGCAGATAATGGATAACATCGTGATGATGGCCGAACGCACCGCCCAGAGCGCCGCCGAGATCGGCCTGGCTACCGCCCAGCAGCAGAGCGCCAGCGAACAGGTGGTGGAGACCATGCGCGAAATCGCCGAGGTGGCCCGCCAGACGGCCCTCGGCTCGCGCCAGATGGCCGAGTCGGCCGCCACGCTGACCGCCATCGCCGATCGCCTGCACGGTATTGCGTTTGAGAAGGGCGAGCCGTAGGGTGGATTGCAGATGTGTCCGGGGAGCGGCCCCTGCCGCCCGCTATGTCCTGTGAGAGATGCATGGACCTCGCCGCCTTCCACCAGCAGTTTCGCGAAGAAGCTGTCGAAAATGTCCGGGTTTTACAGGACGGCCTGCTTGCCCTTGAGACGGAAACCGATGCAGGTGCTCGGCGGGCGACGGTGGACCGCATCTTCCGCGCCATGCATACGATCAAAGGCTCGGCCCGCGTGCTGGGGTTCGAGCCGATCGGCCGGCTGGCCCATGCGCTCGAGAATCTGCTGGGCGAGTTGCGCCAGGACCGGCGCGCGTTTGATCGGCCCCTTGCCGACGCGCTGCTGCGCGGCGGCGACGCCATTCTCGCGCTGAGTGACGCTGCGGTGGCGGGGCGCGCCCCCTCGCTGAACGTGGAGGCGCTGATCGCCAGCCTGCCGCCGCCTTCCGGGGGCCCGGTTTCCGCTCCCGGCTCTACGGCCCCTCCTGCCTCTACGCCTGCCGCTGATCCGGCCTCCAACGTCCCGCCGGTCGCTCCCGCTCCGCCGGCCCGAGCTGCACGCCAGACGGTGCGCGTTCGCGTTGACCGGCTCGACCGCATGCTCAACCTCGCCGGGGAGCTGGTCGTGAGCCAGCAAATGCTGGCCGATTATGCCGACGAACTGCGCGCTCTGCACGCGGCGGTTGAGCGCCAGCTACGGGCCCTGAACCAGCTCGAAGCCGAACTGGCGCGCCTGCGCTTCTCGCCGATGCAACGGCAGGCGCTCGACCGATCCCTGGCGGCGGCGCGCGAAGCGGGCGCCCAGGCCTCCTTGCTCGCGCAACGGCAGACCGAGCGGTTCAGCCGGCATGCCAGCCAGCACGAGATGCTGGTGCGTGATATCGAACAGGAAGTGATGGCGGCGCGCCTGCTGCCGATTGCCACGGTCTTCGGCAGTCTGCCGCGGGCTGTGCGCGACCTGGCTCAGGCCACCGGCAAGCAGGTGCGTCTCTCGCTGTATGGCGAGACAGTAGAACTGGATCGCAAAGTGCTCGAAGCCATTGCCGACCCGCTGCTGCACCTGGTGCGTAACGCAGTGGACCACGGCATCGAAACGCCTGAGGAGCGCCAGGCTGCCGGCAAAGCGCCACAGGGCCGCCTGACGATACGCGCCGAGGCGGCCAGCAGCGAGGTGCACGTCGTCGTGAGCGACGATGGGCGTGGGATTGACCCCCAACTGCTACGCGAACACGCGGTGCGCCGGGGTGTCGTCACCGCCGAGAGCGCAGCGCGTCTGCCTGATCACGAGGCCCTGGAGTTGATCTTTGCCCCTGGCTTTTCAACCGCCAGCGTCATTACCGACATCTCCGGACGCGGAGTGGGCATGGATGTGGTGCGCCAGAATCTGGCTGAACTGGGCGGGCGGGTGGAGGTTGAGTCACACCCCGGCAAGGGTACGAGCGTCACGCTCATTCTCCCTCTTACGCTGGTTACCACGCACGTGTTGCTGGTGCGAGTAGGGCGCGATACATTCGCCCTGCCGGCCAGCGCCTGCCGTGGCGCCATCTGGGTGGATCGGCAGCAGGTGCGCTCCCTTGAGGGCCAGCCTATCCTCGAGCATGAAGGGCGCATGGTGGCGGTCCTCCAGCTTGCCCATCTTCTTGGCATAGAGTCTCCAGCAACAGTCCCCGGCAACGGGCGCACGCCCGCGGTGCTGACCGGGGGTGCGCAGCGACCGGTAGCGCTGCTGGTAGACGAATTGCTCGACGAGCGCGAGGTGGTGATCAAACCCCTGGGGACGCTGCTGGCACCGCAACGGCGCTTCAGCGGGGCCGTGCAACTCGGCGATGGCAACCTGGTCTTGCTGCTCAACCTGGCGCATTTGATGCAACCGGGCCGCAACATCGCCCTCGACACGTCCACGGTGACACGCCGCGCGCGACGACTGCTTGTCGCCGACGACTCGTTTGCCACCCGGGAGTTGATCCGCAGCATGTTGCAGTCCGCTGGCTACGACGTGGTTGTGGCCGTTGATGGCATGGATGCCCTGGAAGCGCTGCGGAGCGAGCCGATTGACCTGGTGGTGAGCGACATCGAGATGCCGCGCCTCAACGGCTTCGAACTGGTCACGCGCATCCGCGCTGAACCCCGCTTCCATCACCTGCCGGTCGTACTGGTCACCAGCCTGGCCTCTGAGGAGCATCGCCGGCGCGGGCTGGAAGTCGGCGCACAGGCGTACATCGTCAAAAGCCAGTTCGACCAGCAGAGCCTGCTGGAAGTCGTGCGGCGGCTTCTCGGCGACGGACGGTAGGTTTGCCGTTACACTCAGGCGGTATGCTGGAAGCGACACGGGCCGGGGAACAGATTGCGATCTGTCCTCCTGTCCAGCCGGCGCCTCGGAGGCGCTGGAAGCCTCGCATCGGGCGAGGGCGACAGTCCAGATCGTCCAGATCCCTCTGACCGATGCAAGGGTGTCTCTCGACAGGGCCTTTGCCGGCTCACACTCTCCCCGTGCGAAACAGGCGTTCTGGCCTTTGAACACGGCATCTGTTGTCTGCCCTACACCTGGCAGTTCATTGGTAGTCTGTGAACGAAGTTTTTCGCTCAACCCCCACTCCCGCCCCAACCCTCCTCCGCCGGGAGGGCGCCCGGCTCCTCCCCCCAACGGGAGGAGGCTGGAAGCGGGGCAAAAAAGCAAGAAAACGCACTTCACAGACTGATTGGTCTGTGAACCGTGGTTGCTGGATCTTTGCCGCAGAGGGCGAAGAAGGCTGCGGAGTCTGGCGGAGGGCGCGATCTACGGCTGAGGCGCCTCTGGATGCCAGCGGCTGAGGTATATCAGCAAACTGATTACGCCAGTATGGCGGATATCAATATGGCTGAGATTGCGAGGCGGTAATGGCAGCGAAGATCCTGGTGGTTGACGATAGCCGGCTCGTAACCGATATCGTGAAGCTTCGATTGGAAATGTGCGGCTACGAGGTCGTTCTGGCCCATAGCGGCGAGGAGGCCCTCGCACGCATTGCGGAAGAGGCGCCCGATCTCCTGGTGCTCGATGTGCAAATGCCGGGCATTGACGGCTACGAAGTCTGCCGCCGGCTGCGGGACGATCCACGCTTTGATGCCTTGCGCATCATTATGCTTACTTCGACCGACGACAAACACGCTGCGTTCGAAGCAGGGGTGGATGACTATCTCAACAAAGACATAGACCTGCTGAACTTGCCGAACCGCGTGAAGCTGGTGCTTGAAATGTTATAAACTGAGCTATGGGCGACTCATTGCGCATTCTCATCGTTGATGACTCGCCTCTGATGCGGAGCCTGCTGCGCCAGTTGCTGGAGTGGGATTCGGAGATACAGGTGGTCGGCGAAGCTGGCGATGGACAGCAGGGCCTGGCGCTGGTAGCCGAACTCAAGCCCGATCTGGTGATCCTGGATGTGCAGATGCCGGTGATGGACGGCCTGGAGACGACGCGGCAGATTATGGCCTATCATCCGACGCCGATCCTGGTGTTCACCGGGACGATGTCCAACCGAGAAGTTGACATAACCTTTGAGATGCTTGGCGCCGGCGCTCTCGATGTAATGGAGAAGCCGGCGCTCGCTGATCCGGCGGCGCTGGAACTGGCGCGGCGGTCGCTGGTGCGTAAGATCCGGCTGCTCTCGCGGGTGCGTGTAGTGACGCATCTGCGGGGCCGACGCACTCGCGGGCAGCAACGATTGGCAAGCGACCCTCCGGCAGGGCCGTCGCCGGTGTGCTTCCCCGGGCGGCAGGAGCCGTCACTGGCGCTGGAAGCGCAACCCGGACTGTGTCCGGTAGTCGTGATCGGGGCCTCTACCGGAGGGCCGCGGGTGGTGCGGCAGATCCTTACTGCCCTGCCAGCCGACTTTCCCGCCGCAATCATCGTTGTGCAGCACATTGCCGACGGCTTCAGCGCGGGCATGGTCGAGTGGCTGGCGCAGAGCGTGCCGCTACAGGTGACGCTGGCGACCGAAGGCATGCCCATTCGCCCCGGTCACGTGCTGGTCGCGCCGGATCGCTACGATCTGCTGGTGCAGCCGAATGGCACGATCCACCTGAGCGGACTGCCGCTGCTTATCCAGCGCCCTGCGATTGACATCGTGATGCAATCGGTGGCCGCGGTCTGCGCGAAGCAGGCCGTGGGGGTTTTGCTCACGGGCATGGGGCGAGATGGGGCGATTGGAATGCTGGCCATTCGCCGGGCAGGGGGATACGCCATTGCGCAGGACGGCGCCTCGTGCGCCATCTTTGGCATGCCGCGGGCGGCGATCGAACTGGGGGCCGCCGACATTGTGCTGCCGCCGCAGCAGATCGCCGCGGCTCTCTGCCAGCGCCTGGCCGCAGGACCCTATGCCCGGCGCCCTTCACGTGGCAGTTGAAGCGGATGTGTCCTCCTGATGCATCGGCACGACTGAAGAGAGCTATGACTACCTGGCTGCCTGCCAAACAGGCGCTGGCCGCTCACCATCTTGCCGCGTTGCGTGACCTGGTGGCCGACTACTGCGGGGTTTATCTTGATGATTCGCGTCTGGCGGCGCTCGAGACGGCGGCCCGGCGCCGGGCGGAGTTCCTTGGGCAGTCACCGCTGATCTACGTAACCGCCCTGCGCACCCGCCGTGATCCGCTGGAACTCCAGCAGCTCGCCGAACTGTTGCTCAACCACGAGACACAGTTCTTTCGCAACCGGCCGCATATGGATGCGCTCCGTGCCGAGGTGTTGCCCGCGCTGCACCAGCGCCTGCCGCCGGGCCTGCCACTGCGCATCTGGAGCGCCGGGTGCAGCACGGGCGAGGAAGCCTACTCCATCGCCATCGTGGCCCTGGAGGCGCTGGGCGATCCGCCGCCGCGACCGATCGAGATCTGGGCCACCGACCTGAGCGCGTCGGCGCTGGCCAGGGCGCGGGCGGGGGTCTACCGTGGTCGCACCCTGGCTAATCTGTCGGTGCAACAACGGTCGCGCTTCTTCGAGCGGCGTGGCGATGCACTGGCCATCGGGCCGGCAGCGCGGCGACTGGTGCGCTTCGAGCAATTTAACCTGCTCGATCCCGTTCCTCCACAGGCCCATGGCACGCACGTGATCTTCTGCCAGAATGTGACCATTTACTTCCAGGTCCGCACCTGCCGGGCGCTGATGGAGCGGTTTTACCGGGCGCTCGACGAGGGCGGAACGCTGTTCCTGGGATTCTCGGAAACGTTGTGGAACATCTTTGATCGCTTTCGCTGGCGCGAGGTGGCGGGAACCTACGTGTACGTAAAGGAGTCTGAGCGTCACGAACCCGTTCGCAGTGTTCCCGGGCCTAGCAGTGACGCCGCCCCCTGGCCAGTCGCACGCCAGCGGGCGGTAAAAGCGGTGCGCCCCAGCGGGGCCGAGGTCACTGCGCGGGGGCGCGCGCTCCTTGCCGCTGGCGACGCTCAATCGGCGCTGGAGCTTTTTGCGGAGGCGCCGCCGTCCGACCGGTACGCTCCACAGATTCTGGCCCTGGCTGCGCGCGCCCACGCTGATCGCGGCGATCTCGATCTGGCCGCCGCCGAGGCCCACCGCGCCCTGGAACTCGACCCGCTGACCACCGAGGCGCATATCTTGATCGGTCTGATCTATGCGCGGCAGGGGCAGCACATCGCGGCGATAGAGCAGTTGGAACGGGCGCGCTACCTGGATGGCGACTCACCGGTGATCGCCTTTCATCTGGCCGAAAGTTATCGCCAGGCGGGGCGTCTGGAGAGCGCACTGCGCGAGTATCGCAGCGCGCTGAAACATCTGGCTGCACTTCCGCCCGATCAGTTGATTGATGGAGTCGCCTCAGGATGGTTGACCGAAACCTGCCGGCGCTACGAGGCCTTGTTGAACGATGCAAGCCGTCGCGGATAGAATTGAAGCGGCTCAGCGTACAGGGAACTATGCCTAAACTCGTTGCAGGGCGCCAGATGAGCTGTCGTGTACCGACACTCCTGGGGCACCAGGGAGGTGTGCCGCGCCGCCGTCCGCACCGCACTTTCGCGGAGCAGCAGACGAACGCCTCCTTGTCAGCCCTTACCGCCGAGCAGCAGCGCCGCGCTGCCGAGCTCGAACAGGAGTTGCAACTCGCCCGTGACCTGCAACAGGGCCTGCTTCTGGAAGCCGCTCCACGGCTGCGCGGGTGGGAGGTGGCCGCCGTCTCGCTGCCCGCCCGCGAGCTGGGTGGCGATCTGTACGACTTCTTACGCCTGGACGGGCAAACCCAGGGGATCATGATCGGCGATGTGAGCGGCAAGGGGCTGGCGGCAGCGCTGCGAATGGCCGTGGCGCGCACCGTCTTTCGCCACGAGGCCCGCCGGGGCGAGGCGCCGGGGGAGACCCTGGCGGCGGTCAACCGAGGCGTGCTGAGCGAGATCCCGCAGGGGATGGTGACGATGCTGTATGCCCGGCTCGACACTGCCCAGGGGCTGTTGCAGGTGGCCAATGCCGGGCACACCTTCCCGCTGATCGTCAACGGCCAGGTGCAAGAACTGGAACTCTCTGGCCTGCCTCTGGGGGTGGATCCCGACAGCGAATATGCCGAGGCCCGAGTCGCCCTGCGCCCCGGCGACAGCGTGGTTTTGTACACCGATGGTCTGCCGGAAGCCGAAAACCGCAGCGGGGCGCTCTTCAGCTTCGAGCGACTGCAGAAGCTGATTGAAGAGCATCGCTGCCTGAAGCCTCGGGCGCTGGTTGCGAGGCTGCTGCACGAACTGCGGGCCTGGAGCGAAGGCGCGCAAAGCGACGATGTCACTATCGTCGTCTTGCGGCGCCGTTGCAGCCGTCTGGGCGACGAATTGCGGAGCGTTATGACCGAAGTGCTGGACAATGAACGGGCCGACGGCTTCTGGGCGGAAGCCCTGGGACTGGTGGGCGCCGCGCATGCCGATGACGCCGAGACCTGGATCGCCGTTTTGCCAGAGGTGCTCAAGCTCGCCCAGAGCCATTACGGGCGCGGACTGGCCCGCGAATTGCACCAGCAACTGCGCATCGCTGCCGAGGATTATCGCTGATCAAGCAGGCGATTCGCTCGTCGCCTTACATTAAAGAAAGTTAAAGAAGGCTGCGAACGGGTTCGCAGGTCATGCGCCGCTTGCGCGACGTTATCCCCTCTCCAACTCTCTACTGGCGGCGGGCGCAGCCCGCCGCGCTTCTCTCGAACGGCAACGTCCAGGGCCGCCCGGCGAAACCAGGCCGAATTGACAAAACAACCAGACCAGGATCGCGGTCGTGTTATGCCGCCGTCAACGACGGCATGGTATAGTGAAAGAACCGCGACTGCGGGCCGGCTTGCGCAGAGGGTGCGATGGGGACAGCCATGGCGGTCAATGATCAACTGCAGTTCATGCCGCTCGATCTTGATACCTTTGCCGGAAGCGAGCGGTTCATGGCGGGCACGCGACTGGGCGCGGCGTTCAGCCAGGGCATGCGTTCATACCTGCGAGCAGCCTATGCAGAGGCGATAGAGCACTTCAAGGCGGCGCTCATCGCCGCCTATGTTGACGGCGAGGAGCAGGCCCAGATCTATGAGCGGGAACGCGCGATCATCTACCTCTATATCGGCAACGCGCTGGCCTTCCAAGAAGACTGGGAGGGCGCTCTGCGCGAGTACCTCGAAGCTGTCCAGACGGACTCGCAACTGGCCGAGGCGCACTACAATCTGGGGGTGGCCTTCGCGGCCCTGAACCAGATTGACCGGGCCATCGCTGCCTTCAAGGAGACGCTAGAGCACAACCCCAGGCTCTACGAGGCCCATTTCGCTCTGGGGCGCTGCTATCAGAAGATCGACGACGCCGGACGGGCCTACATCCATTACAACAGCGCATGTAACGCTCGCCCGCAGGCGGCTGAGCCGCGCTACTACATGGGCCTGATGCATCAGAGCCATGGCGCGCACGAACTGGCCCAGCGCTGCTTCGCCGAGGCTTTGCGCGTCGAACCGACCTTTGTCTCGCCCGATCCGGAGCCGGGTGACAGCGCTCTGGTCACCCGGAGCGAGGAAGAGGTCGCGCAGTGGTACTACCGGCTCAGCCACGCGCTCAAACAACAGAACTATGAGGAGGAGGCCGAGCGGATCTACCGGGCGCTGCTACAGTGGCGGCCCCAGGAATACCTGGCGCACTATCTGCTGGGCAACCTGCTGGCGCGCCAGCAGCGCTGGGATGAAGCGTTGGAGGAGTATCGGCAGGTTCCGCCCGAGCACAGCCACTATGTTGACGCCCGGCTGCGCATGAGCGCGGTGCTGCGGCTGCGGAAACAGCCCCGCGAGGCCTACGAACTGCTCTTCGACTGCGCCCGGCTCTATCCGAACAGTGGGCGGCTCTTCTTGAGCATGGGCAAGCTACTCTACGATATGGGGCTGAACGGGCAGGCCACGCGCGCGTTCGAGCGCGCGGTGGAACTGCTGCCAAACGATGCGCAGGCGCACTACCTGCTGGGTTTCATGTATACCGTTCTCGGTCGGGAGCACTGGGCGCTGGCGGCCTGGCGCAAGGCCGTGGAACTGGCCCCCGACGCCCATTCGCTGCGTTACGATCTGGGCTACATGTACGTGCGCAGGGGGTTGTACAAACTCGCCGTCACCGAGTTTCAGCACGTGCTCGACCACTGGCCAGACGATATTGAGACCACCTTCATGCTCGGGTTGTGTTACCGGGAGATTCTGGAACCCGACAAGGCCATTCCGCTGTTCGAGAAGGTGTTGCGATCAAATCCGCGCCACGTTCAGGCCCTGTACTACCTGGGGGCCTGCTATCTGCAGATCGGCAACGCGCCGCTGGGCAAGGCCTATTTGCGGCGCTACGATCATCTGATGCGGCAGATGCCGGTGGTCGCTCGTCCCGCCATGCGTAGTCGGCGAACGACAGACAGCCCCGCCGGCGCGACACACCAGCCGCCTGGCGGCAGGGTGCGCGAGTCCTCGGCGAATGGGGTGCGTTGACCTGCGCTCGTCGGTGTTATGCCCTGGTGACAACTCCGGCGTACAATGAGCCGCAGACGGATGTCCATAGCGTACCGAACGAGGTCGGACATGGAGCGTGTCGAGCTCAACATCCCTTCGAACCCCATTTTCGAGCGGGTGGTGCGTGCCAGCGCCGCAGAAGTAGGCAACGCGATCGGGTTTTCGGAGGAGCGAGTTGAGGATCTGAAGCTCGCCATTAGTGAGGCGGTAAACAATGCCATTGATCACGGCAATCGGCGTGAAGCGGGAAAACTGGTTGCCGTGGTCTTCGAGATTGATGGTGAGAAACTGGAAATACGGATCAGCGATCAGGGAAGCGGGCTCGAGCGCTTCGACCCTTCACGGCGAGTGATTGACGAGCAAAGTCTTGAGAGCGGTCATCTGCGCGGGTTTGGGATGTATCTGATCAGCGAGCTGGTAGATCACCTGGAAGTGAGCACATCACACCGCGGTACGGTGCTTACCCTGCGGCTCTATCGGAGGGAGGAGCCATGAGCGACATCATCCTGCGGGAGGAGTTCGGCGACGTCGCCATCCTACACATCGTCAGCACCAGCGTCGACGCAATCTCCGCCGCGGCAATCGCTGCGGAATGCCAGGAGATGCGCCCGGTAACTGTACTTGATTTCAGCGAAGTGTCATTTATCAACTCGGCTGGAATCTCAGCCCTCCTCAAGTTTGTGGTGACGGCGCGGAAATCAGGTTTCAAACTCTTCGCCATGAACGTAAGCCCACACCATCAGAAAATCTTTAAAATGGTTGAGATGTCGCGCTTCATGCCTATTATTGAGGCCCACGAACTGGCGGCGTATCGCTAGCAGGCCGGAGTCGACGTCTTGAGGACCTTGCAGGTCGTACAGACCTGTGAGGTCTTTCTATTCCTCTCCCCTGGCGTGTGGTATAGTAACCGACATGGCGCGTCTGCCCGTTGGCGCCGCGAACAGTTGCAAGAAGCGGGCATTGTGCCGTTCATATTGCTGTGTCATGTGATCAAAGCGAGGCTAGCGTGTCGCCAACGGTGATGATTGTGGAAGACGATCCCTCAACCAGGCGCCTCTACCGGTTTCTGCTCGCCAACAGCGGTTATACCGTCGTTGAGGCCGAGGATGGCATCGTCGCGCTTGAGCGTCTCCAGAACACAGCAGTTGATGTTATCATCACTGACATGAACATGCCTCGCATGGGGGGGATAGAGCTGGTTCGTGCCTTGCGCCAGAACCACTCGGACATCTATGTGATCATGGTCACCGCATTTGGCACGCCTGATACCGAGAAGAACGCCTACCGCGCGGGGGTCAACGAATACCTCACCAAGCCCTTTGAATTTGAGGAGCTCGAGCGTCGCGTCAAGGACTTTTTTGCCCGTCGCGCGGGCGCGTAGGGCGCCGGCGCTTGCACTCCGAGCGCGACACGTCGAGACGAGGTCCATGTCGCGCTGATGTTCGGGCATCCCGCCCGCATCGTGTTCCCCTTCGCTTCCAGTCCTCTCCTTTAGTTGTTCAGATTTACCGCAGAGCACGCAGAGGCGCCCGAAAGACGGGCTTTTTACGACCCGCTGCAGTGAATGCATAATTGCCCGGCGGCTGAAGCCGCGGGCTGCCGATGCGAAGCCCGCCTGCGCGGGCTATACTGGCTTTATTTCTTGACCATCAAATGTGCGGCAACCATGAACACGCTTCTCCTTACCAATCACCGCCAGGCAGGTGTGATGATGACGAAACTGTCATAAACTTCGCCTTCGGTGTAGTCGAAACGACAACTGCCCCTACTATGCTGCATGTTATAAGAGCGCCCCGGCAAAGACCAGTCGGGTTGCGCCCGTGTGGCCACAGCGTTTCACGCAGCCGCCGTTGTCTCTGGCGACCTGATTAAGGAGAGAGTGTATGGCTGATGTGTTGCTGGCGCCAGACGCCATTGTCGCCCGGCCGCGCCTGCTGGTGGTCGAGGACGACGTCCACGTTCGCACCTTCTGCCAGCGGTTGCTCCGCACCAAGTATATCGTTGAAACCGCCGAGCACGGAGGGCAGGCGATCGAGTTGCTCCAGCACCAGCCCTACGACCTGGCGCTGGTTGATCTCGATATGCCCGTGATGGACGGCATCGCGCTACTGGAGCACATCCGTCAGCGCCACGCTGAAACTGACGTAGTGGTGTTCACTGCCTATGCCAGCGTTGACTCGGCGCGTCAGGCCCTGAAGCTCGGTGCGCTTGACTACCTCTCGAAACCGGTCGAAGCGGAGAACCTGGAGCGCACGGTGCGCTCGGCGCTGGAACTGCGACGCATACGGCAGGAAAAAGAACGGCTCTCAGATCTGGTTTTTATGTACCAGTTCAGCCAGTTGATCGCCACCTCTCTAGATGTCGAGACCCAGGCCGTCCAGATCGCCGAATTTCTTGGGCAGCGCTTCCTGCCCGAATCGCTGGCCCTCTCGCTCCTCTGCCCTGAGAGTCAGACCCTGCGCCTGCTGGCGGCGCGTTCGAGCCGGAGGGAAGAGTCAAGGGAGCGAGCGGTGGCCCTGGACGCGGACTGCGATGCGACGGCATTGCAGGCGGCCCATCTGGCATTGAGCGCGCATCGTGGGAGCGAGGGTGACGACCGTTTCGCGGGAGTGGTACTGCGGAGCCATGATCGCCCGATAGGCTTTCTGCATCTGACCCGGCGCTCCGAGCAGCCGCCCTTCGATGCCGCTGAGCGCCGCCTGTTGAGCATCTTCGCCGGGCAGGTGGCGGCTTCGCTGGACAATGCGCGGCTGTATCAGGCGCTCAGGGATCAGAACTGGCAGACCATCGCGGCGCTGGCCGAGGCGATCGAGGCCCGCGACGCGCACACCTTCGGCCACTCGCGGCAGGTGACGCGCTACGCCGTGCGACTGGCCGAGGAAGTGGGCCTGTCCGCCGATCGGCTGGAGGTGCTGACCTACGCCGGCCTGCTCCACGATGTGGGAAAGATCGGCATTCGGGACCAGATTCTGCTGAAGCCGGGGCGGCTCGACAATGAGGAGTTTGCGGTGATGCAGCAGCATCCGCGCATCGGGGTGCGGATCATCGAGCGCGTGAGCGGCCTGCGCGCGGTGCTGCCCATCATCGAGAGCCATCACGAGCGCTACGACGGCAGCGGGTATCCGCAGGGTCTGGCCGGCGAGGACATTCCGCTGGAGGCGCGCATTCTGGCCATTGCCGACGCATTCGAAGCGATGACCGCCGATCGGGCCTACCGGCCAGCGATGGCTCCTGAGCAGGCGCTTGAGGTTTTGCTGCGCGGTCGCGGGAGCGCCTGGGACCCTCACCTGGTTGAGCGCTTTGTGGAGATCTACCGGCGTGAAGGAGAGCGCCTGCGGGTTGAGGGACTGGTGCCGCAACTGCCGATTTCAGCGGCGCCTTCAGAGACGGCGCTAATACCACGCTGAACGTGGGGAAACGGGGTTTCCTCACAGCCCTGTGGTCACAGAGAGCCGTGCCCCGCCTCCTCTCCTTTTCCTTTATGGACCTGGGGAAATCAGGTTTCCCCAGGCCCCCGCCACTGGGGGAAACGGGAGGGCTGTTCCGTTCAACGCCCTCCCGTTGAAGAACGCACCCAGCACAGCATTCAGGCGCCATTAGGGCTGACAATCGTCGGCGGTTCACTCTCCGGTTCGTCGAGTTCCTCGACCGAAAGGGCAGTCAGGCGGTCACCGGGGGCGAGATTGACGACAATGACGCCCTGGGTGGCGCGGCCGAGCCGCGGGACATCATCGGTTGTGGTGCGCATCACCACGCCGCTGGCGGTGACAAAAGTGAGCAACGAGCGATCGCTGACGATTGCGGCGCCGGCGATCTCATCGCCCGGTCGCAGGCGCATCGTGATGACGCCGCCGGTGGCGCGGCCCTTGGTCGGATACTCATCGAGGCTGGTGCGCTTCCCGATGCCGCGGGCGGTCACAACGAGCAAATCGTGGCCGGGCCTGGCGAGTTGCATGCTGATCACCCGGTCGTCGTCGGCGAGGTTGATCCCGTTCACGCCAGTGGCCGGGCGCCCCATGGGGCGCACCTCGCTCTGGCGGAAGCGGGCAGTTTGCCCTTGCGCGGTGGTGAGCAGGACATCCTCATCGCCATGGCTCACCTGCACCCAGCCCAGGGTGTCGCCTTCTTCGAGACCGATCGCGATCAGGCCGTTGGAGCGGACCTGGCTATACTCTTGCAGATGGGTGCGCTTGATCTTGCCCCGCCGGGTGGCCATAACCAGATATTCACCATTGAAGTCGGGGACGGCGAGCATGCTGGTCACCTGTTCACCAGGCTCCAGAGAGATCAGGTTCACCAGGGGCAGACCCCTGGCGGTGCGCGAGCTATCGGGCACCTCGTGGGCCTTGAGCTGGTAGACCTTGCCCTTATCGGTGAAGAACAGCAGGTTATCCAGTGAGCTACAGATGAGCAGGTGACGCACAATATCCTGCTCACGGGTCACCATGCCCTTGACGCCGCGCCCGCCGCGGCGCTGGGTGCGATAGCTATCGGCGGCCTGGCGCTTGATGTAGCCGCGGTCGGTGATGGTGATCAATACGCGCACATCGGGAATGAGATCCTCGTCGTTCACCTCGCCGGTCACATCGGGCACGATGCGGGTGCGGCGCTCATCGCCGTATTTCTCCTTGAGGTAGCGCATATCCTCCTTGATCAGGTGGAGCACCTTCCTGGGGTTGGCGAGAATATCTTCGAGTTCGGCGATGAGCTTGATGACCTCCTGGTACTCGTCTTCAATCTTCTTACGCTCAAGAGCCGCCAGGCGGCGGAGTTGCATATCCAGAATAGCCTGAGCCTGGCGCTCGCTGAGGTTGAAGACGCGCATCAGGTTATTTCTGGCGCTCTCGGCGCTGCGCGATTCGCGAATAGTGCGAATGACCTCATCGAGATGATCGAGGGCGATCTTGAGGCCCTCGAGGATATGGGCGCGGTCACGGGCTTTTTCCAGGTCGAATTCGGTGCGCCGGCGGATGACTTCCTGGCGGTGGTTAATGTATTCCTGGAGCAGGCGTTTGAGGGTAAGCACTCTGGGTTGACGACCGCCTTCGACGAGGGCCAGCATGTTGATGCCGAAGGTGGTCTGCATCTGCGTGTGCTTGTAGAGGGCGTTGAGCACCTTTTTCGGCTGCGCATCGCTCCTGAGCACGATGACCAGGCGCATGCCGCTGCGATCGGACTCATCGCGGACGTCGCGAATGCCCTCGATCTTGCGCTCTCTGGCCAGTTCGGCGATGCGTTCCTGGAGGCGCGCCTTGTTCACCTGGTAGGGCAGTTCGGTGACGACGATATTGAAGGCGCCGCGCGAGGCCTCCTCGATGTGGGCCCGGGCGCGCAGGGTGATCTGGCCGCGCCCGGTGCTGTAAGCGGCGAGGATGCCTTCCGTACCGAGGATGCTGGCGGCGGTCGGGAAGTCGGGGCCGGGGATGATCTTGATCAGATCCTCAACTGTCGCCTCGGGGTTGTCAATTACGCAGCTAATGGCATCGCAGAGTTCACCCAGGTTGTGGGGCGGGATATTGGTCGCCATGCCCACAGCGATGCCCGAGGCGCCATTGAGGAGCAGATTAGGCAACCGGGCGGGGAGAACGGTCGGCTCTTTGTATGAGCCGTCAAAATTATCGCGAAAATCTACCGTATTTCTATCAATGTCAACCAGCAATTCCTCGGCGATCGGCGCCAGGCGAGCCTCGGTGTAGCGCATAGCCGCCGGCGGGTCGCCGTCGATGCTGCCAAAGTTTCCCTGCCCGTCTACGAGGGGATAGCGCATACTCCAGGGCTGCGCCAGGCGCGCCAGGGCGTCATAGACGGCGCCATCGCCGTGGGGATGCATTTTGCCCAGCACGTCGCCCACGATGCGCGCGCACTTCTTATAGGCGTCACTGCTGCGGAAGCCCATGTCCCACATCCCGTAGAGGATGCGCCGCTGCACCGGCTTCAGCCCATCGCGGGCATCGGGGAGCGCGCGCGAGACAATGACGCTCATCGCGTAGCTCAGGTAGGCGGTGCGCATCTCGGTGGTGATGTTGACGGGCCGGACGATTCCGATCTCCATGTGGTTCTCCAGCGCGTTGGAATGCGGTAAATGCCGTCTTGTATTGTACCCGATCCGGGGGCGCTTGTCGAATGAGGTTCTACTGCCGGAGAAGAAGGATGCCGCCATTCCTCCCGGATAAGGGCGGCGTGAGCCGGCAGGCGAGGCGAGGGGGCCGGTAAAAATTGCAAATGCCAGATATTGTTTGGCCGCATTTATGTTGCGTGGAAAACTGTCAACGCAAACGCGAATACATGCGGTTTCATGGTTGTTGTTTTTGAGCTTGATTCCGCTTCAGCAAGGCATTACGATGTGTCAGGGCTTGCAGCGACAACAGCCGTTCCTCTACTGAATCCTCTCAGGATAATACTCGAGATTACGCTGAAGTTATCTGCTGCCAAAACTTCCTTGAATACTCGTTCCACCGCATGACATTTCAGACAACTATTCGAGGAAGACGCCCGCGGTTGCACCCTCCGCGCCCTTTCTGTTTCCTCGATAGCGGTAGACAGTGCCGGTCCGGTCAGAATGCGCGCTCGCCGCAGAGCGAACCTGCGTTCGGTCCACGAGCGCGTCTCTCCGCACGCTTCATCCGGCGTGACCGTCGTTTGTTGCCCGCTGCGCCGCGCGCAGCCGCGTAGGAAAGGAGATCCCGGTTTTCCTTGAGTTTGCATCAGGCGTACCGTTCATCGCAGCGGTTCGGGCGGATCGCAACGGCCGATGTTCTTTCCTGAAGTCGCGCGTTCGTACACGGCTCCTTCGACAGACAACCACATCGAGACGTACAGGCTGGTTCAACAAAGGGGGACTACAATGCAGCACCGGAACCGACTCAAGCAAAGGCTGTTCGTGTGGACGACGCTTCTCGTGGTCGCGGCTCTGGGGATGATAGCCGTTCCAGGCGCGCCGTTCGGGGCGACCGGTGGCGGTACGAAGGTCGTGCGTGGGCAGGAGTTGAGCCAGCTCAGGCGAGTATTCGTGCCGCTTCTCAAGAGGGAGATGGAGGCGCAGACCGGATTGGTCAACTCTTCGCAGAGCAACGTTATCAGCACCCCGTCGGGCGTGAGGATGACAGTGCTGGCGGGAACGGTGCCGCAGCAGACGGGCGGCGCCGAGGGGACGACGACCTTTTCGATCGAGTCAGGCGTCACGCCACCTGCGCCACTGCCAGCGGGAGTGCAACTGATAAGCCCCATCGTCAAACTGGGTCCTGAAGGGTTTACCTTTGCCAACACGGTGGCGGTGAACATTCCGCTGCCATCGGCGGCTGACCCCTCGCGCCTGCGGCTGCTGCGCTACGCGCCGGACACCGGCACATGGATCCAGTACCCGCTGGGCCTTGAGGGCAACTCGGTGAACTTTGCCGGCTATGACCTGGGCTACGTCGCGCTGGTCCTGGCGCCGCAGACGACGGCAGGAGAGGATGGGTCGCTGGCGGGGGCGGAGGCCGTGATGAACAGTAGCGGGAACGAGGCGGACTTCCCGGCGATTGTCCCTCCGCCCGAAGCGCCGCTGCCGACCGATGAGGTTCCCCCGCAGGCGGTGGATGGCGAACCGGTGAAGGAGGTCGAAAAGGCGGCGGATGAGCCGGCTGTGGTGGCTCCTGCCCAATCGGCGCCGCTGGCGTGGGTGTCGGGCGGCGTGCGCTGGAACCGCACCAGTTGCCCGCCGCCATATGACAGTCTGCAGTGCTGGTACAACTTCTCGATTATCAGTTCGACCGCGACGCCCAATTCACCGCTTATCTACAACTCGAGTTGCACGCAAACAGGCGGGGCGTTGCGGTGCATCGTGATGCGCACCGGGTCGGATGCGGGCGGCGCCTGGCCGAGATGCTACCATAGCGTCACGCGTGATGACGGCGACCCGGATTTTTATGGTCCCAGCAGCAACTACTGCGTCTTCCAGTTGCCGCGGGGGACGTACCAGTTCTGTGTCGAGGCCTGGGAAGCGCCGATGGTGATTCCGGGTCCGCGGCAGTTGAAACGATGGACATACTCGCGGCCGGCGCGGGCCAACGTAGATCGGCCAATGTACCGGAACGTGCCCTCGTTTGACGCGCCGTGGATCGGCACGCGACCGATCGTGCTGGATCCCGGCGGGACGTGGGAGCAGTCGGCGGCCTGTCCGAGGCCGGCGCCGACGATCCCGGTGGGCACCGGCGAGTTGCAGGCGACGCTGTCCTGGGTCAATACATCTACACGGGCCACCGATCTGGACCTGCACCTGTACGGTCCTGGCGGGCTGCATATTTATTACGCCAACCGGGGGCCGCAGAACAACCTGCGCCTGGACCGCGACTGGATGCGCGAGCTGGGCAATGCGACCGAGAACATCTACAGCGTCGGCTCGCCCATCCCAAGCGGAGACTACCGGCTCACGGTGCGGCTCTTTAGCGGCGCGCCGACGAGCTACTCTGTGCGCTTCCTCTTCCGTGGCTCGGTACGCAGTTACACGAACTCGATCAGCAGTGGTGAGCAGGAGATCCTAAGGTTCACCGTTCCATAGCTTGCTAAGTAGAGGGGTCGCAGGGAGGGAAAAACCTTCCCTGCAACCTGCGTTCCTCGCCCGGTTGGAAGAGGGCGGAGAAACCTGGTTTTCCCGCTCCCGTTCCTGCAGGGATGCTCTGGGAGGGTGCAACCCTCGCAGACCGTTATCGGATGACCTGCGTATCCGGCCAGGCGCTTAGTCCAGACCGCGCACGGCGACGGGGCCAAAGTCGAGGAAGTCAGCCGAGGTAAGCTGGTAGTAGACGCCGTCAACGCGACCGTTGACGGCGTTTTCGTGATCCTGGCGGCGGTGGAGATGGCCGTAGACGCAGGCGCGCACGCCAGGACTGGCATTGATGCGCTGGCTAAAGGCGGTGGGCTGCCGATTCACAAACGGCGGATAATGGAGCATCACAATGATCGGTCGGGCCTGCGCGGCCAGGGTGGCGGCATGCGCCAGGGCGCGCTCCAGCATGCCCAGTTCGCGCTGATAGATGCGGTCGTCGGTGGCGGGGGCGTAGCCGGGAGTTTCGGGGGTGATCCAGCCGCGGGTGCCGCACACGACGGCCTCGCCGAGGTCGCAGGCATCGGCGCCCAGGAGGGTCAGGCTGGGCGGCAGGCGGGAGCGGAGGGGTCTGACGTTGCGGGGGCACCAGTAATCGTGGTTGCCGCGAATGAGCACCTTGTGACCGGGCAGGGCGTCGAGCCAGCGCAGATCCTCCAGCGCCTCAGGGAACTTCATAGCCCAGGAGATGTCTCCGGCAACGAGCACATGATCGTCGGGGGCGACACGGGCGAGCCAGTTGGCGGCAATGCGCGTCGCGTGGTCCTTCCACTGCGGGCCGAAGATATCCATCGGCTTCGGCTGAGCGTGGGAGAGATGGAGGTCGGAGATGGTCCAGATCATGACAGGCATTGTAGCATGGCGCAGCCCGGAGGGTTGCGCGACTTTTCTATCACGTCCGATTCATAAGCGATCCGCAGGATTGGCTGTATAATGCCTCAGATGCGCCTGGTTTCCCGGCGCGATCGGGTCGGTCTGTTATTGTCGAAGGCGCGCATGGGTCTCGCCGATCTGCAACCGGAGGCGCTGCCAGGCAGAGCCACGTCACCCCCTTTCGTGCGCTGGCTAGGGGGATGGGGGCTGACGCTGGCGCTGGTGCTGATGCTGAGCATCGCGGTGGGGGTAATGGCCTACCAGGCGCCTCCCGCGGGCCGCGTACAGATCGGCTGGATCGGTGATCGCCTGTTTCTCGATGCCACCTCCGGCCTTGACGCGGGCGCCGCGGAGCGAGGCGAGTTTTTCGCCGATGATCTGACGCCTGACTCGCCCACGCTGCGTAGCCGCTGGACGCGCCAGAACGCGCGGATCACGCTGCCCAACATCGGCGCCGGGGCCGACCTGGAACTTGCCCTTACCGTGCAGGGCTGGCCCGCCGATGTGGTCGGCGTGGAAGTGACGCAGCCCACGGTTACTGTGAGCGCCGATGGAACGCCCATCGGCAGCTTCCAGCCGACATCCGCCTGGGCGACCTATCGCTTCCGGGTGCCGGCTACGGCGCGGCAGGGCGGCGACCTGACCGTGACGCTGGCCAGTTCGCACACCTTCACCGATACGCTGCGCTTTGGCCCCGATCCGCGCCCCAAGGGGGTGCGACTGGCCGAGGTACAGGTGCGCGCCGCCGATCAACTGACGGCCGTGTACCCGCCGGCCTGGCGCGCCGTGGTCTTGCTGGCCCTGGGTGGCAGCTTGCTCTACCTCATCCTGACGCGCCTCCTGGTCAGGCCAGCAGCAATCTACACGGTGACGGTTCTGGGGATTGGCCTGGCCGGGGTGGGGCTGGCCTACGCGCGGATCTGGATGGGCGCGGCGTTGAGCGTGGCCCTCATCGTGCTGACGGGCGTGTTGCTGGCGGCCTGGCACGGGCCGATCCTGGCCCACGCCCGCGCCCTGGTGCGCCGGTACACCTACGGACGCGCCCTGGGCTACGGGCTGGTCGCGGCGGCGCTGGCGTTGCTCGTACACGCCCTGACACAGTTCTTCGCCTGGATGGGGGCCTTCGGGCGCCCGCTCTTCTGGGCGATCTTTCCCGACTCGTTGCTCTACGCTCTGCTGGGAAGCGGCTTGCTGCTGCTGGTGATCCTGCTGGGGCGCGAGGGACTGCCGCGCCTGGCCGAGGGCCTGGTGGCCGCCATCGGCTCGAGTCGGGGGGCGCTGCTGCTGTTGAGCCTGTTCGGGACGATCTGGATCGGCTATGCCGCGCTGGTAGTGAGCCGGATGCCGTATGTGGGCCACGCAGATTACTCCGACAACGCCGTGGTGGCCCGCAACCTGGTGGCCGGGCGGGGCTGGGTGGTAGACTACGTGACGCAGTTCTACCGGCTCAACGATGGCCTGACGCGTCCGCAGGAGACCTGGCCGCTGCTGCAACCGGTATGGATCGCGCCGTTCTTCCTCATCTTCGGGTCGAGCAGTTGGGCGGCCAAGATCCCTAATCTGCTGTTCGATGCCATCTTGCTGATCCTGGTCTACCACATCGGGGCGTGGTTCTGGGATCGGCGGGTCGGGCTGGTGGCGGCGGTCTTTGTACTGACGAATTACCTGTTCTTCCGCCTGACAATTTATGCCACCAGCGATCTGGCCTTTGTGGTGTTCAGCCTGGGGGCCCTGTACGCCCTCTACCGCGGCCAGACGCCGGCAGCGGGCGCGGGGGCCTCGGAGACGGTCGCGGATTTGCCTGCCGCGACCTCGACCCTCACCCCCCCGCTCGCGCGCGGGCGAGGGGGGAACCGGGCATTCCAATGGCCCGGATGGCGAATGCGACACAATGATATGCCAGAAAACTCTATACTGGTGAAACGGGAGGGCCGGGGTGCGCCGCTGGCGACGCGAGGGGCGTGGGGCTGGCTGGCGCTTTCGGGGGCGCTGACGGGACTGATGATGCTTCAGAAGCCCTCGGGGGCGATGATTGCGCTGGGGATGGGGCTGTGGTTCCTGGGGCAACGCTGGCCGGGGAGCCGGGTGGCGCTGCGGCGGGCGATGCACCCGGCGGGCGTGGCGCGCCTGCTGGGACCGGTGGCCCTCTGGAGCGCGCTGGCGCTGCTGGTGCTCTCGCCGTATCTGGCGCGCAATATGCGCCTGTTTGGCCAGCCGGTGTATTCAACGGAACGCTACGATGCGTGGGTCCTGGGCTACCTGGGGTCTAGCGGGGATGCGTGGGAGGAGATCTACCGCGTGTTCACTCCGGAACTGGGAGGACCAGGACTGCCTGATCGGAGCTGGATCCTGCGCTGGGGTTTCGACAAGACTCTGGCCAAGCTGGCGACGCAGGTGGAGGAGTGGCGCGACTACGTGATGCCGGTGTGGCACGGGCTTCCCGCCGGCGCGGAGTGGCTGTTCAGCGACAACGAACGCAAGAACCTGGCTTCGGACATAGGGGCCTGGCTGGCCTTGATCGGGGCGATCGGGGCGCTGCGCTTCCGTCCGCGACTGCTGGGTCTGCTGGTGAGCGCGTTCACGCCGTACACCGTGTTTATGCTCACCTACTGGCGCGCGGATGAACACCGCTACTGGGTGATGCTCATCCCGTGGATGGCCCTGTTCGGGGCCTGGGCGCTGTGGGCCGGGTACGACAAACTGGCCGCGCTGGGCGACCGGCGCTGGGCGCCGCTGGGTCTGATCCTGGTGGCGGCGATCGTGAGCGGGGTGACGGGCTTTTCGCGGCCCGACATCGCCAACAAAGTGCGCTACGAGCCGCAGGTCTGGGCGCCGGATCTGGCGGCCTATGCCTGGCTGGAGGCGCACACTCCGGAGGGAACGGCGGTGATGACGCGCGTGCCCTGGCAGTTGAACTGGCACACCCGCCGCCCGGCAGTGATGATCCCAAACACGGCTGACCGAGCGTTGCTGCTGTGGATCGCTCGCTACTACGGAGCGGAGTACCTGGTATTGGAGAACCAGCAGCGGGTCAAGGGCGACGCCGGACGGCTGCTGGCGCCGTTGATGGATCACGATAATCAGGTGGGCGATGTGGTCGAGGGCTTTGAGCTGGTGTACGCCAGCCCGACGCCGGATTTTCGCGCCTTTATTTACCGCATCCCGGACCGGTAGGCGCAGTGCGGGTCGTCTCAGCTATGCGCGTTTTGATGCTGGCGACGTCGTTTCCCAAGTGGCCCGGCGAGACGACGGCGCCCTTTATTGAAGAAATTGCCGCCGGAGTCGCGGCGCGGGGGCACGCGGTGACCCTGCTGTTGCCGTACCATCCCGAGTTGCGGCGCGGGGCCGAGGTGCGCGGGGTGCGCCTGCGCTGCTTCCACTACGCGCCGCATCCCGCGCTGAACATCTGGGGCTACGCCCAGTCGTTGCTGAGCGATACGCAGATCAAACGCCGGACGCTGCTCGCGGCGCCGTTCGCGGTGAGCGCCTCGCTGGGGGCCGTGCTGCGAGAACTGCAGGCGGCGCGGGCGGCAGGCCGGCCCTACGACCTGGTGCAGGCCCACTGGGTCCTGCCCAACGGCCCTCCCGCGGCCCTGGCCAGTCTGGGGACGCCGCTGGTGGTGAGCCTGCACGGCAGCGACATCTACCTGGCCGAGCGCCACTGGTCGCTGGCGCTCGCGGCGGCGGGGGCCTTCCGCGCGGCTACGGCGGTCACCGCGTGCAGCGGCGATCTGCGCGCCCGCAGCGTGCGCCTGGGCGCGGCGCCGGGCCGCAGCCACGTGATCCCCTATGGCGTCAATACGCGGCAATTTCGCCCCGATCCGGCACGTCGGGCCGCCGTGCGGGCCGAACTCGGCCTGGGGCCGGAGGCGCCCCTGGTGCTCGGGCTGGGGCGCCTGGTGGCGAAGAAGGGTTTCAACGTGCTGCTCGACGCCTGGCCCGCCGTTCTACGCGCCATACCCGAAGCCACGCTGGTGATCGCTGGCTACGGCGATCAGCGCGAGCGTCTGGAACGGCAGGCGGCGGCCCTGGGTCTGGCGAGCAGCGCGCGGTTCATCGGGCGGCTGGAACGGGAGCGCGCTGCAGCTTATGTTGCCGCCGCCGATGTGTTTGCCCTGCCCATCGTGCGGGATGGAGTGGATGGGCTGCCCAATGTGCTGCTGGAGGCCATGGGCGCCGGGCGGGCAGTGGTTGCCTCAGGGGTCGCCGGCGTGCCCGATGTGGTTGAAGACGGCATTCACGGGCTGGTCGTGCCGGAGCGCAACCCGGCGGCCCTGGCCGCGGCGATTGTTCGGTTGCTGGCCGATCCGGAGCTGGCGCGCCGGCTGGGCGCGGCGGCCCGGGCCCGCGTCGAGCGCGAGTTGACCTGGGAACGAACCGCCGAGCGGTTTGAAGCGGTGTTTCGGCTGGCAGTGGGCATGGAACGGGCGGTGGTGGGGGGAATGTCCTCACCCTCCCCCTGAACCCTCCCTCTCCACCGCAGGCGAAGAGGTGCGCCATGCGCGGCAAGACGGGGGAGGGTGAGGATCGGCGCCTCTGGCCGCCTGCAACCTGATGTTAGCTGCAACCCGGTGAGTTGCGCCCCAGGAAGCTGTCGCTTCCCCACATCTCTGGTCGCTTCATCGAAACACGTGCAAAGGAGAAGGAGATGCGGCGCCTGATCGCCTGTCTGCTGACGGCGGCGCTCACGGCAGGAGCGCTGTTGCTGTGGCAAAACTGGAACCAGCCTCCCTCGCCTGCGAAGCGCCTGGGAATTGTCCAGTTTTATGATCAGGGGATCCCCCTGTCGTTCGAACAGCGCCACCAACTGGTGGAACGTCTGGCGCAACAGGACCTTGAGGAAGATTGGACCCTCTTCACCAACAGTAACGACGTTACTGATTTGCTGCTGGATGGCGATAGCGTCTGGGCGACGACAACCAGCGGCATGGTGCGCTGGGACGCGCGCACCGGAGCATACGTGAAACTGACCCCGGAGAATGGTCTACAAGATGAACTGCGCGCGATCGCGCTGGGGCCTGACGGGTCCCTCTGGATAAGAGGAAGCGCCGCCGGCATTCAGCGTCTGGCCTCCGACGGGCGGTGGCAAGATGTGTGGAGACCGTGGATAGATATGGGTAAACAGCGGAGGGAAGATAGCATCCGTCCAGCGGAGCCTATCTCGAATTTTGTAACGGGACCGGGCCGAACCTTGTGGTTCTCGTTGGATTATGGGGTTGCGCGCCTGGAATTCGAGGTAATGGGGGTTCAGAGAGACTTCGTCGTCTGGGAGGAATTTATTCCCCTGGCTGATCGAGGCGTGACCCTGGACGATGCCGTGCTGACCAATCTGACGACCCAGACCATTGCTATAGCTCCAGATGAAGCCCTCTGGTTTGGTGGATCGGGCGGCGCCACGCGTCTGGATGCCAGAACATCCTCCGCGAAGGAACGCTGGCGCGGCTATGCCATGCGCTCGAGTGTGACGGCCATCGCCTTTGAGCCAGATGGGGCGGTGTGGTTCGGAACCAACGGCGGGTTGAGCCGGCTCGGAAGCGACGGACGCTGGCAGACGTTTACGAAAGAGGATGGTCTGGCCGACGACCTGATCCAGGCGCTCGCCATCGAGGCTAACGGGACGATATGGGCCGCCACGGCGAATGCCGGGGTAATCCGGAGAGGCCGTGATGGACAGTGGTCAACGTATACGACGGAAGACGGCCTGGCTGACAACGATGTGCGCGTTATTAAAATCGGGGAGGATGGGAGCGTCTGGTTCGGCACGCGCGGGGGGATCAGCCGGTTGGAACCGACTGGCCGATGGCGAACCTACGTTACTCAGGACGTACTGCTGGACAATAAGGTGCGGGCGGTGGTCGTCGGACCGGACGGCGCCGTCTGGTTTGGCGGCGACGCCGGCGTGAGCCGCCTGCTGCCCGATGGTCGCCGAGAGGCCTACACGGCGCGGAACGGGCTGGCCGATGACCGGGTCACGGACATCGCCGTCGCTCCCGATGGCGCGGTGTGGGTGGGAACGGAGGGAGGGGTCAGCCGGTTCGGTCGTGACCGGCAGTGGCGCACCTATACAGTTTTCGATGGTCTGGCCTTCGGTACCGTAGAGGAGATCGCCTTTGGACCTGATGGGACGGTCTGGGTTGCTTCGACAGGGGAGCTGAGCTGGTTTGGCCCCGATGGGCAGTGGCGCACCACTGGAGATGAGGTTAACCTGTTCATACAACGCCGGGTTGACATCGCCGTCGGAGTGGACGGAGCGGTATGGGTCAGTACAGAAACCGGTGTGGGCCGGCTGCAACCGGATGGGCGCTGGGAAGCGCTGACGGCTGCTAACGGCTTGCCCGAAGGGAACTATGGTCCGATCGAGGTGGGTCCCGACGGCAAGGTGTGGCTGGGCATTGAAGATAAGCTCTTTACGTTAGATGAGCAGGGTCGCTGGCAGGAAGAGTCTATGCCCTGGCCAGGCGGTTGGATCGACAATATTGCGTTTACACAGGACGGCTCGGCGTGGGTGGGTGGCAGCATGACCCTGCACCGCTATATTGGTGAAGAGTGGGAGAGATTTACCACTCCTCCCTATATTACGGATGTCGCGGCTGAAGCAGATGGTACACTGTGGTTCGGGACCGATCGCGGGGTCTGGCGCTATGATGGGTTGAAGCGTTGAAACGGACGGTCTTCTGGCAATCCAGCGTGGTGGCTCTGGCGCTTTTCGGGGCGGCGCTGCTGGCGCGTGTCTACCGGCTCGATGCCCAGAGCCTGTGGCTCGACGAGGGCAGTAGCTGGGCGTTGAGCCGCGCCGGCTGGGGCCGCCTGCTCGGCGAACTGCTGAACCCGACCGCGGCCTATCCGCTCTACCATCTGGTGCTCAAAAGTTGGACGGCGCTGTTCGGCGACTCCGAGGCGGCGCTGCGGCTGCCTTCGGCGCTGGCGGGGGCGCTGGCTGTGCCGCTGATCTACCTGGCGGCTGTGGAATGCGGGCGTCTCAACGGAGCGGAGGGGCGCTTCACGCTCCACGGGCTGGCGGCGGCGACCATCGCCCTGACGGCACCCTACGCCATCTGGTACGCGCAGGAGGCCAAAGTCTACGCCCTGCTGCTCTGTTGCGCGGCGGCGATGACGTGGCTGACGCTGCGCGTGGTTCGCAGCGGGACGCGGCGCGACTGGCTGGCGCTCGGCGCCGTCGCCTTCGGCGCGCTGTTCGTACACCGGCTGGCAGTGTTGCTGGCGCTGGCAGTCGGGGTGGTCACGCTGCTGGCGCGCCCGCCGGCTTCGCGGTGGCGAAGCCTGGCGTGGGCGGGTTTCGGTCTGGCCGCTGCCGGGCTGGTGGCAGGCATGGCTCTGGGCTTGGGCAGTGAGACTGCGGCAACGGGGGCCTACATCCCGGCAGGGCCGCTTGAGGCCCTCTGGCTCACCTTCGTGCGCTTCGCCGTGGACCGCTGGCCGGGCGACGCGCCGTGGTGGTGGCTGCTGCCCTGGCTGGCGCTGGCGGCCTGGGGCCTCGGGCAGGCCGCGCTCGATCTGCGCGGGCCGCGCCGGCCAGCAGCCGCGGCGCTGCTGGTGTTGTTCGGCGTTCCGCTAGCGCTCTTCCTGGCCCAACTGATCTTTACGCGGATCTACGAGGCTCGCTACCTGATTATCATCTTTCCTGCCTGGGCATTGCTGCTGGCCTATCCGCTCGCCTCCCCCGGCGCGCGCGGCGTGAAGCGCGGGGCGCTGCTGGCGCTGCTGGCGCTGGCCGTGGGCGCCGGAGGCCTGGCCCTGTTCCAGCCGGTCAGGGGGCTGTTCTCCGGCGACCCGGTGAAGGAGCAGTACCGTGAGGCGATCCGTGAACTGGCCATCCGCGTCCACCCTGACGATGCGGTGGTAGTGCATCCCGGCTACCTGCGACCGCTCTACGACTACTACATGGGCCGCTTCCTGGCCGACCCGGCGCCCGAGCCGTTGACCTTCGGCAACTTCTGGCGCGGACCGACCACCTATGGCCGGCGCGAGTGGGAGATGGAGCGCCGCGAGCGCCTGACCGGCTACACGCGCAGTTTCCTGTTGATCGCCCCCGATCACGCCCGCACCGTGGACGTGCCGCTGCCGGGCGATGAATACGGACTGGTGGGCCTGTTCTGGGCCTACAGCCGCGAGCAGCGCACCTGGCCCTGCGGGATCTGGCGCTTCAACGGCGCGCACGTGCTCTGCCAGGAGGCCCCCGAGCCGTACTTCACCGGCGAGCTGCTCCAACCTGCTACAACCAGTGATGCGGTCTTCGGCGGCAACCTGCGGCTGCTGGGCTACACCCTTAAGGCGACCACGCCCCTGGGCGCGGGGGTGTACCGGGCCGGGGGGAACCTGCCGATCAGCCTCTTCTGGGACGTGGCGGCAACTCCGAGCGCCGATTACAGCTTCTTCCTCCACCTGTGCCGCGATTGCGAGGTCCCTCCCCTCGCCAGCGACGACGGGCCGCCGCTGGAGGGCTATTTGCCCACAAGCGTCTGGCTGCCCGGCAAGCCCGCCCGTGACGACCGGGCCATCCACCTGCCCGCGGATCTGGCGCCAGGGCGCTATGTGCTGCTGCTGGGCGTCTTCCGCCCCGATGATGCCACGCCCGCCGGGCGGCTTGCCGTGGCGGGCGAGCCGAACCTGGGCGCCGGGCGGCTGGTGCTGGGCACGGTAGAGGTTGTACCTTCCGACGCGCTCACGGCGGCGGAGGGCGTCGGGCGGCCATGAGCGCACGGATCGGGGCGACGCTGCGAACCCACTGGCCATTGCTTCTCGCCCTGGGGGTGGGGCTGGCGCTGCGGCTGGCGCTGTGGGGCCGCCTGCCCCGCGCGGGCTTCATCAGCGACGAAGCGGAGTACCTCGCCGCTGCCGACTGGCTAGCGCTGGGGCGCGGGTTCGCCTGGCACACGCAGTTCTTCTGGACGCGCGCCCCGCTGTACCCGCTCTTTCTCGCCGCGCACATCCTCGCCTTCGGGCGCGAAACGGGGCCGATTGTCGCGACACAGACGCTCCTCAGCCTGCTCAATATCGGGTTGATTTATGCCCTTGGGCTGCGGATCGCCGGGAAGCGGCGGGCAGCGGGACTCGCAGCCCTGGGGATGGCGCTCTACCTGCCTTTCGTCGCCTTCGCGCAGTTCCTGCTCACCGAGACGCTGTTCATTACCCTGCTCCTGGCCGCTTTCCTGGCTCTGGGAGTGTGGGCCAGGCGCGGGCGTGCCGGCGCGCCGTACACCCGGTTCGCGACGGCCTGGGCCGCAGCGGCGGGGGGTATGCTTGGTCTGGCGACGTTGACGCGGGGGCTTACGGCGGGTTTCGTGCCCCTGGTGGCAGGTTGGATGTTCTGGGCGGGAGGGCGTGGGTGGCGGGGGGCGAGATACGCTGCGGCGCTGGGGCTGGCGTGGCTCGCGGTGGTGCTGCCCTGGAGTCTGTACGCCAGCCGGGCCTACGGGGGCCCCATCCTGGTTGACACCACAGGGGCCTACAATCTGCTCCTCGGCGCGCGCACCGCCTTCGACGGCGGGCGCGACACCATCCCGGTCCGCAACTTTGTCCTGGCGCTCCTGCCCATCCCCGGGCGCAGTCAGGCGGAGCGGCTGGCGCTGCTGGAGCCGCGCCGCGCCCCTGACGGCAGCGTGCAACGGGCCGGCTCCTGCCTGTACGCCGCCGGTGATCCGCGCCTGATGGCGGCCCTGGAGCGGCCGCCGGAGCAGCTCACGCAAGCCGAGCGCCAGAGCCTGATGAGCGCCGAGGCCGGCTGCCTGCTGCGCGCCCGACCCCTGGCGTTTGCGCGGAAGAGCCTGCTCGAATTCGTCGATCTCTTCCGCATCAACTACACCGGCGACGAACGCCTGACCCGCGGCTTCGCCCTGGGCCGCCTGCCGCCCTGGTACACCCTGAGCCTGCTGCTGCTGGACGACACGCTCTACGTCCTGGCGCTGCCCCTGGCCGCGCTGGGATGGGCCGTGCTGCGAACCCGGGCGAGCGGCGCGGGGAACGACACACCAGACGGAACAACAACCGCCATCGCGTTAAGTGGCGTGATCGGCCTCTGGCTGGTGTACAATCTGATAACTGCGCCGCTGTTCTTCGCCATTAACCGCTTTCGGGCGCCGTTGATACCCTTTGTTCTGTTGTTGGCCGCAGCGGCGCTGGCCGCCGGGCCGGGGCTGCGGGCCGCGCTACGGAGCAGCTACGGCGCGGCCTGCGCCACGCTGGGCGGGCTGTTGCTACTGGCGGCGGCGGCGCCCTATGCGTATCTGGAACCGCGAGCGCCCGGCGCCGCTTCGACCTGGGCCTCTTACCTCGGCCCCTACCCCTCCAGCCTGGCCAGCAGCCGGATCGCGCTCCAGGCGCGCCCGGGTTATCTCGTCGAGCAGCGGCTGGCCGCGGCCCTGGGCGCGGGCGACGTCCCGGCGGCCCGCGCCGCCCTGAGCGCCCCGCGTTTACCGGCCTACAGCGCCGCGGTAGGCGCGCCGCTGCTCGCCGGGTTGGAAGGGCGCCCGGCGGAGGGGTTGGAGCGGCTGGCCCGCAGCCCGATACGTCCGCTTGAGCCCTGGCAGACAGCGGTGGTCGCGGGCGAGTTGTTGCGCCAGATGGGGGAAATCGAAGCCGCCCGGCGGGAATTCGGCCCCGAACTGGTGGACAGCCAGAACCCCGTGCTGTGGGCCTGGACCTGGTTGTACCCGCCGCGACTGCCGGACGACCGCCTGGCCGTGGCCGACGACAACGACCTGGGGTACCTGCGGGGCTTCTACCTGGGGGGGTACGAACCCGCGCTGGAGGCAACGGTGCGCTGGGCCAGCGGTGTGTCGGCGCTGCGCTTCCCCCGGGCGGGTACTGGCGCGCCCCGGCAACTCTGCCTGCGCCTGGGGGGCGCCTGGCCCGAGGATCTGCCCTTGCCGGCAGTCGCAGCGTATCTGGACGGGGCGGCCCTGGGCGCGATTGCCCTTACCCGCGAACTGCGAGTCGTATGTCTGGAACTGCCGGCGCGCCCGCCGGGGGCGACCTACGTGGTGGAACTGCGCGCCCCTACCTTCGTTCCCGACGCGCTCGACCTGATCGCCCAGCAGGGGCCGCAGGAGGGCCAGTTGCGCCTGCTGGCCTACCAACTCGACTGGGCCGAGGTGAGGTAGCGATCCGAGGCGTTTCGCAGAGTCGGGAGTTTGGGTTTGTCGATTGGTTCGCCATTCTCGTATGACCGGTATGTGGAGGTGTGGAGGTGTGGAGGTGTGGAGGTGTGGAGGTGTGGAGGTGAGACCACGTTGTTTAGCAGGCTTGAGCCATATCTTGCAGGGAAAGCATGAACCAGGCCCGGCGTCTGCCGCCTGACATTCTGCCGCTGGCGCTGATCACCCTGGCGGGGCTGGGGCTGCGCCTGCTGGTGTGGCGCTGGCGCGAGTTTCAACCCCTCGGGGGCGACGAGCAGGAGTATTTCAACGCGGCGCTGATCCTGCTGCGCGAATGGCGCTACCAGGAACTGCTGTTCATGCGCCCGCCCATCTATCCCCTGTTCCTGGCGACGAGCATCGTGCTGGTGGACTCGCTGGTGCAGAACCTGCGGCTGGTGCAGGCCCTGGTGAGCACCGCGACCATCCCGGTGGTCTACCTGTTGAGCCGGGAAGTGGCCCTGGCCCTCGACCGGCCACCCGTGCCGGCGCGGCGGGCAGGCCTGGCGGCGGCCCTGCTGGCGGCGTTGAGCTACACCCTGGCGGCCAACGCCACGGAACTGCTCGCCGAGACGCTGTTTCTTTTCGCTCTGACCGCGAGCTTCTGGTTGCTGGTACGGGCGGGCCGCCACAGCGCGGCGTGGCGCGCCAGCGTCGCAGGGATGGCGGTGGGCCTCGCCAGCCTGGTGCGCTCGATGGCCCTGCCGCTGCTGCCCCTGGGGGGCCTCTGGCTGCTCATCGGGCGGGGCGGGGCAACGTGGCGCCGGGCGGCCGTGTTCGTACTGGCGGGCTTTCTGGTCATTCTGCCCTGGACCTTCCGCAACTACCTGGTCTACGGCGGCCTGATCCTGATTGACACCACCGGGGCGGAGAACCTGTGGCTCGACAACGACCCGGCCGGGCGGGAGGCGGTCAAGGCGCAACTCTTCGCCCTGGGGGAGGACCAGCTGGCGCGGCAGCAACTCGCCGCGCGCGAGGGCTGGGCGGCGATCCGCGACGATCCGGCGCGTTTCGCGGCCAAGGCGTGGGGCGAATTGCTGCAATTCTTTGCCCTGGAGTATGCCGATGACATGCGCGCCCGCCCGCAGATCTGGGTGCGGCCGGCGGATGTGTGGCTGCGCCTGATCCTCGGCGATGGGCTGTGGCTGCTGCTGGCCCTGGCCGGCAGCTACGGTCTGGCGCGGGGGTTGCTGCAACCGGGGGCGGGAGGGGGGTGGCGCGACGTGTGGGGTTCCCCGGCAAGGGGCGAAGAAAAGCTCCCCCGCGCCCGGCGGCTGAAGCCGCGGGCTACCGTCGGCGAAGCCGACCTGCGCCGGCTCCCGCAGGCTACGCAGGCAGCCTTCGCAAGGCTGGCCGGCCCCTGCACGCGCCCGGCGGCACAGGGGGGCGCGGCGCGTGCAGAACGTTTTGCCACACCCTCCCCGGCGTGGCTGCTCGCGCCGTGGGCGCTGTATGTCGTTCTGACCACGCTGGTGTTTCACGTGGAACTGCGCTACCGCCTGCCCCTGTATCCGGCTCTGTTGCCCTTCGCCGGGCTGACGCTGACGGGCCAATCGGCGCCATCCGCGGCCCGGCATGCCCCGCATCCCGGCGCCTCCCGGCCTGCCACGCCTCAGGCGCCCGGCGCCGCACCGGGGGCAACCAGTGCGCTCGTCCAGACGGGGGGCGGCCAGAGGACGAACGGTGCGCGCCCGTCCTTGCACGGCTTTGTGGCTCTGCTGGCGCCCTTCGCCGTGCTGACCCTGACGCTCCTCCACGTGAACTACGTGGCCCTGGGCTGGCAACTGGGGTTGAAGCACTGGCGCCTGGCGCGCGCCGAGGCCGCGCTGGAGCGGGGCGACGCGGCGGCGGCGCGACGCGCCGCCTCGGCGGCGCTGGAGCGGGACGAAGACTCGGCCCTGGCGCGCATCGCCCTGGCGCGCGCCGATCTGCTGAGCGGCGACCTGCCCGCCGCGCTGGCGCATCTTGACGACGCTGTAGCGGTGCTGCCTGACCATCCCCAGGCGCGGGTGCTGCGGGGCGACGTGCGCCGGGCGCTCGGCGACCCGGGCGGCGCGCGCGCCGACCTGGCCTACGAAACCGCCTCGCTCCAGGATCTGCAACGCTGGCTCTGGGAACGGGGCATCACCCCCCCTCCGGCGCGGCTGCCCCTCGGCAATGGGCTGGACCTCGGCTTCATCGCCGGGTTCCACGGACCTCGTCCCGGCGAAGAAGGGTTTCGCTGGACCACTGGCACGGCGCGGGTGCGGCTGAGCAATGCGAGAGACGTGCGGGAGGTGCGCCTGCGCCTGGCCTCGGGCCGGCCCGCGGGCGCCGCCCCGGTGACAGTGACGCTGTGGGCGGGTTCGACACTGGTGGGCCAGGCCGAGATTGGCCCGGAGTGGTCCGAGCACACCTTCACCCTGCCGGCGGGGACGGTGACCGGCGACGAGCTCGTGCTGGAGCTCCGCGCTCCAACGTTCACGCCCCGGGAGTTTGATCGGGCCAGTCCCGACGGGCGGCGCCTGGGGGTGAAGCTGGCGGCAGTGGAGGTTGGATGAGGATCGGGAGCGCCCTCGCCAGTGTACGGTAAAGCCGCGGGTGGGGCCTGGCGGTCTGTGTCGGCCATATCGCTGGCGTTGTGACGCAAGGCCACGGCGACGAAGTCTGGACGCTTCGATGATGGCAGCAGCATTGTTCGGGAAAAAGCTCAAGGCTGCTTCTCCGGCGACCTGTTGACCAGAGCGATGAACCCGCTGCGGATGATGCGCCGGCGTCGCGCTGGATCAGACGCGCTCTCAGCCTCCAAAACGAACATATGTTCTAATACCACTTGTTTGGAGGAGGTCGGCGATGCCGGCGATTGAACGCTCCGAGGATGCCTTCCAGCGCCTCCACGAACGCGCCGTCCGGCTCAGATCATCGAGCAGTTGCTGAGCAGCCCTGAACCGGCGCTGACCGCCGGCGCCGACGACGAACCGATCCCGCCAGCAGGCTCGGCTGAAGCGCTCGCTGCCGTGGATCGGCTGGCGAGCCTGTTTGCGGACGCGATGATAGTGCACCTGCACAAGGCGCCTGGGGATCCGATGCTGGCGCCGGCAACCGTTGATCTGGACAAACTCACCCGATGAGCCGCTGGCCGGCGGACATTCCTGATGGCGCGCCGGTGATGCTGGACGCCAGTATTCTGGTCTACGCCTTCATCGCCAGCCGCCGCGTCGCGAACGGTTTGGGCGCCGGTCAACGACGCGCTGATTGTCGCGGGAAGCTGCGCAAACACATCACGCTCCTTGCCCCAATGATTCAGGCTTTGAGCGCTTCCCCGCCTACGATGACAAAGCTGCCGTCACATTGCTGCGCGGCGCGGCGCCGCCGCTCATCGGGCCACTTCTATCACGCCGTTCTCTGAACTGGTACAATGGAAGAGGCCAAACGCCCCTGGAACCGCTGATCCGGCGCCTACGAAGGAGATGACTTCGGTTGCGTGTATGCGCACGAAAGGATGCACTGATGACGATTCAGATCGCCTATCCTGACGAGTTGCTGACCCTTGCAGGTCTCATGCCCGATCAGTTTGCGCATCTGGCCCGGGAGGCGATCCTGGTTCGGCTCTACACACTTGGCGCGATCTCAACCGGCGAGGCTGCGGAGATCCCTGGCGTGTCGCGGCGAGAGTTCCTCGAGCTTCTGGGACGCTACGGCGTCTCGGAGTTCGACGATGATATTAATCTGGAAACGGAACTTCAGCGTGGTTAGACAGCCGGTCGTCTCCAATACCAGCCCCCTGATCACGCTGGCTGGCGTCGGCTTGCTGGAGCTGCTGCCCGCTGTGCACGGCGAGACCTGGGTTGCCGAAGCGGTACGCGACGAGTATGAGGTGAAACGCTCAGCGTCCGAGCCGGATCTCGATACACTTTCCTGGCTCGTGGGGGTGTGACGAAACGTTCTGCCTGTGCCGCGGCCCACCGGCCCGCCGGGAGCCTGAAGGCTCCGGCTAGCATTGCGAAGGCTGCCTCCGTAGCCTGCTGA